>JBKJZI010000043.1:0-26689 GCA_046715155.1 Chthonomonadales bacterium | reverse complement strand
GTGTGGAAGTGTGGAGGTATGGAAGTGTGGAAGAAACGGCTTCCACACTTCCATACCTCCACACGCATTCAGACGTTCACAACTTCCGGCTCCACCGTGATCTGCACGCTCCCGCGGATTGCGTTCGAGATGGTGCAGTATAGTTCGGCCTTATGCGCCAGGTCTTTCGCTATTGTAATCTGGGCATCGTCCGCGCCCTGGAGCGTCACGCGCGGATGGAGTCGGAGCGCGACGAACTTGAGAGTTCCACCTGCCTGCCTCACGACGTCGCCCTCGGCCTTCACTTCCACGCACGAGATCGGTACCTTGCGGCGCTCGGCGATGTTTATCAGCGTGAGGATATAGCAGCCGGCGACGGCCTGCATCAGGAGCTCTTCCGGATTCGCCATTCCCTCTTTACCGCCGAGATGCACCGGAAAGTCCAGCGGAATCTGTCCCGTCGAACCGGCAACATATCCCGATCCGTTGTCGGAATCGCCCGTCCAGGAGCCTTCGACCTGAAAGTGGTGGGTTTCGTCAGACATAAGAGTGTCAAGTCGAGTGTCGAGTCTTAACCCTTAATACTCAACACTCAACCTTTACTCCTTGTTTTGAAGAGCGGCGAGCCCCGGAAGTTCCTTGCCTTCCAAGAATTCTAGGGATGCGCCGCCGCCGGTGGAGATGTGGGAAATCTTGTCCGCGAAGCCGAGATCTTCGACGGCGGCGGCGGAATCACCACCACCGACAATGGTAGTCGCTCCTCTGGCAGTCGCCTCAGCCATTGCCTGAGCAATTGCGCGAGTGCCGGAGGCGAAATTGGGGAACTCGAAGACGCCCATCGGGCCGTTCCAGACGACCGTTCGTGAAGTAAGAATGACTTCAGAGAATCGCTCAATGGTGCCTGGCCCGATGTCCAGCCCCTGGTAATCGGCCGGGATCTCCGCCACTTTCACAGTCATCCGCTCGGCGTCGTTGCTGAACTCGCGGGCGACAACGCAGTCGTTCGGCAGCTCGATCTTTCCGTGCCCCTCGTGTAGCACCTGCCTGCAAAACTCCATGGACGACTCATCCAGCAGGCTCTTTCCAATCTCCAGCCCGTTTGATTTGTAAAACGTGTATGCCATTCCGCCGCCGATGAGGAGCTTATCCACTTTGCCAAGCAGGCTCTCTATGACGGGAATCTTGTCCTTGATCTTGGCCCCGCCGAGGATAGCGGTGAACGGCCGCTCCGGGCTCGTGAGCGCGCGGCTGAGGTACTCGATCTCCTTCTTCATCAGGAATCCGGCGACTCCGGGGATATTGTGCGCAACGCCTTCGGTAGAGGCATGAGCACGGTGCGCCGTTCCGAAAGCGTCGTTCACGTACAAGTCCGCGAGAGCGGCAAGCTTCCGGGCGAACTCCGGGTCGTTGGCTTCCTCTTCGGGATGGAACCGCACGTTCTCCAAAAGTACGATTCCGCCGTCGCGTAGCGCGCTAACCGATGATTCCGCGGGCGGCCCGACACAATCCGGCGCAAGTTGAATGGGGGTACCGAGAAGCTGCCCGAGTCGCTCCGCTACCGGCTTCAGCGTGAACTTCGCGCGGTCTTCCGGACTGCCCTTCGGCCTTCCAAGATGCGACACAAGCAAAGTCCTCGCGCCATGGTCGCGGAGGTACTGGATAGTCGGCAGCGCGGCCCGAATCCGCCGATCGTCGGTAATTGCGCCAGAGTCATCCTGCGGAACGTTGAAATCCACACGGACGAGTACCCGCTTGCCGCGAACCTCTATATCCTCAACCGTCTTCTCATCCACGTATATGACTCCGCTGGCGAACGTTCCGGATTCGGAAGAACTTCACTGAATCGTTCGCCCGCTATGCTTGATCCAACCTGGTACATGCCGGCCGGCCGGGTCGTGATGAGTCCAATGAATGACTCCGCCTTTGGAGTTCCATTCATACTCGCCGTTGAACGAAACGTGATCGCCTTCGCGCAAACCTGAGACACGCGGAGCAATGTCGATGTTGTGCGACACCAGCAGGGTCTGCCCAGAACCAAGACGGATGATAAATCGCTGGTGCGCACTTCCTTCATTGTCATCGGCGAGCAGCTTCACGACCCTCCCCTCTCCCTCCACCTGGATATTGCTCGATCGGTTTTTGTAGGCGGTCGCAATGACCGATTCGCTTGAACTAGCGACAGTTGAGGGCGGCGTGGAACGCGCAGCATTGCGGAAGCAGCTGAATCCAAGTGTGACCGCGAAGAGCAGAGTGACTGGAAGTAATCTCTTCATTGTCCAGCTAAACGAAGTTCAGGCGCACCCCAGTCGATCCGACAACCCGGAGATCTACAACTATTCAGAGCCCGCGGTCGGCGAGGAACTTCACCAGGTCCGCAACCCGGCATGAGTAACCCCACTCGTTGTCATACCAGGAGACCACCTTCACGAAGTTTCCGCCGACGGCGACTGTGTCCATCGCGGAAAAGATGGAGGAGTGCGGATTCCCTTTTAAGTCCGAGGAAACCAGCGGAAGCTCCGTGTACTCCACTATTCCCTTCATTGGTCCGTCGGCGTACTCCTTGACCGCGCCGTTTACCTCCTCAACAGTGGTATCGCGGCCCAGGAGCGCGGTAAAGTCGATGACAGAGACGGCGGGTACCGGCACGCGGAAAGCCATGCCGCTGAATCGGCCCTGGAGTTCGGGAATCACCAGCCCCACCGCGCGGGCGGCGCCGGTGGCGGAAGGCACGATGTTCTCTACGGCGGCGCGGGCGTCGCGCAGGTCCTTGGCAGCCGTATCCTGCAGCTTCTGGGAATTCGTATAGGCGTGGACGGTCGTCAGGAGCCCCTTCTGGATTCCGAAGCGGTCGTTCAGCACTTTTGCGATCGGCGCGAGGCCGTTGGTCGTGCAGGAAGCGTTGGAAATCACATGATGATTTGACCGGTCGTACCGATCCTCATTGACACCAAGCACGATGGTGAGGTCCTCGTTCTTGGCTGGGGCAGAAATGACCACTTTCTTCACCCCATGCTCGCGGTGAGCGACCGCCTTCGTCGCGTCGGTGAAGAAGCCGGTGGATTCCACCACTACATCCACGCCCTCTTCATCCCAGCGAATCGCGCCGGGCTCGCGCTCGGAGAAGACCCGCACCTTCTCGCCATTCACGATGAAGTCGTTCTCTTCGACCGTCATCGAACCCGTAAACGGACCATACGTGGTATCCCACTGGAAGAGATGCGCGTTGGTGGCCGTATCCGTCAGGTCGTTGACCGCGACCACGTCTACTTCGTCGGGGTGGCGATCGAGAATGGCGCGCAGAGTAAGGCGGCCGATGCGGCCGAAACCGTTGATGCCCACGCGGACAGGCATGGAGGAAGCTCCCTTCAGTATTGCAAGTGACCGGCAGTTATCCGATTCCAACTTCCAACCGGCCGGATTCGGTTTGGAGTCTAGCACTTGCCGTAATAACTGCGCAAGGGCGTCTAGCGATAGTGCGAGTGGCTGAACAGAAACGGATTCCAATGCGTCTTTCTCACGCTCAATGAAACTCTCCCCCCTCCTATTCGCCGCGCTTGCCGCTGCTACAATCCTTCAGAATCGGCCGAACCTATCGCCCACCCAGGTAAAGGTGCTCAAAGGATTCCGCGGATTCGTTACTTCACTTTCATTCTCCCCGAACGGGAACCAGTTGGCGTCAGCAGGACAGGATGGGACGGTGAGGATATGGGATGCAAGTACCTGGAGCGCGAACATGCTGCTAAACCAGCCACAAACCGGGGTCGCGGCAATCGCCTTCTCCGCCGCCGGGGATTCCGTGGTTGCCGGTGTCGTCGCGACCTTATTCCGGTGGGAGTCGCCGGATTGGCGGGAATCACAGGTCGGCAACGCGTCAACCGCCGACATCACGACCTTTGCCTTCAGCCGCGACGGCCGGAATCTGGCGCTGGGGAGAAGCAATGGTAGCCTGACGGTCTACGATACCGACGGCTGGCTCCCAGTGCAGAATCTTAGCGGCGGTGACTCCGGAGTGGCGGACCTTGCGTTCATGCCGGATGGACGTCGTCTGATCATTGCCCGCGAGAATGGGACGGTGCGGCTCACGGACTGGCGCAAGCCACGCGAGGTTCGGTCCTGGGTTCATCGCGGCGGAATCGGCTGCCTCGCGCTGTCGCGGACCGGCGCGACCGCTGTGACGGGAGGACTTGACGGACTGGGCCGCGTATGGGACACTGAAACCGGACAGTACCGGCGTTCGCTTCCCGGTCACGCCGAAACGATTCCGGCGGCAGCATTTTCACCCGACAACCGGATTCTGGCGCTTGGAAGCGGCGACGGCACACTCAGCCTGTGGTCAACCGCCGACTGGAAACGTCTTCGGACGATCACCGGCCTGGACGCGGTCACCGCTCTCGCCTGGGCGCCGAATTCTTTAACCCTGGCAACTGCAGGTTGGGACAAAACGGTCCGTATCTGGCGAATTGAACCGGAAACGCAATGAAAGCAACGATAACTCTCTTCATCCTCTCGATGGTCATCGCCGTCAACCTGCAGGACACCGCCACCCCCGTCATAACGGAACCGATTCGGACCTTCGAAGGGCACACGGCGCCTGTCTTATCAGTCATCTTCTCCCACGATGGCAAGCGCCTAGTCGCCGGAAGCATCAACAATCTCGTTAAGATCTGGAACGTGGAGGACGGCGAAGAGGTCCGCACGCTGGGCGGACACGAGGGCGCGGTAACCGGGCTTGCGTACTCCCCTGACGGTACGAAGCTGGCGGCAGGAAGCTGGGGAACCAAGCTTTTTACAGTCGAAACCGGCAAGCAGACCCACGTTTTGGAAGCGCATACCGGATTCGTAACCTGTGTCGCCTACTCGCCAAACGGCAAGCATATCGTAACCGGCGGATTAGACGCAACTGCCCGATTCTGGGACGCGACGAGCGGGCTCGAACACCGCGCATTGCAGCATCCCGGCGGAATCAGCTCCGCCCTTTTCACGCCCGACGGCAAGTACCTCATCACCACGGGCGACACTGCCATCAAAGTGTGGGATCTCGAAAGATATACGGAATCCGCGTCGATAGCCGCCCGCGGAGTCACCTGCGCCGCGCTCTCCAAGACCGGCAAGACGCTTGCTACCGGCCATGCGGAGAAGACCGTGCGAATCTGGGACACGGGGACCTGGAAGGAGACCCGGACTTTCGAGGCGCACCCGGCACGAGTAAACGCTATACAATTCTCACCGGATGGCAAATGGCTGGCAACCTCAGGCGACGACTCCCTGGCGAAACTGTGGGATGCAGAATCCGGCAAACCGGCCGCGATCTTTAAGGCCCACGAGAAATCCGTGAATGCCCTTGCCTTCTCACCAGACTCTAAGCGCCTGGCCACCGCTGCCTCTGATCACGGCGTAATGCTGTGGGAAGTATGCGCAAACGAGCGAGAATAAACTATCCCGGGCGTTCGGCGACGAAGAAGATGCGGTCTGAGGTGGGGCGGACTGGGAGAAGCGAGTAGGCGTTGTAGGTCTCGATGCGATAGAAACCGGCCGTCGACAGCATCTGCCTGAGTTCTTCCTCTTCGTAGGCAAACTGAACGTGGGTCTCCCGGAACTCCTGGTCGATTCCGTCCCGTCCCCGAAGAAAGAAGCGCATGTGGACCGTGCAAAGACGGGATTCCGCGTCATATTCGCTGCGCCATACGTACCGAAGACGGGCGTTAGAAGCCGTATTGTCCTGATCGAAGAAGCCGCCTTCCAGGGCGAAGACGGAGTTCACATCGAAAACGAAGAGTCCGCCAGGTCGTAGGTGCTCATAGACGCTGAAAATGGCCATCTGGAGCTTGGCGGGCTCCTCAATGTAGTTCAGGCTGTCGAAAAAGCTGACACAGAGGTCGAACCGCTCGCCCGGAACCTGCAGTACCGACGCATCCTGGACGTGGTATTCGACCGTTATCCCCTTCCCTTCCGCCTTCGTCCGCGCGCGTTCGACCATCGCCTCTGAGACGTCAACGCCGACCACCTCAAATCCCTGACCCACTAGGATTTCCGAGACGCTGCCCGTGCCGCAGGCAAGGTCCAGAATCCGATGTGGTTCGAACCCGCGCGCCTCCAGGAGCTGATGCAGGTACTCCACCCACCCGCGATAGGGCACATCCCGCATGAGCAGGTCGTAGTAGGGAGCTATCGCCGTGAATGAAGAGGACATAGCGAATGAGCCGCAAATGAACGCGAATAAACGCGGATTAGGATTCACCGCAGAGAACGCAGAGGACGCAGAGAAAAACAGAGTGGAAGAGTGGAAGAGTGGAAGTCGCTGCTTCCACTCTTCCACTCTTGTTCTTCTTGGCGTCTTGGCGGTTCGGAATCATATGCGTTCATTCGCGTTCATTCGCGGCTAATCATTCCTAACCACCACGATGCTCGCGGCCGTCTCTTTGTCGATGGCGAGCTGGGTGTAGCCTAACTGGATTACGTAGGCGGGGAATCGTTGGAGGAGTTTGAGGACGGCGCCGGGCATGACGCCGAGGGCCATGAGCTTGCCGCGCTCGTGCGCGGAATCGGTGGCGAGGTACAGGACCGTGGCCTTCACACCTTTCGGAAGGCGCGTCAGGGGAAGACCGGACGAAGCGTTATCGGACCGCTTCAACCCGGCGCAATCTCCATTGGCGGATCATCTGGATCAGCTTTGGCGTCTGCGGCATCTCGTATCCGCAGCGGGGACACATAACCATTTTGCAGCCGCCAAACTGGGCGCATTTCGAGCAGGTCTTGTGGGCCTCCTCCTCGGTAAACTCGTGAGCGCAGAATCCGCAGCGAGTGGTGAGGGGTCTCGGGTCTCGGGTCTCGGGTCTCGGGTTCACTCGGACGACGGATGACGGAGGACGGATGACGGAATCCGATTTTTGATTTTGGATTTTGGATTTTGGATTTACGACGCCGGTCGTCGGTCGTCGGTCGTCGGTCGTCATAGTTTTACATTCAACGCTGTCAGCGTCAAGTTGAGTGCCCAACCTACGAAGATGGCGAAGGGGAAGATGAAGCCTGCCATGGCGAGGGCCATTCTCATTCCGCGTTCCTTCTTCATCATCAGGAACTGGGCGACGCACGGGAGGAAGATGGTCAAAGTTACCACCGCAACTAGCGTGTGATTTCCCGTGAGGGCCTGCTCGCCATGCATCTTGTCCAGGCCGGCCGCGCCGTAGTCGCGGCGGAAGAATCCGAAGAGGAAGACTTCCGACATTCCGTTGGCAAGAGCTCCGTGGAACCCGAGTATGTTTGCCACCGGCTTAAGAGCCTCGATGACGAGCCCGAAAATGCCCGTGAGTCTTCCAATCCAGATGACGACGCTCGCCAGGACGAAGAGCGGGAATACCTCCATCAAGTACCACTGCATGCGCGCGTAGGTCTTTGCCGTAATGTTGGTGAGGCTCGGCCACCGAAGCGGCGGCAGCTCCATGGCAAAGCGCGCGGGCTCGCCGGGAAGGAGCTTCGAGGTCAGGTACCCGATGACCAGGAAGATTCCGGCCATGATCCCCGCCCACGTCCAGAACGCCGCGGGATGCCCGGCGAGGAGAGCGACCATGATGCCAATCTGGGCGGAGCACGGAATCGCCAGAGAGAGTAGGAAGGTGGCAATGATCCGTTCGCGGCGAGTCTCCAGAATCCGCGTGACGATGGTCGCCATCGTATCGCATCCGAATCCGAGCACGATGGGGATCACCGCCTTGCCGTTGAGCCCAATCGCTTTGAACAGCCGGTCGATCAACATCGCCAATCGCGGGAAATAGCCGCTGTCCTCCAGGATGGAAAACGCGAGGAAGAAAGTCCCCACGATGGGGAATATCAGCGCGATCGCGTAGGTAACACCCAGCGTCCACATCCCATACTCGCCGACGAAGAGGTCGGAGAGCCAGGGCCACGGTAAGAGGGCCTGAACCACGCCCGTAACCCAGGGATTGATGATTCCCCCGAACAGGTCGTTTTCCAGCAGCCCGACGAGCGTGCCGCCTCCGAAGATTCCCACGAATTGGTAAAGGCCGAACCACAGTACCAGCGCCAGAATAGGAAGGCCAGTGATCGGCGAGGTGCAGAGGCGGCTCAGCCGCTCGTTGAAGCAGACTCGCGAATGCTCCGGGTGCCGAACGGCGGATTCCGTGATGGCGCGAACGGCATCGCGGCGCTGGAGACTGATGACGGAATCGAGTGGCTCATCGAATCCCTGGCTGGAGGTGTGAACGGAGTCTTCCACCAACGCGAAGTTCGGGCCTTCGACTTCCCGGACCAGTTCTCGGATTTCGGGGTCGTCTTGCAGCAGGAGAAGCGCAACGGAGCGGCGCGTCAGGCGGTAGTCGCCGGTGAGGCGCGAGGAAACGGATTCCACCGCTCGCTCGACCGACGGATCGTATTTAAGCGGCTGAGACCGCTGCGGCGTCAGCGTACTCATTCAGAATCTCTCTTAACCTGTCCAACCCCAGTCCAGTTGTTGCGACTGTCTCGACTACCGGAATCCCCAATTCGCGGCCGAGGCGTTCGGAATCTATTGTCAATCCGATCTTCTCCGCCTCGTCCATCATGTTGATCGCCAGAATGACCGGAAGCCCCGCCTCGATGAGTTGGGTCGTGAAACCGAGCATCCGCTCCAGGTTCTTCGCGTCCACCACGTGGAGAACGATGTCGGCATGCTCCCTCAGCAGCAGCGCCCGCCCCACCCTCTCTTCGTCCGAGAGCGGCCGCAGCGAGTACATTCCGGGCGTATCGATCACCTCGTAAGGGATTCCGCCAAAGATTGCGCGGCTCCGCGTAACCTCGACCGTTGTCCCCGGATAGTTCGATACCACCACGTACTTGCCGGTGAGCTTTGAAAACAGCACGCTCTTCCCGACATTGGGATTCCCGACAACCATCAACCGACCCCGAACAGTGTCCCCATCCAGCGCTTCGACGGAATCCGTGCCTGTGCGCCTCGCGCCACGGACTATTTCAAAGAACGGTACTCGCGGCATGGAGTTACAGTGTGGAAGTATGGAGGTATGGACGTACGGAGGAAACGGCTTCCACACTTCCACACCTCCACACTTCCACACTGCCTTTCATCGCTCCGTCACCACCGCGGAATCCTGGGGTCTCACGTACACTGCGGTGGCGACCTCTTTACCTACGGCAACGCCGCGCTCCTGGCCGTCCACATCGAGCGTCATAACGTCGCCGAACGGCGTACGCTCGGTGATGATGACGTTCACGCCAGGTAGCAAATGGATCTGGCCGAGGTAGACCAGGAACTCCTCGCGCTCGTCGGTGATTTTGACAATGGTGAGCGGGAGGCCGGTCTCCATGTCCGAAAGGCGGAGAGAGCCGTCTTCGATCGTTGCATCTACCGGATTCCCATGGGGGCAGGTGGTCGGATAACCAAGAGCGCGCTCAATGCGGTCGGCCACGTCCATCGAGATATAGTGTTCAAGCTTGCAGGCGAGGTCATGGACGTCGTCCCACGGCAGATCCAGGAAATCGACGAGCAGGCGCTCGAGCAGGCGGTGCTTGCGGAGAAGATCGATGGCCAGCGCCTCGCCTTTGGGAGTGCAGCGGACGCCCTGGTACGGAGTATGCTCGACCAGCCCGTGCTCCGCGAGCCGCTTCAGCATAGTCGTAACGGAGGCCGGGGCGACATTCATATACTGCGCGATCTCGCCTGTTCCGACGGTGGATACCTCCCGTTCCAGCCGCCAGATGCCTTCGGTGTACTCCTCGACGCTCTCCGTGAGCTGGCTCTTCTCGTGGTCTTTCGTGCTCGGCCGGCACGTGGCCGGCACGCGGATGTTGAATTCTTTAGTAGGCATGTGCAGATTCTTCTAAGCTCGTTAACAGGACCGAATCGGTACGCTTACGCCCGAAAGTATAACATACCTAAAACGATAAGGTCAACGCAGTTCGATTATGATTTAGGCGCACCTAAATTCTGTGTGGGTGTGTGGGTGTTTGGGTGTTCTCCGACCGCCTGAGTCAATCGTAATCGTACTCGTACTCGTACTCGGCCGTTTCATCCATACATCCACACACCCACACAGAATTTCATTGACGGCATTACGACCTCGTGCTATAATCCGCCCGATGACTGTTCGCCGGATTCAATCTCGATTCCGGCATATTTTGGGCGTTCCCCCCGTCCACCGGATGGAGATTGCACCGATGAAGACCCTGCGGAATCCATTTTCACTCTGCGTCCTGGTTCTCTTCGCAACGCTTGCCGGCTGTGGCGGCGGGTCCGGCGGTTCGGGCGGGACCGGAAGCATCAGCGGGCGCGTGTCTGACCTCGTCGCGCTTCCGGCGGCCGGGCGCGCGGCGGGGGACGCCATCCGCATCTCGGTTGAGGGGACCACCCTCAGCGCCACAACGAATCCGGACGGGACGTTCACGATCTCCGGCGTGCCTCCAGGGCTTAGGACCATCATCGCGCGGACGACGACCCATGCGGCGGCTTTCTGCGCGCGGGTCAGCCCCGGCGGCAATACGGAGGTGGGCGAGATCGCCCTGCGCGAGTCCGGTCAGATTAGCGGCCTCGTAACCTCAATGGAGAACCACCGGCCGATTTCGGACGCGCGGGTTACGGTGACTGAGCTGATATACACCAACACAGCAGACGTAGCCCCCCACCCGGTGCGGGCCACGAAGACCAACGGCTCGGGTAGTTATACGGTGGATGGGCTTCCGGCGGGCGAGTACCTGGTTTCAGTAGACAAAGAGGGGTTCGAGACGGAATCCCTGATGACTTATGTTTCGGCGTTCAGCACCACGCCTGGCGACATTCAGCTCCACGCGGCCGACCCCGCCGCGAATGGTGTGATGGCCGGCACGGCCTACCTCATCTCTGAAGAAGGCCAGAAGTCGCCGGTCGCCGGAGTACTGGTAAGGGTCACGCCGCGCGAGTATCCGGATCCGATCCAGCCGCTCCCGGGCGAAGCAATAGGCTCGAACGGCGCGTCGGTGGACATGTACCCGGCATCCGGCCGCTCACACAGTTTCCGCGAGCGCTACACGTTCACCGATGAAACAGGCGCCTATTCGCTGGACGGAATCCCCGCGGGTGATTATCTGGCGGTAGCAGTGCGGCCCGGACTCGAGGTGGACCAGAAGCCGGTCACGATCACAGCATCCGGAACGACCACGATCGACTTCGAGCTTCAGCTCCGCCGGCCGCGGGTCGGGACCATCGAAGGACGCGTGGTGAATGCGGAGAACGGCGAACCGGTAGCTAACGCGCACGTCAGCCTCTTGCATGGACCGGTCCCAATGCCGATCGCTTTCCCGGACGGAACGACCACGGGAGGGTACAGCTCTCCGGGTTCGGTCGGTGGCGGCGGAGGCTCTCCCGGTAACATTGGCGGGGGCAGCGGCGGAATCTACATCGTCCCCGATGAATTCGACTTCTATGCCACGACGGACGCGCAGGGCCAATTCCGAATGCGAGCGCCGGCGGGCGAGGTTCTGGTCGACGTGTACGCCGAGGGCTATCTGTCGGCAGAGCAGACGGTTCAGGTGCCGCTTCGCGGGCTTGTCACCGTAGAGTTCCGTCTCACGAAGCGGGTGACCCGCGAGGTAACTCTATCGGGTCGCGTCGTCGCAGCCTCCTCGAACGGTACGGCCACGCCGGTCGCCAATGCCACAGTATACGCTTCGCCGATATCGGACCACTATCGTATCATGGGCGGCGTGGCGGGAGCGGAATCCGCAGTCGTTACGGGTGGCTCGCGGATGCATCCATCCATCGTCTACCAGGCAGATACGGACTCTGAAGGCAGGTTCAGCCTGAAGCTGCAAACCGGCGTGTACTACCTGTACGCTTCCAAGGAAAATCTCTTCTCTGAGCCAACGCGGCTCGAAGTCGCTAACGACGTCACGCACGAATTCGTAATGAAAGAGTACACCGTTACGAGTCCGCCGAACAGGTAGCGTTCTCTCGAGAACAGCGGGCGGCCCCTATCGGGAACCGCCCGTTTTTTCGACTCAGAAAGAAAAGTGTTGAGTGTTGAGTATTGAGAGGTCCCCTTCGACACTCAACACTTGACTAGACAGGATTATGATCGACATTAACCATCGTGCCAGTGGACGGCCGCTCCTCTCTTTGGATGCGGAAACGCTTCAAAGGGCGAACCTTGCAGGGCAGTACCTTATCCACGCGGACCTGCGCGGCGCCGACCTGAAGGCCGCATTGCTGCTGTTTGCCAACCTGAGCGGCGCGGATTTGAGGAGCGCTGACCTCACGGGAGCTAACCTGCGTGGGGCGAACCTTACAGAGGTTGATTTGAGCGGCGCAGACCTGTCGGGGGTAAACCTGTCGGGCGCAACCATGTCGCTCACTATACTCTCCGGATGCCGGAACTTGCACAAAGCAGTCGGCCTTGAGACGGTGGTGCACCCTGGCCCTTCCGAGCTGGATTCCGCCACACTCACCGATAGCGTAGCCCACCTCCCGGATTCGTTTCTTTGCGGCGTCGGATACACACGCTCCGAGATCAACTTCCTACGCCGGAGCTACTCGGCATATCGGCAAAACAGCGGTCAATAGCAGATCGCGGATTCCAAAAACAGCGGCCGGACGAGATCTCGTCCGGCCGCTGTTCGTTCGTGCACGATTGGGCCTATGGTCCCAGCCGCTTGTCCCACATGGACCATTCCACCAGGCCGTTCGTCATCTTGAACGTCTGCGTGTAGCGGTGCCACTTGGCGTGCCCGTCCGCCAGCACATTGTTGAATCCGCCGCTGTGGTACATATTCGTGTTGGAAGGAACGCGCTGAGCAGTGGGCAGGTAGCGAGCAATGGCGTTCAGCTCTACGACCTGGACGCTGAGACCGGGAACTACCGACGGAAGGTAGCCACGGTTGACGAAGTCAAAGGCTGCGTTCTGGCCCTTGAAGTGCGGCCCTCCCGAATGACAGAGCGCTCGGCCTTCATACCGCTCGCATACCATTATCATCCCGGCCGGCCGGTCGATCGATGCATGGGTCGCTCCCCAATTGGTGCTCATGACGCCGCCAGGCATGGGACGCGAATCGTCGTGAGGTCCGGCGACGACGTTAAAGCTCCGCCGAATCACATCTCGATTGTTGAGGGTCAGTTCCGGCGGGCACCAAGGCGGCCGAGAGTTGTTGGCGACGTTTGTTACGTCCGAGGGGCAAGCGAACACACCAGTGCTCTTCACGTACGGGTAGATGCTGACGTTCCACGGAAACCGCCGATTTGCGTTGTCCGGCATGCCGATTCCATTGAGACCAAGGTCGGAGAAGCGTGACGGAGGGAACGTCTCATCGTAATCCTGCGCGTACATGAGGAAGGCATTTGCGAGCTGCTTATTGTTGCTGAGGCAGCTCGTCTGGCGGGCTTTCTCGCGAGCCCTGGCGAACACCGGGAATAGGATTGCCGCGAGGATTGCAATAATTGCGATTACGACGAGTAACTCGATCAGGGTAAACCCCGATCGCTTGCCTGAATCGTGCATCTAACTCTACCTCCTGATGGGTTCCGGGTCCTGCGCCCCGGGCGGTAGGTAAACAGAGTAAGACCGCTGCTCGGTTAACGGAGTAACCGAACTTATTCAGACATTGTGCGCCACCAAGACCGATTCCTTCTGGTTAGCATGGTCTCTTGGGGTCTTTTTTGTGCCGGGCGTAACCAACCCCTCGCAATGCTGTCTAAGCACGTTTTTTACTTCTCAAAGTCCGAATGCGGCAGCGTCCAGGTCGCGTACGTCCGCCCGAGCGCGGAACAGCTCATCGAGCTTATCGGAGATCGGATCGAGCTTCGGCTCCTCGTGGCTGATGGCGACGCCCATCAGAAGCCGTTCGGATTCATCGGGATAGAGCTCGACGAATTCGCCGCCCTCGAGACTCCCGAATACGACCGTCTTTCGCTGCGTACTGCCGGAGGGATCGCCGCGCAGGATCATGTGCAGGTCCAGGAAGTCGGAGAAGAAGTAGGGGACGCGGTCATACGCCTTCCTCTCCCCGGCCATGTTGGCCCCGGCAACTTGCCCCTGCCATTTGGCGTTCAAGTGATGTTCAGCATGCCACCGGCGCCCCAACGCAAGGTCGTTGAAGTAGGCGATATCACCGGCAGCCCACACGTTTGGATCGGCCGTCTGGAGATACTCATCGACGACTACCCCGCCTCTATCGCCCAGCTCAAGGCCGGCGTCTTTCGCAAGCTGCGTGCGTAAGGACGCCCCGACTGCAACGACCACGAATTCCGCCTCGTATCGCGCCCCGCTCTTCGTAGACACCGCGGCCACCGCGCCGCCGCCCATAAATGCCGTCACCTCTTCGCCAAATACGAACTTGATTCCAGCGCCCTCATAGGTGCGCCGAAGGAAGTCGCCAAGCTTCCGGCTGGCCAGTCGTGACCACGGCCGGTCCTCTCGTTCTATAACGGTTACATCCACGCCTCGCTGCGCGAGACCCGAAGCGACCTCCATATTCAGGTAACCGGCCCCGATCAGCACCGCCCTTTTCGCCGTCTTCGCCGCATTGCTGATTCCGAGCGCTTCATCTATGGTGCGGAGGTAGAAGACTCCATTCAGGTCGCTTCCGGGAACATCAAGCTCCCGAGGGTCCGCACCTGTTGCGAGCAGCAGTTTCTCATAGCGGATGGTGTCGCCATTTTCCAGGTGCGCCGTGCGGTTCGACCGGTCCAGCCGCTTAACCTCGGTTTCCTTCTTGAGGTCGATGTTGTTGTCCGGGTAGAAGTTGTCGAACTTGCTGTAAGCGTCGTCGATTGCGACCTCTTCCTTTGCGATGTAGGATTTCGAGAGCGGCGGCTTGTCATAGGGAGGGTGATGCTCGTTGGTTACGATCAGAACGCGGCCCTCCTTGTCTCGCTCCCGTATGTTCTGCGCCGCCCACACAGAGGCCATTCCGCCTCCCACGAGCAGGTATTTCGTTGACTCTTCCATCGTCCGCCTCCGAAGTTAGGGTCTAGGTTTAGGGTCTAGGGTCTAGGGTACAGCCTGTCACATACTGAATCCTATACCCTAAACCCTAAGCCCTGGACCCCGTCTCCCGATAACTCGCGGTTGATATTTCGGTCTAGTAGACGTCGAATTGTTCTAGGTAACCCATCTCTTGGGCGGTCGATTCCGCGAAACCGACTCACTCGCAGCCGAGTAAGCATAGCGGCGGCGGCGAAAGCGAAGACTTTCATCGATCCGCAGACCGGCAAGCCGGTGGCCGACCAGACTACGGCGCTGATTCTATACGACGCCAGAACAACTGCCTCGCTTTCCCGGCGAAGGACAGCCAGCCAGATAGAACCACCGCGCGCGAAACGATTCAGGATTACCGGTTCGGGTCCTTCAACTTCGACAGTACTTCGGAAGACGCGCTGGAGGTGAGTTTCGACCCCTTCAATACCCACAAGCAGCCAGACCGCTCACTATTTGCGGTCAACCTACTCGGGACCCGTTCAGCATCCCTCGAAGGCGGCAGGATCGTCACGCAGAACGCCGCTACGAACTGGTACGGCTCGTTCCGCCACTCCGGAATCGCCGGGGCGGAGTCCTACTTCATCATCGGCGATCCGAACGCGCCGCGCTTCGTGCGTCAGGGACTAATGAAGATGATCTTCGCAATCTGAGATTCCAAAGTAAAATGGAGGTTGCGGTTGTTCGCTCGGCCGGCGGATCTCAGTGGTTTCACTTGCGGGCCGACATTCAGATTGCGAGGACAGCATTGAACGGAGTCGCAGGTCCGGTGAAGCGAATCGCTATCGTGCTCGTATCGCTGGCGGCGCTGGGAGGGATTGGTTTCTGGGGCTACCGATCCATTCAGGATCGGAAGGTCAGCACAATAGCCGTGGGCGAGGCGAAGCGCCAGGAGCCTGAGGTCAAACAGTGCCGCGAACGCCTGGCGCAGTTCCACCGGGCGTTATCCACCTACAAAAATGACCACAAGGGAGTCCTGCCGGCCAATCTGGAAGCCGTGACCCCAAAGTACGTCAAGCCCGAGCTGTTGGTATGCCCGACGGCCGCCTATTGGATCGGCAAGAAGATGTCCATGGAACAGGGAGCGCTGAAGCGGAAGGACAAGGAGTACGCCATGACCTACGGCGCGCGCTGGCTTACCGGCGGCTATGCCCGCTCACTGAAGCGCGACGGGGAGCGCGCCCCTTGATTGTTTGAGAGTCGCATGGCGAAGCCCTGTTTAAAGTGGCGTACAAGCTCCGGCCCCCGCTAGGTGCGTTTTCAGAGGAACAGCGCGTTAAGTGGGTTCCCGAGATCAGGGACGTAAAAGCGCTTGCCGTACTGACAAACGGCGAAGTCGTCGAACTCGTTCCTGCGGACACATGAGAGGTTGTTAATTCTGGCGTTAAGGAGGCGAAACGATGCGTAGAGCAATGTTATTGAGCTCGCTGGCGCTGCTCGGCGGGTGTGTGGCGTCTTCAGCCCTGCTGGCTGCGGCGCAGAAGGAAGCAAGAGTTGAGAAGGCGATTCCGGCTTCCGGAATTCGAACGTTGCGGGCCAGCGTCGAGGTGGGCTCGCTAAAGTTCCGAACGGATTCTGCCGGGGAGGTGAAAGTAGTCGGAACCCGCCGCGTCAACGGCGGCACCGAGGCCGACCAGGCGAGATGGCTCCAGGAAACGAAGGTGGAAATCGACCGACAGGGCGACACGCTCGTCATCAAGGATGTGGTCCCGGAGGCGCTCAAGAAAGGGAACGGCAAAGACCGGGCAAACGGAAGCCTGATGCTGGAAGTCCGGATTCCGCGCGGCCTGGCTATTGAGAGCGCCATGGGCGTCGGCGATATCAACGCGGAAGGTTCCTATGCGTCGCTCAAGTTGAAGACAGGCGTGGGCCATATCGCCGTGGACGGTGACGCTACGGAGCTCATGTTGAATACCGGCGTCGGCGACCTCAAGCTGGCTGATGTGTCCATCAGCGGTTCGGTTGTCGAAATCAATACTGGCGTCGGCAACGTGGAAGCCTCTCTCCGCCGCCTACCGTCCAAAGACCTTAAAGTGAAGTCCGGCGTAGGCAATGCCGAGGTGCGGATTCCGTCCTCCTCCAAAGCGACGGCCAGCCTCCGGTCCGGAGTAGGAATCGTCAAGTCCGACTTCCCGCTGACCGCCGAGAAACGCGGCCCGGTCAACATCGGCGGCTCGATGAAGGGCGACATCAACGGCGGCGGCGCCGCACTGACCATCAACTCCGGCACCGGCAACGTAAACCTCGGCCGCTCCCCCAGCGACGGTTAACCACAATCAGCAGAATCAAGGCCGGTTTCCCCACGCAAGGAAACCGGCCTTTCATGAATCGCGTTTCGCCCAGGTGTAGGGACGAATAAATCGCCGAAGATACCAACATCGAACCAACGAACGTTCCGTTGGCGATTTATTCGTCCCTACGTTTGGTGTCACCCAGGGGCACAACCCGCAATCGGCTATCTCAATTGAGGTTGTCGCCGGCCGGGCGGAGGAGCTGCTCGATCTCGGATTCGGCGGCGGATTGGGCGGGGCGTAGAAGAGCGGTGGGATCCTGGGGTGTGACTACTGCCCTGAGAAGGTCTTTCCCCTCGGCCTCGCGCCGCTTGCGAGAATTCAGGACGTTCAGAACCCTCTGCGCCCGATCACGCGTGAGCGTGGATCGGGTGTCTTTCAAGAGCCGCTCCACGTGCGGAATCGCATGACTGGTCCCAATCTTCTCCAACGCGTCCAAAGCCTTTTGAGACCAGCGTGCCATCGGAATCCGTCAGCACCGCGCCAAGTTTGGTAATTGAATCCGCCCCCAAAACGCCGAAGTCCTCATCAGTGACCATTGGCAGCAATTCATGAAGCGCCTCGGAGCAGGCTTGTCGAACCACCTGGCTCGAATCGAACAAGCACCCGGACAATGGCCCGACCGCTTCAACGTGTCCCCGATGGGCTAATCCTCTGGCCGCGGCGGCTCGCACTTGGTCGTTCCGTCGCTTTTCGAAAACTGACTGGAACGGAATTGAAAATGGCAGGAGAGATCCGCCAATTACGGCAGCGATGAAAAGCACAATAGGGAGCCAGTAGAGACCATAGCGGTAATAATGCGGGGGGCCAAAACACTATCGCGGTTGCCGCGATTACGCCGATCGTCAGCGCAGGCAGTGCCGTGCGGAAAACCCATCGCGGCATCTTCGTTCGGCCACGTTCGCGGAACACGTTTTCTAGCACGTTCATCAAGGTTCCGGAGGCGGCATCGGAGTCCTCGGAGGTCAGCGGCGAACGGCCGAGAGTCCAAGCGGCGGCAATCCTCTCTTTCCATCGCTTCGGATTTGGGTCCTTCAGGGAACTGTGGAGCGGTTGGATAGATTCGATGGGTTCTCCGCGAAGAAGTCGGAGAGCCGAGCGCAGCACCGGATTACCCGCGCGCAGGCTACCGAAGCAAGCGGCCGCTTGCTCGGCGTCTTCCAGCGGAATCAGGATAGCATTCGGCGTGGAATCGGAGCTCATTGCGATCTCCTTGTCACCCTGAAACGGAATCAGTTACCGGTCGACTCTGACCGATAGCTGATTCCAGCGGAAACTTGCAAAAACCTCTTAATCGCGCCATTCGCGGCCGGCGGAGGCGAGGCGTTTGGATAGCCAGTCCGGGTCGCGGCCGAAGCCGGTGATGAGAATGCCGCCGAGGCCGAGGACGAAAGCGATCATCTGCAGGAAGAACGACGCCAGGTTTACGCCCGGAATGCAGTTGAAGAGGGCAATCGCAACAAGTCCGATCGCCGCGCGGCTGAAGAATCCGCGAACACCGGGCCGGCGCCGCTTCTGGAGGATTCCGCCAAAGTATGCGACGCCAAGGAGGCCGCTGAACAGGAACGTGACGGTGGACGCCAGGGCGACCATCGTGCCGAACGGAATCCAGATGATGGTCCCGAACAGAATGCTGTTGATGAAATTGATCACCCCGAGCGCCGCCAGGCCCAGAAATCCGACGACCGCGGCGCGCGCGGGATCGGAATCGATTGCGGCGACCGCCAGCGTGGTGGTTTTGGGCGCCAGCGCCAGCGCGATCAGCGCGGCCAGCAGTCCGCATATTACCAGGAACACCTGGGCGGCGACCCACTCGCCATAGTCCAGTTTCCGTTGGACAATGCGGGTCGCAAGCGACTCCCTCTCGGGCGCCTTCTCAGCAGCCGATTCCGGGGCTTTGGGCTCCGCCATGCGATAGAGGCCCTTCTCAGGTTGTCGATTGCTCGGATCGATAATCTCAGCGGCGCTCGGGACGCGGCGTGTGGCGCTCGTGTCCTCTTGTGCGCGCACTGAGACCGGAATCAGCAAAGCAACCATGGCGGCGGCGGCCGCAGTTCTCGCGCACGTCGGATTCATAACAACTACCTCCCTAGAACGCCCGCAGCTCTCGCTTACGGGCAAAGCGGGCGAACAGAAAAGCGACGATCGAGGCCCCGCCAAGCGAGACTGCGGGCAGAGGTAGGCTGGTCCCTAAATCGGCAACGTACCCGACGGAATCAACGAGACCGGCAACCACAAACGAGAAGAATGCTAGAAGTGAGCCGACCAATGGAATCTGTGAAGCCGAGCTTGCTATGTCGGAATAGCCGTGCGCCAGTGCTCCGCCAGGAAACAAAGGCCCAAATACCAGCGCAAGGAAGGCGGCAACAAGGCCAAACACTCCCACCGCCCTCTCGCGCACACTAAACGTCTCTTTGGCTTCCGAATTCCGCAATCCGAAATCCGAAATCCGCAATTGCCGCTGATAAGCCTTGGTGATGGATCGCGGCGAGGAGACTATCGAGGTCTCCACTTCCACCACGGGCGTTTGAAAGGAGTAGCCCGACTGCCCTCGGATGGCAGTCATGATCGCCGGCGTAAAGTCCTGTATCGGCTCGGCGTAGGGCAGCGTCTCGATCAGCCGGATCGTCTGCTCCAGATCCCGGTATTCCCGGTTGCACTGGAAGCAGCTGTTCAGATGCGCCCGGATGGTCTCGGCGACCATCGCGTCCAGGTATCCTTCGTAGAGGTCCTGGAGGCGCTCCCGAACACGCAGGCAGAGCGAGAAGCCCTCCTCATGCTCGAAAACCCTATTCTCTTCCATCTTCCAACCCTAAATGTGGTTTTAGTCTTTCCCGGAGCATTTCGCGAGCGCGAAACAGGTGCGTCTTCACCGTGCCCGAAGGCAGGCTAAGCTGTTCCGCAATCTCTTCGATGCTCATCCCCTGCAAGTGCCGCATCACCACCACAACGCGGTACTTGGTGGGCAGGTTCATGACACACTTTTGAACGACGTCTGAAACGGCGCCCCGAATGACCGTGTCTTCCGGTGAGAAGGACCGATCCGCTACCGGCTCGCGTCCCTCTTCCAGCTCAAGGTCCAGCGAAAGCGCCCCCTTGCTCTTGCGCGACCGCATATGATCGATGCAGAGGTTGGAGGCGATCTTGTACAGCCACGTAAGGAAGCTCGCGTCCTGACGGAACGAGCCTAACGCCCCATAGGCGCGCAGGAAGGTCTCCTGCACCAGGTCGCCCGCGTCTTCGGGGTTGCCGAGCATGCGGTACGCCAGGTTGTAGACCTGCCGCTGATACCGCCGGACCAGTTCGTCGTAAGCTTGAGTGTCGCTTTCAAGCGTTCGCTGAACCAGCGAGGCATCCGTCTGTTCCATAACCAGCGTAGAGATCCCCTTCGCCCCCCTTCGTCCGGCGTTAAAGCCACTACGGGGCGAACATCGGTCGGGTTTCGGGTATCGGGTCTCGGGTTTCGGGTTATTTCTTCAACTGGCGGTTAAGACCGCGGCAACCAGTACGCGAAGTCTGCCTCTGCAGACTGAGTCCTTAGTCGATGAATATCGACTTCGTGTCTTTGTTGCCGCGATTTCAATCGCCGGGTGAATCCCCATGCAATCATTCACCCCATCAGAAATGCTGCGCTGACGAGGTATTCGGAATCCGCAGACCAGTGCCCTTCCATTCGCGTCGCCCCAAGCGCTGACATTCGAGACTCCACCTCGGATTCTAACTGCCATCGAACCGGTTCCAGGCCGGCAATGTTAATCGAGCGTTTGGACATGGATTCCGGCTTCCCCATTCCCCCGCCTATCTTCAGGCCCGTTCCAAGCGCTTTGGACGCGGATTCCATGAGAGAGAAATGCGCGGCAACGCGCCCTATGATCTCTTCGTCCACTTCACCGGCCGATTCCGTGATAAACGCCGCGTACTCGGATTCCGACATAAAGTGGCGGGCGAACCGCTGTAGGTACTCGCGCCCACGGCCGCGGAATCTGTCCAGCCTCACCACATCCACTCCGACTCCGCGAAGTCCTGGAGTATGCGCCGCCAAAGCGATCACAGCCTCGCCATCATGGGTGAAAGAGATGTGCAGATCGCTCAGCCGGATTCCGCGGTTCTTCGCCCAGGCCGCCGCCTGGCCCCGCCATCCTACGCGTGGCTGCCCGAGCCGTGTATACCAGACAAAGAGTTCGGAGGCCGGAGAAGAATCCGAAAAGGCGACGGATTCCGACAGGACTGTGCGAACGGCCGCCTGCATCGCTACGCGCTCGTCCAGTATGTGCCGCGCGCGCGCCTGAAGTCCGGCGTGTTCAGAGCGACCCAGTCGCCGAATGCGTCTGAGCCCGCCTGCCGAGATCAACGCCGGGCAGAATTCCTCGCCTTCGCCAGACGCCCATCCGCTGAGCAGCCACACGACCTCGGCTGGGAACTGAATCCTGGATTTCCACACCAGAGCCGCGGAGTGCTCGCGTACCTTGATTTCGCTAGCTTCCAACACCCGGCTCACGGCCGCAGCAATCCTTGGGCTATTTATCAAGCCATCCTCGGAAGGCTGCGCGAGTAAGCCGATTGCGAACCGCCCGCCAGGCGTCATCTTCCGGTGGCAGGCTGACAATGATGACGTCCAGTCCTTCATCCAGGCGGTGGAGCGCGTCGTATAGCTGCGCGCCATACGACTCGGCAACCGTCGGCATCTCGATCACGCGAAGGTCGGGATTCTCTAAGCGCGCCTCTTCAGGCCACGCGAGCCAGCCCACACGATTCCCTTGATCGAGCAATTCCTTTACCCAGGATGCCGCGTCGGACGATGCCAGCTCCAACCGCGTGTTCGGCGCATAGTGGCGGCGCATCATTCCTGGCGAGGGAAGGAGTCCCCGGGGAATCTGAACCGGCGCGTACTCGAGATAGTCCAGGTGAGGCTCCATATCCGTGAAAGTAATCGGACCTGGACGTAGAATCCGAGGTCCCTTGTCGGTCAGGTCGAGCACTGTAGACTCCACGCCGGACTTCGTTGGGCCGCCATCGAGAATGAGTGGTATCCGGCCAGCCAGGGACTTCAGTACATGCTCGGCGCGCGTAGGCGAAAGCCTGGTGGAACGGTTTGCGCTGGGGGCGGCGATCGGAACCCCCGCGGCTTTTAGCAATGCCTGCGCAATGGCATGATTTGGAACGCGCACTGCGATTGTCGATCCCCCCGCGGTGACATTTTTCGGAATTTCTTTTGTCTTAGGCAGCACGAGCGTAAGCGGGCCGGGCCAGAATAGGTCGGCCAGCTTCTGAGCAGATTCCGGCCAGTCAGCGACGATCTGCCGCGCGGATTCCGAGTCGGAGACATGAACAATGAGCGGATTCGTCGCCGGTCTACCCTTGGCTTCGAAGATCTTTTGTACCGCTGCCGAATCGAGGGCGTTCGCGCCTAGCCCGTACACAGTCTCCGTCGGAAAGGCAACCAGCTCACCGCCACGAATAAGCTCGGCGGCACGGCTGATCACCGCTTCATCGGGCGCCAGCGGATTCACCTTTATGACTTCGGTCTCCACGTTTGCATCCGGAATCTGTGGAAAGACAGGCATATGTGCGAGTTTCAGGCATGCCGGACTGTCCGACGTTACCAGGTTTTCCGATAATGAGTTTGGAGGGACTCCGCCGGAACAAGAGCGGCTTCCCTCTTTCCGTCAATCAACACACCCTGATTATAGCGAGGACTGCGCCATTGGACACCCCTGTTAGCCCATCGGCGGCCACCGAGACGATAAATACCGAGAAGAAATCCTATGAGGGCGAGGCGCTCGACTTCCCGGGAGCAACCCCGCCGCCCACCCGTCCCGCGGATTCCGCGGCGTCGGATCCGGACCCCGTGGCAAAGTTGGCAGCCGCCGTCCTGGAGCGCGAGGAGCCGCGCGAACAGGTCATCAATACCGAAAAGAAGTCGTATGACAGTCCCCCGCTCTCCTTCGCGCCCAAGCCCGAAGAGATCCGGAAGTCGGTTGAAGATGCGCCCAGACTGCCGCCCATCATGAAGGTGGAAACCGCCGCAGACCTCACGCTGGATTCACTCATCGCGCACGCTGCACACCTCAAAGCGTCCGACCTGTTCATCAAGGCCGGCTCGCCTCCCGCGTTCAAATGTATGAATCGCGTCGTAGTCGGAGACTATCCTGTGCTGACGCCGGAGGATTCCAAGCGCCTCTCCTACGAGCACATGCACGAAAAACACATCGAATGGTTCGAGCTGCATCACGAGCTGAACATTTCGTTCACCGTAGCCAACGCCGCCCGAATCCGCCAGAACGTCTACTGTCAGCGCACGAGCGTTGCCTGCTGCTGCCGGCTGATTCCGTTCGAAGTGAAGTCGCTCGCAGATCTCGGGATTACGTCGAAGGCCATCATGAACCTGACGCGAGAGGTCAACGGGCTGGTTCTCGTCACGGGTCCTACAGGCTGCGGAAAAACGACCACCCTGGCCTCGATCATCGACAACATCAACGATACCCGGCCCGTGAACATCATCACGATCGAGGACCCTATCGAGTTTCTCCACCGCGACAAGATGGGCATAGTGAGCCAGCGAGAGGTCGGAGTGGATACTGACAGCTTCGGTGAATCTCTTAAGCAGGTGCTTCGCCAGGCGCCCGACGTCATTCTAATCGGGGAGCTTCGAGACCTGGAGACTCTGAACGTTGCGCTTCAGGCGGCGGAAACCGGTCACCTGGTGTTCGCTACACTTCATACGGCGAGCGCGGCGGAGACCCTGGACCGAATTTCCAACATGTACCCGCCGAGTGAGCGCGAGATGCTCTGGCTGCGACTTTCGGTGTCTCTAAAAGGAGTGGTTTCACAGAAGCTCTGCCGGAAAGCCGACGGAAGCGGGCGCATCCTGGCGATGGAGATACTGGTAGCGACCCCAACCATATCCAAGCAGCTTGAGGATGGCCGCTCAGAAGACCTTTACGCGGCTGTCCGCAGCGACGGCGAGGAGGATTTCTGGGGAATGAGGACGATGAACCAGTGTCTCGAGGAGTTCTACCGCGACAACCTCATCACGGAGGAAGAAGCCCTTCTCCACGCCGGCAACCTCGCGGAACTGAAGCAGGCGCTGCGCCGCGCGACCGTCGACAAGGACTTCGCGGAGAAGAAGTAAGCGCAGAATCGAAGAGTGGAAGAGTGGAAGAGCAGAAGAAGCCCGTTTTTGCTTCCACTCTTCCACTCTTCCACTCTTGGTTTACGGCATTTCCCGGAACTCCACCGCCGGGTACTTCTCGTTCGCGTACTTCAGGCTCCAGTCGCCGTCGAAAAGCGCAACGAGGCGGCCGTCTCCATCTTCCATCCCGCGGAGGGATGACAGCCTCAGCAGGGCGTCCAGGTCGGATTCCGGTCCTCCGAGCCAGCGTGCGCAGGTGTATGGCAGTCGCTCGAGAATCGTTTCGACGCCATATTCCGATTTCAGGCGGAATTGGGCTACTTCGAACTGGAGCTGGCCGACTACCGCCAGTACAGGATCCCGCGCCTCATTCCGGCCGTAAAGGACCTGAATCGCGCCCTCCTGCTCCAACTGGGACAGTCCCTTTATAAATGACTTTCGCTTATTCGGGTCGGGCGAGCGGAGCGTGGCGAAGTGTTCCGACGGGAATCGCGGAATCGTCTCCAGCTCCACCTCTTGACCTTCCGAGAGCGAGTCTCCGATCGCAAACAGTCCGGGGTTGATCAGGCCGACAATATCTCCGGCGTAGGCTTCGTCTACCGACACGCGGTCTTGCGCGAAAAGTTTCATCGCCCGGCTGAGCCGCACCTTCTTGGCTGACCGGTTGTGCGTCACCATCATGTCCCGCTCGAACCGCCCAGACGTGACCCGCATAAACGCCACGCAGTCCCGATGCTGCGGATCCATGTTGGCCTGGATCTTGAAGACGAATCCGGAGAATGGGGTGTCGGGTGTAGGGTGTAGGGTGTCGGATACGGAACCGTTGCCGTTACCCTGTACCCTGTACCCTGTACCCTGAACCCTGTCGACTGGTGATGGCGCTTTAGCCAGGAAAGAATCGAAGAAGAGCTGGACGCCGAAGTTGTTGCGGGCGCTGCCGAAATAGACCGGAGTGAGCTCGCCGCGGCGGAATCGGTCTTCGTCGAATTCCTCGCCGGCATGGTCCAGGAGGTCGATCTCTTCCCGGAACTGCCGGTATGTCTGGTCGTCGGTTAGCTTGCGCAGTGCGGGATCATCGATTCCGCTCACCTGAACGGGAGCAATGTAGCGGCCGTGCTCGGTTGCCTCGAATCGGTGGACCTGTTTAGAGAATCGGTCATACACCCCCACGAAGGTCTCGCCCATTCCCAGCGGCCAGTTCACAGGGTAGCCAGCGATTCCGAGCAGCTCCTCGATCTCGCCGAGCAGTTCAAGGGGTTCACGTCCCGGCCTGTCCATCTTGTTGTAAAAGGTGAAGATCGGAATCGCGCGCTTGCGGCAGACGGTGAACAGCTTGCGGGTCTGCGTCTCGACGCCCTTCGCGGCGTCCATCAGCATCACCGCGGAATCGGCGGCGGCAATCGTCCGATAGGTGTCTTCGCTGAAATCCTGGTGGCCGGGCGTATCCAGCAGGTTCACCTGGTAATCGTGGTAACCGAACTGAAGGACAGTAGAGGTGATGGAGATTCCGCGCTGCCGCTCGAGCTCCATCCAGTCGGACGTTGCGGAGCGCTGGTTCTTCTTCGCTTTCACCGCGCCCGCCAGGTCGATAGCGTTTGCGTAGAGAAGCAATTTCTCCGTCAGCGTGGTCTTACCCGCGTCCGGGTGTGAAATGATGGCAAAGGTCCGCCGGCGCATCGCCTCACGGACCGGGTCCAGCGTCAAAGCCATTCGGATTCCGTCCCCCAACAAAAAACCCGCCCTGCCTCGAGATTCGGCGAGCGGGCCCGTCCGCATTATTGTACCAGAGCGGCGCTAAACCTATCGGTAACCGCTCATCAGTGGCCAACGGATTGGGTCCGACTCAAGCCGCCTAGTTTGGGCGTTGTATAATGGGATGTGCTGGTAAGGGGGAGGTGTATGGTGACGAAAACGTTGGACGCGATATTCGAAAACGGGATTCTGAGACCCGTAGAGCCGTTGGAAGGAATCGACGAGAACAGTCGTGTGCGGATTCAGGTGGAGACGGGGCCGAAGCATCCTCTTGCCGACGCTATCGGAATTCTCTCCGACGAAGACGCCGCTGAAATGCGCCGAATGATTGAAGAGGAGTTTGAGACCATTGAAGCCCGTGACTGACAAAGAGATCACCGAAGGGGCGGCGCGGCGTTGGATGGTCAACAATGACGCGACCGAGCCGTTCACTGCAGCGTATATTGCACGGCCTCGCTACTCATACTCACCTTTCTGAAATCCTAATCGTTGTATTTCCTCGGCTGTCGACTGCCGGAAATCAGCAAGAGCGATCGTCCCGCAACCGGGGCATATGCAAGATGGGTCATCGAAGCCGCACTGAA
>JBKJZI010000042.1:0-5675 GCA_046715155.1 Chthonomonadales bacterium | reverse complement strand
GGAGGACGGTTCACCCAGCCGTGCATTTTAATGCGCGGTGGGGGTTTGGTGCTGAATGGATGACGTTTTATCCGAAAGATCGGAGGCTGAATGGGCGGCCCTTCGGGGCTGGGTTGAGCGGACGTCGACGGATTCCGCGGATTCCTATGAGGCGATTCCGTTTGTTTACCTGCTCGATCCTGAACACCTGAAGCGAATGCGGGTTGACCTTCTGACGGTCCTGATGGAATCGGACCACGCGGGCGAGGCGGTGGATGTTCGGGAGATCGAGGATATCCTGCGTGAGTTCACGGAGCTGGCCGGCTGGGATGGGCCGATCTGGGTAACTGACGCGGAGGAATTGCCGGCTTACCGGCTGGACGTTCAAGCTAAGGACATAAAGGCGCTTCGTAATGCCTCGCCCGCGGTGCAGCGAGTTGTCGAACAACTGTTCAGTGGCCCACTCATCGAGAATCCTTTCGGCCTCAGCGCGGAGGTTTCGCAGAGGGTCAAGAAGATGCCTGACCGCGACCTATGGCAGGTCTATCTGCCGGACGGATTCCGCCTCCGGTACTACGTGGATGAGCCCGAGCGGACCGTGCATGTCGTGTACCTCGGTCCGCACTCGGATAGCCGCAATGACGGCCGCGAGGCTGCCGTCAGGCAAGCGGTCCACCGGCGGCGGCTGGAGCGGCGGAAGGAAGCGGACGAACCCGGCGCTTGAACCGGAATCGCCTCCCTCCGGCGGAGTGGAGATAAGTTGATGATATTGTGGTTGAAGCCCGCCCCGGGAGTCTGGGGCGGGCTTTCATGTTTGGTCCTGCCGACTATCTTCCGCCGGCCGTCCAGGAGCCGTCACCATTTACGCGGCCCTCTTCCCACAGGTTGTCGTATCCATAGTGACCGAAAGTAATCGGCCGGATGAGGTTCGTGTAGAAGTTGATCGTGATGTTGCCGTTCAGGTCCACATCTTCCGCAATGCACTGTCCGTTGATGACCGGATTGCCGCTGTTTTCGATGTGGCCGTAGGCGTTACCGGCGAAGTCGCGGTTTACGGCGTACACCAGGGCATCCATAGTCTCGTTGCCCGCGAGGTCGATTCCGCCCCGCGTGGCCACATAGATGTGGCATGCCTTGGATGGATCGGTAGCGAGCGAGACGGCCGCACTGCCGCCGCGGAATCGCGCCACCTGGCTCCCGCCCTCTGGACCGATCCAAAGGTTCACGGGGCCGCTTGTGTTGTCGAAGACGACCGCGCTGTTCCCGCCGAGATTAACGTTTGTGAGATAGTAGTTTCCTGCCCTGAGGATGACGTTGTTATTGATCGTATTGCCGAGAATCGGAGGTATTGCACGCATATTGTCGTTGTGAGTCTGGAGCCACGTAAGCCCGCCTGACGGGAACATCTCGTCGGCGATCTCGCTCACGGTGGGCCAGACCAACGGCTTGATGTCGTAGTATGTCGTATATCCGGCTTGGGCGCCTGCCCATCCTGCATTGGGTCCGTAGAAATAGATGTTCCCGGTAACGGTGGGGGATCCGGTAAAGTGGAGCCGGTCATTGGTGCCAATGTCCCCTCGGATAGTGGGTGACGTTCCGGTGAACGTGCTGACCGCGTCTGTCCCGTAGATAGCGTAGTCTCCGGGCGCGTAGTAGCCTTTAACCGCGACCTTTATCGTGCGCGTCACTCCGTCCACGACCCCCCTCGAGAAGACCAAAAGCTCTTTCCGGTCTGTCCAGGGCACGGAGCCGTCGCGGTTCGCGCACCATACTGTAAAGCTCCCGATGCCCAGGTTGATTGTCGCCCCCGGATATTGGTCCGGATTGTTCTGGTCTATTGAGAGCTTGTGCATTTCGTGGTTTGCTCCGGCCTCCGCCAGGAATAGGGCTGACGCGTAATCGCCGTCTACGTGCGCGCGGACCTGGTGGGAAGCTGCAAACATTCCAATTCCCGATAGCAGGGTGGCAACGACGAGCATAAAAACAAGAACAGTAATGATTGCAAATCCGCGCTGAATCCGAGTCCTTTGGAGCTTCAGCATGTTAAAACCTCACTTGCTTTGAGAGACGGTGCAGCCCTTACGGTCGCACCAGTTGCGAGTTACCAACTGGTACTTCCATGCGCGGATAGGGTACCAACCAGCCAAACGCCCGAGCGAGCATAAATCCGGCACAACTACGGGCTAACGAATCCGGCATCGAAAACCATTCGAATTACCAGCCCTGGGACCGATGCATTTTTAAGAAAGAGGCCGCTCGCCTTCCGCAGAAGCTCAAGCAGAGGTTCATCGAAGGAGAATCCGGCGCATAGCGCGAAAAGGCGGCTCAATGGGCGCCGCGGTGCGGGCCCGTCATCCCCTACCGATCGGAGAATGCAAGGATGAATCCAACGGTCCGACTCCAGCTTTCCATCATGATGTTCCTGCAGTACTTCGTGTGGGGCGCGTGGGCGGTCACCATCGGGACCTACATGGGCACTTTGAACTTCACCGACCCGCAAAAGGGATACGTTTTCGGTATCTCCAGCCTAGCAGCTATGATTGCCCCGTTCTTCGTGGGAGTCATCGCAGATCGCTTCTTTTCAACCGAGAGGATTCTGGGCGTTCTCCATCTGGCCGGAGCCGCCCTCCTCTATTTCGTTTCGACCGTTAAGAATTACGAGACCTTCTATTGGGTCCTCCTGGCGTACGCGCTCTGCTATATGCCGACGGTCGCGCTTACAAACTCCATGTCGTTCCACCAGATGAAGAACCCGGGCAACGAGTTTCCGGGCGTTCGGGTGCTGGGTACCATCGGCTGGATTGCGGCGGGGCTCGTTGTAGGCTTCATGAAGGTCGAGAACTCCGCTATGCAGCTACTTATCGCAGGCGGCGCCTCCGTGCTGCTCGGACTTTACTGCTTTACGCTGCCGCATACACCTCCAAAGGCCGGAAACGAACCTGTGAAGTTGGGTTCGCTCATCGGATTGGACGCGCTGGCGCTTATGAAAAATCCGTCATTCGCGGTCTTCGCCATCGGTTCGTTCCTGGTCTGCATTCCGCTGGCTTTCTATTACGGCTGGACTAATCCATTCCTGAACGAGATAGGGGTGGAGAACGCGGCCGGAAAACAGACGATGGGGCAGATGTCCGAGATTTTCTTCATGCTCATCATGCCCTTCTTCTTCCTCCGCCTTGGCGTAAAGAATCTGCTCCTGATAGGAATGGGAGCGTGGGCGGTGCGGTACGTGATGTTTGCCTATGGGAACGCGTCCAGCCTGGTCTGGATGCTATACCTGGGCATCATCCTCCACGGCGTCTGCTACGACTTCTTCTTCGTGACCGGTCAGATCTATGTCGATCGCGCAGCCGACATCAAAATACGAGGCGCGGCGCAGGGCTTCATCGCATTCCTCACCTACGGCGCCGGTATGTTCGTAGGCTCGATGATCTCGGGTCTCGTGGCCAGCAAGTATCAGACTTCCGCCACTACTCACGACTGGAAGAGCATTTGGCTCATCCCGGCTGCGGGAGCGGCAGCTGTACTCGTATTGTTCGCAATCGCGTTCCGCGAGAACGTCAGTACGAAGCCGATTAATGAGGAACCCGAATCCACCTTGGAGCCTATATCTGTATAGGAGTTGGTTTGGTGTGGCAGGGGCGGAATCCGCGAGGTTTCTGCCCCTTATCGCGTCAGGTTGGTGAGCGCCTGCCTGCGGGTATAATCTGATTCGATCTGACCGCTGCATGAGGAGTGACTGAATGCATACGGCTGATACGCCGATATGGGTGTGGGTGTTCATTTCCGTCGCGATGGTGCCTGCAATCCTGTCGGTTGCGCTCACTATGATATATGAAGCGAGGCGTCCCCGCGCGGCGGGCTCACTGCACCGGGATGATTTTGCCGTTGAGCTCTGGGGCGGCGAGTGGTACCGCGCTCCACGCGCGGACGTGATCGTGGTTCCGGTTGCCACGGACATGCAGATGTACACCCCGGTGGCGAAATGGGTGCGGGACGCTACCGCCTATGAGATCCAGCATCAGGCGAACCGTGTCGCGCCTATGCGTCCGGGGGATGCGTTTATCGGAACAGGGGGCAAATACCGGTTCAAGATGACCGCGCTTGCTGTGATAATGGACGATCAGAAGCGGACGACGGGCGAGTGGATCGCCGCCGGAATCGAGCGCGCCATCCGCCTCGCCGCCGAACATGGCGTGCAGACGGTTGTGGTACCCGACATGACGGAGGACCTCCTCCGCCATCCGCATACTATCACCGCCGAGCAGCGCCGGCAGACCGCCGAGGTTGTCGCGCCGGCCATCTTACAGGGGATATTGAACGCGGGCGACGTGGTAGACGAAGTGAAGATTTGGGCATGGAAGCCGGAGAACCGCGAGGTCTACGCGCGCGAGATGGAGCGGCTGGAATCCGCGGAAACCGGTCAGACGCTCGCGAGCCCGGCTCCCGCATAACCGAGGAACCGAATTGCAAGAGGGGCGAAGAATCCGCGAGTGAATTCCGGCGGATTCTCCGCCCTTTCTCTTGAATCGTAAACTTGACCACGGCTGCGTCTGTTGGCCGGCGGGCAGTCTACGTGGTGAGACGTAGGGGCGTATAACCTGCCGACGTACGTCTCCTCGGCCAACGGAAACTTCGTCGGCAGGTAATACGCCCCTACACCGCCACGTTGAAGAATCGGTTTCAGTAAGTATTGACACTGAGCTGGGTAGATGCCGCGAGACTCGACAATCAAGAAGGTTATGGTCATTGGCTCCGGGCCGATCATTATCGGCCAGGCGGCTGAGTTCGACTATGCGGGTACGCAGGCTTGCCGCGCCCTTCGCGAGGAGGGGGTGAGCGTCGTCCTCATCAACTCCAACCCGGCCACCATCATGACCGACGCGGACATGGCGGACCGGGTCTACATCGAGCCGCTGAACGTCGAGTTCGCCTCGAAGGTCATCGAGAAAGAGCGACCGGACGGGCTGCTTGCGACCCTCGGGGGCCAAACCGGGCTCAACCTCGCTACCAAGCTGGCGGAATCCGGAATCCTTGATCGGCTCAATGTGCGCCTCCTCGGAACCCCGCTCACCTCCATCCAAATGGCCGAAGACCGCGAGGAGTTCCGCTCGCTCATGCGCCGAATCGGCGAGCCCGTGCCCGAAAGCTGGATCGTGGAATCGGAATCCGAGCTGGATGAGATTGCCGAGAGAGGGGTGTGGCCCCTCATTGTGCGGCCCGCGTATACGCTCGGCGGCACCGGCGGCGGATTCGCCTACAACAGAGAGGAGCTGATAGAGACCGGGTCTCGCGGCCTCAAGCTCTCCATGCGACATCAGGTCATGATCGAGCGCTCCCTCCTTGGCTGGAAGGAGATCGAGTATGAGGTGATGCGAGATTCGAACTCGACCTGTATTACCGTTTGCAACATGGAGAACTTCGATCCGATGGGGGTGCATACGGGGGATTCCATTGTCGTCGCGCCTTCTCAGACGCTGTCGGACAAAGAGTACCAGATGCTGCGTACCGCCTCGCTGAACATCATTCGGAACCTTGGAATAGAGGGCGGGTGCAACGTGCAGCTCGCGCTCGATCCCAATAGTTTCCAGTACTACGTCATCGAGGTGAATCCCCGCGTTTCCCGCTCGTCCGCTCTCGCGTCCAAAGCTACCGGGTATCCGATCGCGCGCGTGGCAGCGAAGATCGCCATCGGGTTG
>JBKJZI010000041.1:0-10321 GCA_046715155.1 Chthonomonadales bacterium | reverse complement strand
CGACGGAGTCGTGCCCTGGAACTTCTGGCCGGATGAGGAGGGCGAGCACTTTACCCTCAAGCCCAGTCTGAAACCGCTTGAACCGTTCAAGAGCAAACTGCTGACGCTTCACGGCGTCTGCGACCGCGTTCGCGGCGACGGCGATGGCCACATGCGCGGAATCGGCTGCTTGCTCACTGGAATCGAGCTGTTCCCCGGAAACGTGCAGGGAGGGTCGGATACGCCGGCCGGCTGGTCCAGCGGAATCTCTATCGACCAGGAGATCAAGAACGTCCTCCAGAAAGACCCCGCCACCCGCACCCGGTTCGGCTCCCTTGAATTCGGCGTGATGGTGCCGGACCGCGCGGACACCTGGACCCGAATGTCATACGCCGGGCCGAACAAACCGCTCACGCCGATTGACAATCCTTACCAGATGTTCCAAAAGCTCTACGGCCGCGCCAAGGACCAGGAGAGCCTGAAGAGCATTTTGGATGAGCTCAAAGAGGACCTGGATAAGGTGCGCGCCCGCGTCAGCTCGTCCGATCGCCAGATACTGGAGGAGCACGCCTCGCTGGTGCGCGACATGGAGAGCGAGATTCGCGCCAATAGCAAAGATGTCGGCCACCCGGTTCCCGTGATCGAGCCGGGCGTGCGCGAAGACAATGACAACATTCCGACCATCAGCAAGCTGCAGATCGACCTCCTGGTGAACAGTTTCGCCGCGGACTTCGCCCGCGTCGCCACCCTTCAGTACACCAATTCCGTCGGCCAGGCGCGAATGCGCTGGCTTGGAATCAACGAAGGCCAGCATGACCTGTCACACAAAGAGGACAGTGACGCGGACGCTCAGGACAAGTTGACCCGTATCAACGCCTGGTACTGCGAGCAGCTTGCCTACCTGGCGAAGCGGCTTTCCGAAACGCCGGAGCCGGGCGGGCAGGGAAGCCTGCTCGACAACACGACGATCATGTGGACCAACGAGCTGGGCAAAGGCAATTCCCACACGCAGGACAACATACCGTTTGTGCTGGTCGGCAATGGTCTCGGCTTCAAAATGGGCCGCTCGCTCAAATACCAGCGCGTGCCCCACAACCGCCTGCTGATGTCCCTGGCCCACGGATTCGGCCACCGGATCAACCGCTTCGGCAACCCCGACTTCTGCGGCGCCGGCCCTCTCAACAACTTGACGTGACCGGTTCGCTCCGTTCGCGAGACGGAGTAAAAATGACGTACTCATCGACCTGGAAAGGGTGGGCAGAGCTCACCGTTTCTGAACAATTGCTGCGAATCGCTCGAGAGGCCGAATCGGCGTTGCAGATTTCCGATTCGGGCGAAGTTGGCCAGTATCGAGTCCTCTACGAGCGCGTGTTGTGGATGGTCGACCTCACTTTGGCTGTCAATCCCCGGCGCTCCCTCCGCTACGAACTCGCGATCTGGCGAGCGTATTTCGCCGAGCACTACGAGAGAGAACCTGCGCCGCCCGATCCGCATCGCGTCGTCCGGCGCTGCCTGCTCCAACTAAACCCGGACTCCGCCATGAAGGCCCGGGAACTCTACATTTAGCAATGGCGGTACTTTCGGTCGACCTGGCCTACCGCCGGTTCAGCGACATTGGCATAGCGCTCCTCGACTCCCTCCCCGGCGGCCCTATCCACTGCGAGTTCATTCGAGTGTGTGAAGATCGCGTCACTCCGGAAATCGTGGCGGTTACCGTCGATAGCCTGTGCTTGCAGCGTGGAATCCGAATTATGCTGTTGGACGGTCCCCAGGGTTGGAAGTCGCCAACGTCGGACTTAACTAATAGCCGAAAATGCGAGCGGATACTTAACACCCCGGCGAAGACGGGTTTATGCGGAACCGTAAAGCCATCGAACTACGGACCATTCGTCTCCTTCTCAATTGCCGTCTATGACCGCCTGACCGAGCTGGGCTGGGAGCGCTTCAGTAAAACCGAGTCTGTCGGGGGGCTCGCCAGGGTCTTGTTTGAGTCCTTTCCCTTGTCCGCCTGGGAACCCTGCGAATTTCCTCACTGCCGGCCAAAGCGAAGTCGAAACCGGCGGACATAGAGATGCGACTACGCGCGCTCCTCGAGTTGTTTCCGATTCAGCTGAGGTCAACATCCGTCGCACGATGAGCTTCAAGCAATAGTCTCCGGGCTTGCGGGGATTTCGATTGAGCGCGGAGATTGGTCCTCGGTTGTAATATCCGGTATTTCGCCATTTGAATCTGACGGAATCTGGCACGAGGGATACATTGTTAATCCACTGCCGCCGGCCCGGGAAGAGGAATCGCAACCGACGAGGCTGAATCCGCCGTCAGTCCCGGAGGAGGTTAAATCGATGACCGTTCTTGCGCTGCTCCCGTTACTCGTCGGGCCACAAACGCCGCAGCCGGTAGTTCCGCTCTGGGAAAGAGGGGCGCCGGGGTTTGAGGCGCGGAGGGATGAGCCGGAAGAGGCGAAGGAGTACTGGGTGAAGAACGTCCATAACCCGTCGATTACCGTGTTTCTGCCGCAGAAGGAGAAGGCCAACGGCTGTGGAGTGGTCGTCGCACCCGGTGGGGGATTGCGATTGCTTGTTTACGACGCCGAGGGGCGAGATGCCGCGCATTACCTGAATAGCATCGGGGTGGCGGCGTTCGTGCTCAAATACCGCCTTCCGCGAGAGCCCAATTCACCTTACAAGATCGACGTTCACCTGCGCCAAGACGCTCACCGCGCGATGCGCCTCGTCCGCAGCCGCGCAAGTGAGTGGGGGATCGACCCGAACCGACTGGGAATGATGGGCTTTTCTGCGGGTGGCGAGGTCGTTTCGATGGTGGCCTATGAGCCCGGCTCCGGTGACCCAAACGCCCCCGATCCGATCGATCGCTTGAACGGCAAACCGAGTTTCCAGATTATGATCTACCCCGGCCCGCTGGGGATTCCGGAGACGATTCCGCCGGATGCTCCACCAGCGTTTCTACTTGTCGCGAACGACGATACCGGCGCTGCGAGAGTGATTTTCAACCTGCTTCAGAAATACCGGGACGCAAAGGCCCCCGTCGAAGCCCATATCTTCGCCCGCGGTGGCCACGCCTTCAACATGGGCCAGCGGTCCAAACTTTCCACTCTCAAGACCTGGCCGCAGGGAATGGCCGACTGGCTCGCGGACTCTGGATTCCTCCGGTCAAACAGCCAGCAGTGAAATGGAGTGTTGGAGTAATGGGGCCCAATACTCCAACACTCCATTACTCCAGGCATTTTTATAGCCGGGCGGCCCCGACGGAATCGGGGCGGCCCGGCTTCAGTGGAGAACGGCAAGGCCACCGTTCATGACCCGCAGGCTAAAACGTACTAGCCCTGCCAGCCCTCCTGTTGACTAAAATCCATGTTGTCAACCACCCCCTTTCTTAGTCTACCGATATTATCGCACTCTCGAACGACGAAATCAAGCCGACGAAAAACGAGGAAAACCATTCAGTGTTTAAGTGTTGAGTGTTGAGTGTTGAGCTTTGAGACCCTGGATCACTCAACCTTCAACACTTAACACTCAAGGAAGACTACCGCCTCCTGTCCATCTTGCTTCCACCTAAAAACGGCGGTGCTCCTAGACGAGTTCTAATTAAAAGTACACTCAGAAACCCGATATGGAAATCAAACCTATAACAGCTGAACACCTCGACGCGTACCGACACATCGTCAGCCACTCCTTCGAGCGGGGAATGGGCTGCGGAATCACGGCTGAGCAGTTAGTCGAACATGAGCGGCTCGGAGTATTCGAGGATGGCCGCCTGCACGCAAGTCTCCGAATTCATGACTTCCAAATGTTCTTCGGGGAGGATCGCCGGCCGTGCGGCGGAATCGCAGGCGTCGCCTGTGAGCCGGCTGCGCGAGGCCGAGGGTACGCTGGAGCCTTGATGAAGCGAGCCCTGGAGTTGATGCGGGAGAGGGGACAGTACTTATCCTCACTCTGGCCGTTCAGCTTCGACTACTACCGCAACTATGGCTGGGAGTGGGTGGGACCGGGTCACCGTTACACAGTTCCGCTGGCCCGCCTTCCGTCGCAGGAAGACACGCGCTTCGTAGAGCCCCTGTTCGAGGACGTCCCGGCCGTCCTGAACCCGGCGTACGAGCAATTCGCCGTTCGCTACAACGGCATGCTCGTGCGCGATAATGGGCGATGGGATTCCTTCCAACGCGTTTGGAACAACCGCAACCATTCCGTCTTCGTCTACCGGCGCGATGGCCAGATCGAGGGTTACGCCAAGGTCAATTACAAGGAGAAGGAGGAAGAAGCGGAGGCTTCCGAGTTTGTCGCGCTTACCAACCGCGCCTATCGCGGACTGCTCGGCGTCTTCCGACGCTACGTTATGACCGTGAAGACCATGGAGTGGCGCGCCGCCCCGGATGACCCGCTTTGGTCGATCTTATGCCACTGGGATGTCGAAACCAAGCTTGGGCCTCAGGGAATGAGCCGGGTCGTGGACCTAAAGCCGGCGCTGGAAGCCCTGAAGCCAGATTCGAGCTTGATGGGATCGGCCACTATCGCCGTACGGGACGAAAAAGCGCCGTGGAATGCGGGTACCTGGCGCGTCTCGGCGGACTCCGGCGCTGTACGGGTACGCGCTGATACTGGGGACGCCGGCGTTATCATGGACATCCAGGCGTTAACTCAATCGTACTGGGGATCTCCGAGCCTGGACTGGCTAAGGAAAGCCCGGAGGGTAGAAGTGCGCAGCGAATCCGATTATGACCTCCTGCGCTTGCTGCTTCCCGCGCGACCGGTCCTGATGCTCGACGGTTTCTAGGGTGGTAGGGACGAATAAACTGCCGATGAAACGTTGCATCAGCCATCGGTGCTCTCATCGGCAGTTTATTCGTCCCTACGTGCCATTCGGATGAGTTCTAACAGTCTCGGAGTTCCCCTTGCGTTAGGACAACCAGTCCACTGCCGGTTTGACTTTCTCGCCGATTTCAATGTCGCCGCGCATTACGTTGACCAGCGAAGGCAGGCGGTACATATTCGTTCGCTGCAAATACCGCCCCACTTTTGTCAGCTCCCACTGCCGCCAGCATTCGGTCCGGAACTCCCACAGATCTACCGTGCGACCATTGGAGCGGCGGTAAACGCGGTTAATGAATGGCGGCCCGGCCGACGTCATCGCCACGGCCATCGCAATAATCACCAGCGCCGGAAGATAGATGATCAGAAGAATGAAGGCGAGAATCCTGGCGGCGTCCAGGACTCGGCGGAATCTGCTCGCGAGTGTCAACAACTTTCCAGTCACGCTTGCTCTTCCTATGCTCTTCGTAATCGATTAGGAGGCCGAGGTGAGGGTCGCCACTGCCCAGCAGGCAATGCCTTCTTTGCGGCCGGCGAAGCCCAATCCCTCGGATGTGGTAGCTTTGATGTTGATCTGCGTCGGGGCAGTGCGAAGACCGTCGGCGATGACGGCTATTATCTGGTCCCGATAGGGACCAATTCGTGGTTCCTCGGCGAGGAGCGTTACGTCTACGTTCAACACGCGCCAGCCGGCAGAGTCTATTCTATCAGCAACTTCGGTGAGAAACTCAATACTTCGCCGGTTTTTGTGGACGGAATCGGTGTCAGGAAAGAGCTGCCCGACGTCCCCCATTCCGGCCGCTCCGAGCAGGGCGTCGCATACGGCATGCAGCAGCACGTCGGCATCGGAATGCCCCGCCAGTCCGCGCGAATGCGGAATCTGCACACCCCCAAGCCACAGCTCACGTCCCTCAATAAACGCGTGCACGTCGTAGCCGAATCCTGTTCGGATTGCGGCAGAAGAGGGATTCCGCGCTCGCAATACACGTTCCAACGCCCGGATATCCTCAGACCGGGTCACCTTCAAGTTGTCGGGATCACCGGCCACGATTTTCACCGGGTAACCCGCTGCTTCCAGGACTTCGGCTTCGTCCGTCATTCGAAGCGCCGCATCCCCAAGCCGCTGATAGGCCGAAAGTAAAAGCTGCCGACGGGCGCCCTGAGGAGTCTGTACGGCGAACAGATCGTCCCGTGGGACGGTCTCTGTGATTCGGCTCTCGGAATCCGCGCGCTTGAGCGAATCGCCAACAGGAGTTCCCGGAATTGCAGTTCCGCCGAGCTTCGTCTCCGCCAGCACGCGGGTTATGAGATCAGCGGAGACCGCGGGTCGCGCCGCGTCATGTACGAGCACGTATTCAGCGGATTCTGCCGCTCGTAACCCGTTATGCACGGACTCCGCGCGCGTGGCGCCGCCTTCCGAAATCCCCGCCACCTTGCTAAACCCGGCCAGCGCTTCAGCCATGCGATCCCGCTCTTGCGGAGCCGCGATCACGTAAACGCTGTCCACTTCGTCGTGATCGTTCAAGGCGGAGACTGACCACCACACTGTCGGGCGGCCAGCGATTTCAGCCCATATCTTGTTTTCGGCGCTACCGAATCTTCGACCTTGCCCCGCCGCTGGAACGAGCGCGGCTGTAGTCTTGCGCATCGTCCTCTCCATTGGCGCCCTTTAGGCGGGCGAAGATCATCTTCCCGGCCACCGTTTGGAGCACGCTGGTCACCACCACATCGAGGCTCTCACCGATATGCCGGCGTCCATCCTCTACGACGATCATCGTCCCGTCGTCGAGGTAGGCTACGCCCTGGTTGGCTTCCTTGCCTTCCTTGATAATCAACACGGGCATCTCTTCTCCCGGTAGGACCACCGGCTTGAGGGCGTTCGCGAGCTCGTTCACATTGAGAACGGTCACTCCTTGCAGAGCAGCCACCTTGTTGAGATTAAAGTCGTTGGTGACGATAACCCCCTTCATCTTGCTGGCGAGCTTGACCAGGCGTGAATCGACCTCGGCAATGGCTCTTTCGGAATCCAGCAGGTGGTCGAAACTCCGCACCACCAGCGGGAACTCTTTCTGCATCTCGTTCAGGATGTCCAGTCCGCGCCGGCCTCGGGCGCGCTTGAGCGAATCGCTGGAATCGGCGATATGCTGCAGTTCGTCCAGCACGAAACCGGGAATGTAAATCAAACCTTCGAGAAACCCGGTCCGGCAGACGTCGCGGATTCGGCCGTCGATGATGACGTTGGTGTCCAGGATCTTGCTGTGATCCATGGACAATTCGCTACCATCCTGGCCGAGCGAGCCGACAGGAGCGCCGATGAAACGAAATTCGTCCTTCATGCTCACCATGGCCCGGATGCCCAAGTAGACGAAAACCACGGTGATGAGAATCAGGAGTGGGACCCCGATGACGGGCCACCGCAATAATAGCAGGTAGAACGGGATGGTACAGACAATGCCCAGAAAACTGCCTATTCCAACGGCGATCTTGTCGCGGGCAGACATGCGCTCGACGGCGTTGCCTACATTGATCAACTTCTGCGCCGCCTTGGGCCCCAGGATCACTCCCAGGAGCAGCCCAATAATGCTGAGCGCGGCCGCCGTCGAGTTAACGTAAAGCGGCTGGTTCAGGAGGTTATTGATGATCTCCATTAGATCGGTATCCCCGCGGCGCGGGACTAACGTTCGCAAGTTCAACCCGAGCGCAAGTCCGATTCCGCCAAGGATTAGCGCGAAAACCACGCTGAACGCCTGTTTAAAGCTGCGTATGCTCATTCTGTTTCACCTCCTCTCTTCGCGAATGGTGTGGAAGAGTGGAAGTGTGGAGGTATGGAAGAGGGTCGTTGTTTCCACACTTCAATACCTCCACACTTCGATACTTCGTCTTTACTGTACTGAATCCGCCTATCGAACACAACCAGCCGACCAACTTCAGTTCGCAAGCACCTCGGTGAGCTTAATTCGACCCACAATACTGCCTACGTTGTACATCTCGGTAACGTCACCGTGTGAGAACTTGACGTGAGTGGCGTCCACAAAGTCCTGGGACAATGTCGCGTCGAACGGGACCCATTTGCCCACCCAGCACTCCACCCACGCATGGTAGAAGAACTTGCCCTGTGCATAAGTGATGCCGCCCGCCAGCCGGGTCGGGATGCCGGCCGCTCGAGCGATTCCGGCGAAAAGCGTCGCATAGTCGCGGCAGACCCCCCGCGGCCGTTTCAACACGTCCGTGCAGCTTCGCGGCACGCCGATGGTGTAGTCCGGTTTCATAGCGCCATGGATCCACTTGCGGATCGCCTGCGCCACTTTATAACTGTTCCGCTCCTCCCCGCGCAGCTTTGCCGCGGTCTCTTTAATGTCGGAGTCCTCTATATCCAGGTACGGTCCCGACTGCAGATAAGGTGCAAGCGCGGAATCCGAGATTGGAAGAAGTGTCGCGCCCGCCGATTCGAACCGCTCCGCCCTGATACTGAGGAAGTAGGCGCCGGGCTCCTCCGGAATCGCAAGCGCACGCTGACGTGAATCAGAGATCGCCCGCTCTTTATCACTTATTCCGCTCACCTTCATGCTCAGCCCGCTAACCTCGCGCGGATTCTCGATCGGTTTCTCGACCGTCAGCGCGGTCGCCAGCGCAAAATCCGATGGCGGCTTGTAAGTAGAAGGCGCGGCAGCCGCGGCGGCAGTCGCGGTCCCGACCACTCGGAATTCCGGCTGATTCGTACTCAGGTTCTGCGCGACAGTCGGCTCTTCTCGCACCATTACCATCCCCAGCGGCATCTCCGCCTTGAGAAGCCCGCCGGTCTCGGTCTCCCACGACGTAAACGTGCCCATAGGCGTCGTGCTATGGACGCGAAGGGCAGTGTACTCCTTGCCCGCCAGCGTCACACTCTCTTTCCCCTTCATTGCGACGTGGAGCTTATCGAGAGAAAGGGTGAGTGGATTCAGGTACAGAAAATCAGCGCCGGCGCCGCCCAGTTTGCCGATGAGGCCGCCGGTCGTTGAGTCGCTGACGATAGTCGCGCCCGGCGGGATCTTGAGGGTCTTCGTACTCGTCGATTCGTCGGAAGTCAGCGAGCAGAGCACCTTGTCCGGGCTGTAGTCGGCCTTGACTACCATATCCGCAAAACCGGAGCTTATCTTAAAGAACTGGTGCAGCAACTTCCCTGCAGAGGATGTGTAAGTGGTCGATTCGATCGTCTGTCCCACGCTGTTGCCCAACACCTCCAGCTCCACGCGCGTATAGCTCTCGACGGAGGTGGCGGGCTTACCCTGATAGGTCGCCGAGGCGGTAGTAAGCCGCGTGTACCCCATCTTCTTATCGCCGATATACATTCCGGCCCAAGTGGTGCGGGTTTCGGCTTTCGCGGTGAATAGGGTGAAGACAAAGACGAAGCTAAGCGCGAAGGATGAAGCGGTTCGAATGGATTTCAATCAATACCTCCAGACAGCCCGGATTCCAGGGTCCGTGGGGATTTCATTATACCGTACGCAATCTCGCCCGAATCTGCAACTCAGCCGGCAGAAGCGACGATACATATTTCAAATCAAGTGGAGACTGTCACGTTGACGTTCCACGTAATCGAGTTGGATGCGGACAGGATTCGCGAATCCAGCCGGAGGCGCCTATTCAGACAGTGAGAGCGGGTAGGGCTGTGCGGATGCGGGCGGACATCATTACGAGGAACATTTTGGACGAGATCGAGATCGAATTGGCATGACCGGTTGGGGCTTCCAGGCGATTCACTTCTTGCGGTTCTAACGACGAAAGGCGCGGAATCCGTCCGGAATCCGCGCCAGTCAATTCTCTACTTCCAGATACCATCCGCTTCCAGGCGATTGAAGTCGCGGCAACAAGTACGCGAAGTCTGCCTCCGCAGACTCAATGTCGAGTCGACGGAGGTCGACTTTGTGTCTTTGTAGCCGCGATTTCAATCGCCCGGCCGTTCGGCTACTTCTTGCGCTTCACACTGAACTTCACTGCATGGCCCGGTTTGCCCTTGTCCACTCCCGTCCATTCCGTTACCATGGAGTCATCAGACTGGAACGTAAAGAGCCCGTGGTGCATATGCATGTCGTTGTGCGACTTGACGTTCGAAACGCCAACGCATTTGAATTCGATCTTCGCTGGAGTGCTCGCCGCGGTCGCTTTCATCCGGGGCTGATTGCCGACTGCACAGTAGTGCGTGAGCATGAGCGCCGGCCCATCCATGTGATATACGGTAACCATCTCGTGCGGCTCGCCGGGCATGATGGACTCTTCGACCGCGCTTCCGCCTGCGATGACCCGGTACTTGAGAAGAATGGTTTCGTTACCGGTCTTCTCGTCTACCGTGGCCCAATCGCCGGCCAGCTTCTTGATCCGCTCAAAACAAGCCTTCGCCCCGGAATCCTTCGGCTTTTCCGCGGCAAAGCTGAAACCGCAAACCCCTGCGACGCCGACTACGGCAAGCGCGAACGTGAGACTCCGCATGATAATCTCCTTTTAGAATGACGGAAATAGCTTCCTTCTCTTAGACG
>JBKJZI010000040.1:0-6319 GCA_046715155.1 Chthonomonadales bacterium | reverse complement strand
TGGGAGCGGGACGCGGATGGCATGCGCTCGGCGCTGGCAAGGCACGACTCGGTCCTGAAGCGCGCGGTCGAGGCGAACGGAGGAGCCCTCTTCAAGAAGACGGGGGACGGAATCTGCGCGGCCTTCGCTGAGGCGTCTCAGGCGGCGGCGGCGGCGCTGGACGCGCAGCGACATATCGTTTCATGGTCCAACGAAGCGATGCCGGTGCGCATGGCGGTCCATACCGGGCCGGCTCAGGAATCGGAAGGCGACTACGTCGGTCCGACGCTCAATCGCACCGCGCGCTTGCTCGCAACCGGCCACGGTGGGCAGATCCTGCTCTCCCAAAGCTCGCGTGACCTCCTTCTGGATGGGTTGCCCGACAGCGCGTCATTGGTCGACCTCGGTTCTCATCACCTCAAGGACCTGGAGCGGCCGGAGCAGATCTACCAACTCCACCACCCCGAACTACGCGCGGAGTTCCCGCCGCTGCGGTCTCTGTCCGCGTTTCGGCACAACCTCCCCATCCAGCTCACCGGCTTGATCGGACGCCAGGAGGAAGTTCGGATCGTTCGCGAGCTGCTCGAAGGGCATCGGTTAGTTACACTATACGGTTCGGGTGGTTGCGGGAAGACCCGGCTGGCGCTGCAGGTCGGCGCGGAAGAGGTGGACACTTTCCCTGACGGAGTATGGCTGGTCGAGTTGAGCAACGCGTCGGATTCCGTGCAGGCGGAGCAGGCGCTAGTTTCGACTCTAGGGCTGCGGGAGGAGGGCGGGCGCGACACCGGCCAGGTGATCATGGAGTACCTTCGTGACCGCAGTACGCTGCTCATCCTGGACAATTGCGAGCACCTGGTGGAAGCTGCCGCGGCACAAGCGCAGGAGCTACTTCAGGGCTGCCCTCAAGTCAAGGTCCTTGCTACGAGCCGAGAGGTACTCGGAGTTCGCGGGGAGGTGACATATCGAGTGCCGTCCCTTCCGGTCCCAGATTCTATCCGCCAAGTGTCGGAGGCCGACCTTCCGAAGCTGCGCGCCGCGGATTCCGTGCGGCTATTCACCGAGCGGGCTGAAGAAGCAGCTCCCGGATTCAGCCTGGCACCGGAAAACGCTGCCCATGTAGTGGACGTCACACGCCGTCTGGACGGGATTCCGCTGGCGATAGAGCTGGCGGCCGCGCGGGTGCGCACACTCACGGTGGAGCAGATCTCCGAACGTCTGCGCGATCATTTCTCATTGCTTCGTACGACCGGCCCGGTCCCGCCGCGCCATGCCACACTGCGCGCGACCATGGACTGGAGCTACCTGCTCCTTGAGCCGCAGGAACGGGTCCTTTTGGCGCGACTCACCGTTTTCGCGGGTGGCTGGACGCTCGAATCCGCCGAGGCCGTCTGCGTGGCTGGAATCCGCGATCGTGTAGAACCCGAGCCGTTCGAGATCGAAGACGTGGCCGACCTCCTATCTCGTCTCGAAGACAAGTCGCTTATCACCGTGGAACGTACAACCGATTCCACCCGCTACCGAATGCTCCAGATGGTCCGCGAATATGCCTCAGAACATCTGACCGAGGAGGAATCCCAAGCATCGGGATTACGCCACCTGGAGTATTTCCTCGGAATTGCGGAAGAGGCCGAGGCCCACCTTTCTGGGCCAAAACAGGCCGAGTGGTTAAAACGCTTGGAAACCGAACACGATAACCTTCGCGCCGCACTTGATTCCACGAAACCGAATCCAGGCCTCAGCGAATCTGGTCTCCGCCTAGCAGGTTTTCTCTCCCGCTATTGGCACACGCGCGGTTATCTCAGCGAAGGCCGCCGCCACCTGAGCGCAATTATGGCGTTGGCAGGAACAGCCCGAGAGACGCCGGGTTGGGGGCTTGCGCTAAACGGAGGCGGGATTCTCGCATGGGCGCAAGGGGACAAGGCCGCTGCTTCTTTCTATCATCAGGCGATAAACGTGTGGGAGAACCTGGGAGCAGAATATCGGTTGGCGTCATGTCTAAGCAACCTTGCACTTGCGCTTATGGATGATGGCGACTTCAAACAAGCGCGCGGACTGTTGCTTCGAAGTTTGCGCATGCGTCAAGGCATCCATGACTCATTTGGAATTGCCAACACATACAACAACCTTGGGTTAATCGCAGGTGAAGAAGGAGATGCCCACGGCGAGCGAGCATATTATGAGCGAAGCTTGGAACTGCTTCGGGAGATTGGCGATGCTGCCGGAATAGCCGTTTCGTTGAACAACATCGCGGCACTCTACATCAACCAAGGCGATTGCGACGCAGCAGCAAGGATGTGCGACGAAGCGTTAGGCATCTTCAGTACACTTGGAGACTCGGCTGGGCGCGCTGCTGCTCTATCCAATCTCGGCGATATTGCCTTAAGGAAGGCTCAGTTCAGCCTTGCTCGCTCTAACTTTGAGCAGAGTTATAAGCTGTATGACGAGATGGGGCATCACCGGCAAGCTTTACTTGTGAAGGCGAAGTTGGATTCAAGAGGAGGGCCCTTCGTTCCCGGATGTCAAAACAGCCCTCAGTAATACCATTAACGGCAAACGCAGCTCACGATGAAGAGGAGGAACTTCGATGCGATTGTTAACTAGAAGGCGGCGACACCGGTTAAGGCAGCTCGCAATTCTGGCGGTAGCGAGTTCCGCACTTGCGGTTCTTTTGTTCAGCCGCGCGCCCGTAACGGTAGCTTCTGCCCAGAACGTAGAGGGATTCGCGCCCATCAAAATCGGCAGCGTGTCTTTTGAAATTCCTTCTCTTCTTGGCGGGACCCGCACGAAGGCGAGATTCATAATTGATGAACAGCACGTTGATCCGAACAATGACTTTTACATCGTAACCGTACGCAGCGATGACCCCCTTGTAGCTACTCCAGACACGGATCGCGTGCGTGTGCCGAAGGGCGCTACTCAAAGCGACGAGTTTTGGGTCACCACCTACACAATTAGCGTAGGACCGGTCCAGACGGCAATCCGCGGTAACAAAGAGAACGCAGCGAGTATGGTCGCTTTTGGCACGATTACAGTCACAGAGTAGCCATGACGTGGTTAGTTTCACCGATGAGGGCCCAGAATGACTTCGTGAAAAACGGAGTTCCCTCACTCCGCAATCGAGAGAAACTGCCAAACTCGCTCGTCTCCTTTGGACGGTCAATTGCTTGTTAGGCACACGGAGGAGAAGTGACAGTCAGTATCGGGCTAATTGGTAGCGGGTTTGTCTCCAACTTCTACTTATAAGGGTTGAAGGATCTTGGCGGATGGGAGATTCCGGTGGTGGCTTCTCCGAATGCGGAGCAGGCCCGGCGGTCTGCGGAGAAGTGGGGGATTCTGGTTTCAACCATGGCTTCATGGTGCCGGGGGCTACAGCCTAAAGTCACCGTATTTGTGATTCCAGAAGCTCGCCCGTAATGAAAACGAGAGTGGCGTGCGATGCGCGACGTAACGCTGCCGAAGTTCCAAGAATCCCGATTGGAAGCCGGAACACCCCTGAGAATCTCTTTCCGTTAGGGCTCTCCAACGCAATTCCGGACTGAGCCATGTCCTTACCATCCGGTACTGTCTCCTTTCTATTCACAGATGTTGAGGGGAGCACGCGGTTTTGGGAGCGGGACGCGGATGGCATGCGCTCGGCGCTGGCAAGGCACGACTCGGTCCTGAAGCGCGCGGTCGAGGCGAACGGCGGAGCCCTCTTCAAGAAGACGGGGGACGGAATCTGCGCGGCCTTTGCGCGGGCCTCTCAAGCTGCGGCAGCGGCCCTGGCCGCGCAGCGGGACATCACATCCTGGTCCTCGGAATCGCTGCCGGTCAGGATGGCCGTTTATACTGGTCCCGCACACGAATCCGAGGGTGACTATGTCGGCCCGACCCTAAACCGCACGGCGCGGATGCTCGCCACCGGCCACGGCGGCCAGGTTCTCCTCTCCCAGACGACCCGTGATCTCATCCTGGATGCGCTTCCCGGTGGCGCGTCCTTGTTCGATCTGGGTTCGCATTATCTCAAGGACCTGGAACGGCCGGAGCAGATCTTTCAGCTCCTGCATCCGGATCTGCCCTCCGAATTCCCGCTCCTCAACTCCCTATCCGCGTTTCGCCACAACCTTCCGATTCAGCTCAACCGTCTCATCGGGAGAGAACGAGAATCGCGGGAAGTGGCTGACATGCTTGCGAAGCACCGACTGGTGACCATTACCGGCTCGGGCGGCGCCGGCAAGACGCGGCTCGCGCTGCACGTGGCCGCCGACCTGATCGATCAATACCGCGACGGCGCCTGGTTCGTCGACCTTGCGCCCGCAAACAATGGTTCAGATGTCGTCCAGGCGGCGGCTTCGGCCCTGGGGCTCCGCGAAGAGCCGGGCATCGATCTGACCGAGACCCTTCGTAAGTACCTCTCAACCAGAGGGCTTCTGCTGATCCTCGATAACTGCGAGCAGGCGGTAGAAGCGTGCGCCGAATTCGCGCGGGGGCTGCTGGAGAGCTGCCAACAGCTTCGGATTCTGGCCACCAGCCGGGAATTCCTGGGCGTCCCCGGCGAGGTCCGATGGCGGATTCCTTTCCTCTCTGTTCCGCAGGGCGACGAGCCGGAATCCGAATCGGTGCGGCTGTTCGTGGATCGGGCGGCCCTCTGCAGTCCAGGCTTCGCTCTCACGCCGGACAATTCTCGGGTCGTCGCCGGAATCTGCCGCCGTCTGGACGGCATTCCGCTAGCCATTGAACTCGCCGCCGCCCGCACGTCCAGCCTGGCCGTCCAGGAGATCGAGGAGCGTCTGAGCGAGCGGATACTGCGGCAGTCGTCCCGCGCGGCCGTTCCGCGTCACCAGACCCTCCGGGCCGTGATGGACTGGAGCTACGACCTTCTCACCGACCAGGAGCGGGCTCTGCTGCGCCGGCTGTCGGTCTTCGTCGGCGGATTCACCATGGAAGCGGCGGAGCTCGTCACGTCCGATCCTCATGATTCGGCGGAACCGTTGGCGCCGGAGGACGTTCTGGACCTGCTCACCCGCCTGATCGAGAAGTCGCTGGTGACGAAGGACGATTCCGGAGAATCCTCCCGTTTCTGGATGCTGCAGATGCTGCGCGAGTTCAGCTCCGGACTGCTGAACGAACCGGAATCTGCCGCCCTGAAAGACCGTCACAGCTCCTATTTCCTGCAAGTCGCCGAGAAGTTCGAAGCCGAGATAACCGGGCCGCGCCAGGCCGAATGGCTGAAGCGGATCGAGAAGGAACATGACAACTTGATCGCTGCCCTGGAATGGTGCAGGCAGAATCCGCGCCACCGAGAAATGGGACTTCTCATTGCCGGCAACCTCTCGCGTTTCTGGCAGATACGCGGTCACTTCAGCGAGGGCCGCCGTCATTTTTCCGCGATGATTGCCTCCGCCGCTGGCGGGGATCCCTCGCGGGGCTGGGGAATGGCGCACAATGGAGCCGGAATCCTCGCCTGGGCGCTTGGCGATTTCAATTCCGCCCGGCGCCATTATGAGATTGGGTTAGAAACGTGGAGGAACCTGGGTGATCTCAGGCGAGTCGGCGCCAGCTTAAGCAATCTGGGCCTGCTGGAAATCCAGGAGGACGACTTCGATGCCGCGGAAGCGACTCTCAATGAGAGTCTCTCGATTCGCGAGGAAGTAGGAGACCTGGCCGGCATCGCGGGGTCGCTCAATAATCTACACTATTTGGCCCTTCTCCGCAAGGAGTTCGCTGTCGCTCGTCAGTATATCGAGCGAGGGCTGGGACTGTTCCGTGAAGTCGGGGACAACTACTCGGTTGCCGGCGGCTTGAATAATCTCGGTGAATTGCAGATGGCACTGCATGACCCCGAGTCCGCGCGCCCCTTGTTCGAAGAGAGCCTTGAGATTTACCGCGCGCTCGGGGACCGCATGAACTGCTCGATCGTTTTGTGTAACTTTGGAGACGCAATGGTGGCTTGCGAGCGACAGGACCTTGCGCGTCCCATGTATGCGGAAGCACTGGCTATTGCAAGAGATCTGGGTGACGAGGTCGGGGCCCAGGTTGCCGAGGAGGGTCTGGCTCAGCTCGACTCTTGGGATCGAGGAGACGATGTCAATACGAGCTGACGCAGGAAAATGCTCGGTCGCCGAAGAACTTATCCTGGCAGACCTCAAGCTATCACACAGTAAGACAGCGCGCGATTACCGCGCGAAGGAGAAAAGAAAATTTCGGATCTTGGCGGCGGCGGCAGAATAATCTGTTCGGTTGCGCTTAGCGCGGGATCGGTTGGAATTGGCTCTATTGTCACGAATAACACAGTCAGCCTGATTGCCCCGGCCGGAAGTCAGATGTCGCTTACGATCAATGCAAGCGGAGCCGGGTCGGT
>JBKJZI010000039.1:0-33339 GCA_046715155.1 Chthonomonadales bacterium | reverse complement strand
CGAACGTCCCCGCGCTGCCATTGCCGCCTTTGTTCTGGCCGCGCTCGGTAACGACGCCGAACGCCAGGCTGATAACCGAATCAGTGGTGGCCGGATCCCCGGGAACCTGCTGGCTCCGCATCATCTGCACCGTCGTCCGGCTCAAGATTCGGACACCCCCCAACTCGCCGCCGTTCAAGTGCATCTGCAGAAAGCTCGCATAGTCCCGCGCAGTGCTGCAAAGACCGCCGCCCCCGGAGAAAAGCGCTTTCGCCCCGTTGATCGGAAAGTCCGGATCGTAAAAGGTCGCCGGGTAGCGAACCCATTTGCCATTCTCCGGCTTCTGAAGGGTTACGAGCCGCCCGGCCTTTTCGGATGACAGATAGAATCCCGTATCCTTCATTCCCAATGGCTCGAACAGACGTTTTTGCAGGAAAGCGTCAAAAGGCATCCCCGATACTATTTCGATCATATAGCCCAGGACATCCAGCCCCATTGCGTAGGTGAACCGCTCGCCCGGGTGATGGTGCAGGGGCAGTTTCGCCAATCTCTTGATGTTCTCGGCAATGGTCACGGGCTCGGCGGAGAACGCCTCGACGATCCTCGCCTTGGCGTACATCTTGCGGAACCGCTCGTCCGGGTCAATCACGCCGTAGCCTAGACCCGAAGTGTGCGTCAGCAGGTCGCGAATGGTGATCTCTCGCCGAGCGGGTTCGCCCGTCCACGTACCATCCTCGTCGTTGTATGTTTTCAGTACTTGCGGGCTCTTGAACTCGGGGATGAATTTGGAGATCGGGTCGTCCAGCCGGAATCGGCCCTCCTCCCACAAGATCATCACCGCAGTGGCGGTAATTGCCTTGGTCTGTGATGCGATCCGAAAAATGTCATCCGGCTTCAGCGAGCGGCCGGTCGCGTTATCGGCCATCCCGAAGGACTTGTGATAGACGATCTTGCCTTGACGCGCGACGAGCGCGACGACCCCCGGGATACCGCCCGATTTGATCGCCTCTTGGCACATATTGTCGATTCGCGAGAGTCGTTCGGAAGAAACGCCGGCCCGCTGCGGTTCCGCCACAGTCAGCGGGGGAGAGTGCTTGATAGATTTCGTTTGTCCGGCGACGGGCGAAGCGACTATCAAACTCGCCGCAAAACAGACGTAGACCCTGGCTGTGAAATGATAGACCGGTACTTTCATGGGTTCAAATTCACTCCTTGAATGGGATGCTGCCAGGGTTTCCGCGGGGGCCCCGACAATGCTAAGTTCCAACCATCCGAGTAAGCTCAGGCTCCCGTTTGAAGCACGTCGGAAAGTCATCCTGCTTCGTGCGTCGGATCACCCGAATCCTTCGCATTCTACTCTAACTTGCGTAAGAGAGTCTGGGCCGCTGCCGGATTGCGATCCTTGGCGCCGGAGATGAAGTATGCGAACACATCGCCTCGATCCGACCATTCTCGGGCTTGCCGCGCGAAACCATCCATCTTGGAATTGGAGAATCCGTCATCCCACTCCTCGGAGCTAGTCTTGAATCGGGCATATGTGAAACCAGCCGCTGAATCAATCATGGTGTGTGCGTCGGAATCGCCTCGGATGACCGCCACCCCGTGAATCGCGGCCATGTCGAAGAATGCAGGCGTGTTAAAGCTGGGATGGCTTACCTCTATTGCGTGGCGAAGAGACAAGCCGCCTGCCTCATCCGGAAGCAGGGCCAGGAACGCCTTGACGTCATCGGGGTCAAACGGCTTCGTCTCCGCAAGTTGCCAGTTGATTGGTCCGAGCTTTTCTCCTAACTCGGTAATCCCCTGAGCCATGAAGACATCGATCCCCGCGCCGACGCTCGCAAGTACCTGTCGGTTGGTGCAGAAGCGCGAGCCTTTGATTCCGAAGACAAACCCATCTGGCGTCTCGTCCCGCCACTTCCTCCAACTATCCGGCTTGAACGTGGAGTGGAAGGTACCGTTGATCTCGATAGTATTCACGGCCCGCGACGCAAACTCCAACTCACGCTTCTGCGGAAGGTGCGCAGGATAGAACACGCCGCGCCACGGCTCGTAAGTCCATCCGCCGATGCCGACTCGGATTTTGCCTTTCATGCTGGCTCCCATAGGTAAAAGAGTGACACCGGCCATCCGACGCGAGGTTGTCTTATCCGGCAATATCGCCGATCCCTCCTCCACAATGCTGCATTTTGCATGAGCCCAATACGGGAGGCGAATGTACCGTCTGCCTGAGGAAAGCAATAGCCGCTCGGTCTTAGCGACCGAGCGGATTAAATGGAATGCCTTTCGACAGATTAAGGTCATAAGACAAGGATTTGAAACCCACGAAGGTAAACCACCCGGCCATTAGGAACTCTGCTCTCATGAAATCAACAAGATCAATTGACTTAAAAGGACGAGAATGACGATCATATCCATAGTTGGGTTGCTTATGCTGGTAGTAAACGGAGGATCGCCAGTGGATCGAGGTGTGCTGTCGGTGAATGGAGCCAAATTGGCGTACGAAGTGGCTGGACAAGGTCCGTCAATCGTGCTGATTCACGCAGGCGTCGCGGACATGAGCATGTGGGACGAGCCTTTTCGCATGTTCTCGAAACGATTCCGGGTCGTTCGATACGACATGCGCGGATTCGGAGCCAGCAAAACGGAGGCGGTCGAGTTCTCCAACCGCCAGGACCTTCTCTCGCTGATGGATCACCTGAAGATCGACAAGGCGATCCTCGTGGGAAACTCGCGGGGCGGAATCATCGCGCTCGATTTCGCGCTGGAGCACCCGTCCCGCATGGCTGGACTGATCTCGGTGGCCGGTGGAATCTCAGGTTTTGAAGCAGAGCCGACTGCCGAGGAAAAGGCGGTGTTCGACAAGGTCGAAGCGCTCTTTGAGAAGAAGGATTTTGAGGCGATCGCAAAGATGGAGGCGGACATCTGGGTAAACGGGCCGGTCCAGAAGGCGGGCCGAGCTCCTAAGAAGATCTGGGAGCAGGCGCATCGGATGATACTGCACAACTACCGGACCCACACCGCGGAGGCGAAGCCCATCAGGCTGAATCCGCTCGCGATTGGCCGGCTGGGCGAACTGCGTGTTCCTGTCCTGGTCATGATCGGCGACCTCGATGAGTCGACTACGCAGGCCGCGATGGCTCATCTGGCCGCGAAGGCGCCGAATGCCCGCCGCATTGTGTATAAGAACACCGCTCACATGATCAGTCTGGAGCGGTCCAAGGAGTTCATCCGCGAGGTGAAAGCGTTTGCGGAAAAAATAGCTAAGCAGAAGTGAGTATCTCCTCAGGCGCCGTTCCGTCTCTTTGTTGGTGCGCGGCCCGACGCCTCGTTCAAGCTCACGGCCGCGCGGATCAACGCCCTGAACGCATCCTCGTCGATCGCTTCACCCTCGCGGATGTCGATTGCGCGCCTGGTGTTGCCTTCGAGGCTCGAGTTGAAAAGGCCTGAAGGGTCCTGAAGGGATGCGCCCTTGGCGAACGTCAGCTTCACGACGGTCTTGTACGTCTCACCGGTGCAAATGATTCCGGCGTGCGACCACACCGGGACCCCTGACATCGAGTTCGACGGCTTTCTCCATTTCAACTCCTCGACCACTTCGGGGTCGGCCTGCTTGATCAGCGCGCGTAGCCGGGCCAGCATCTCCCCCCGCCACCCCCCCACCCCCTCGATTCTCGAATCGATGAGCTGAACGGGAGATTCATCTTCAGTCGAGTCGATCTTCTTGTCCATATCGTTTTTTCTTCGAGTTGCTTGTTGTGTGAACGCTAATGGCGCTGGGCGGGACGAGAGCTTCAGAGAGTTGAGCCGGAATCCGTCCAGAACTTGCAAGCGACCTCCGATTCCGTGATAGTTTCGGCTGATTCCGTGAGGGAACGAGCCAAATGACTCACTGATTCAGTCGAATCAGTGAACCATCATCCCAACACAATCTTCTATGGCGATAACCTGAATGTGCTGCGGGTGCAGGTGGGGGATGAATCCGTGGATTTGATCTACCTGGACCCGCCGTCAACTTCGCTCGGAACTACAACCTTCTCTTCAAGCAGGTGAAGGGCGACGCCAGCCCGGCGCAGATCGTGGCGTTCGAGGACACCTGGCAGTGATCGTCGATGGTGTACGATGGTATCCGATCCAATTTCGCAACAGCCGCCTCTTCCCGCGCATCGCCGTTCCGTGAGCTTCCGGCTCAAGGCAACGTGCCGAGCGCTTATTTACGATGAGCCACCTCCTGCAAAGGGAGGATGATGCTCGTTCTCCCTGTTTTGCTGTCAAATACCTCCACATTGACGCAAATCTCGCGGGAGCTGCTCCTAACTAAACCCCGAATTTGGGCGCGTCCCACTTTGTCGATAATCTCTCTGGCCAAGTCTGAGGCCTCCAGATCACAGTTCCAGGCGTCTCCGGGGCCGATGGTGTAGGAGTCTCGCGCCATGGATAACGGGTGCGGGTTCGACCATAAGCCGCAAAGCACGATAGCGTCCCGGGGTCCCAGATTCACTACGCTAAGGCGGAGCGTTTGCCCAGCTGCCAGGCCAACCGTCCCCGCCGCGAATTCGAACCAGCCAACGGTGCTGAGCGCTGCCTCCTCGATTCCTCTTTCCATAACCGGTGTTTGTCCTTTACTGGTCCCGACCATTAATGTATCCGCGCGGATTCAGTCAGCAGTTCTCGACGGCGTTCGTTCCTGGCGGCTCGGGCGCGCGGTCCATTCCGCCACTTTCAGTTCGGACATTGTATCTAATCTGGCAATGAGCGGCAAGGAGCGCGCCGTTCTCGACATGATGATTACGTTCGGGAGACGACGAAGGAGATGCAGTTTGGTCTGCGAGCAGAAGGGGGCGTACGTGGAATGGGAATCCGCCAGAAGGACCCGAAGATGCATATCCGCAGGGTGAAAGTCCTGCTGGAGAATCCGAAGAACCTGTTCGAAATCCCGGATTCCGCCCGCCTGCCCCGCACCCACGGAATCGGAGCGCTCCAGCCGGGGCAGGAAGATTTGGGGTTGTAACGAGACGCCCGCCTTCCCCCCAGAGGAGACTACGTCGGAGGAAGTTCGCCCGGTAGCAACAGTCGAAAGCTCTTCGAAACGGCGGGGTCCGTTGCGCTGAACAGCGTTAGACTCTGGCTGTGATAGAGGCGCAGCCGCATCCCGGAGCGAGTATCTGCCAGGTAGATGTCGTGCCGTGACTCGTTGCCGATGACTTCATATCCGTCCTTCCGCTGTTGAGGTATTTGACCCCCCATCGACGCGAGGGAGCCGACAACCACGGTGATACTGCCATGGTTCGTCGCGCTCGAGGGCATGAGCCCCCATCCGCCGGGCAGCAATTGGACACTCTGCACTACCCCCGCGCCACGGTTATAGCCCTCTTGCACAGCCTTCAGGTGTGACGGGTACAGGAATGTATACCGTGAACCGTCCGGCAAAGGCGGGCTGGTGTAGCGGCGAAACGAAATAGCGGGTTCGCGCGGAATCGTAATTGCCGCAACAGCGATCACCGCGATCCCGATTAAGATCGCCGTAGTCAACTTCAAGTATCGCCGCGCTGTCCGTGAACGCATGAGGGCCTCACTGCCGTTCGTTTGGCATGGAATCTGTAGTTCGAAACGAGTCACGCTTCGCTCGCATCGTAACTTTTAAGTATGACACTAATGAGGCCCAATGCACCCAACGGAATCGGCGCGCTCCAGCCGATAGAGGAAGAGAGGCCATTATGAGGGCATGCGATAGCATTTGGCCAGCGGGAACTCAGGTCTCCGGCCGCCCGGATAGATTAGTACACTCATCGCAAGGAGAGAGGTCATGGCAACCGAGTTGAAAGGTACTGCTGTCGCATATGTACACGCCGTCAACAGCCACAATCCGGCGGCGTTTATCGCGCTGTTTGCGGATTCCGCTGTCGTTCAAGATGTTGGGAAGGAAATTCGGGGAATCAGCGCGATCGGGGAGTGGGCGAATCAGGAGATATTTGCCGCGAACGTTACTTTCGACGTGATGGGGTTCGTGGAGCGAGGCCCTGACTCCATCGTGACGGCCGTCATTGACGGAAACTTCCCCCGCGCTGGCCTTCCGGACCCGTTGGTGATGGACCTCCGAATCACGACCGACAGCGGGAAAATCGTCGGACTTCAGTGCGACTTCGCAGGCGAACCATCAGGAAGCTAGTATTGCGAATTCCGCCCGCCAGCCGCGAAGCCGCGGAATCAGCGCCCTACAGCCGGGGCAGGAAGAGATGGCCTTATAACACCCGCCAGATTTACCGGCGTGACAATCGCAAGCCGATATAGGTAAACGCCCCTATACGATTTTGTCTGAACCTGCCCTACAATTTGATTGTGGATAGAGGATCCGCGTGCACCTGCTGAGTGTGGCAACCCCGGCAGTTAAGCCCTCGAAGGAGGTCGATCACATGGAATCCAAGACCCTACAATCCGATGTTCCGGGAGCCTCAGCTCCTCCGGCCAAAATTGCCTCCCGCCGCCCCAGCCGTACCATTGAGAAAATGGTCATGGGCGTGATTTCTTCGGCCCCGCCGCCCGTTCAGGTACGCGCAACTAGAGCTTTGATGAAGGAGCAGCGAAGGACGAGGAGGCATCACTACGTAGTTTTAGGAGCGGCGCATAGGCCCGACGGCAGGTTCTTGACCGAAGTGATGGTGGAAAATGTCAGCGTCGGTGGGCTTGCGTTTCGATCCAATCAGCTTTTCAGTGTCGGGGATAGGCCCCTTCTGAAGTTCACGATAAACGGCAATCGCCACCACGTGAGCGTCATTGTGCGGCGGTTATACGGAGCCAACTCCGTCAGGATGCCCCATGGCTGCGGCGTAGAGTATCTGAATCCGCAGGGAGAGTTGGCTCAGGAAGTCAGCGGCCTCTTGGAAGAGTCCGCTTCAGTCAGCGTTGGCTTCGCGTTCACGGGATGAATCGGCCGCGTGACGCCTCCCACGCACCCACGGAATCGGCGCGCTCCAGCCGGGGCAGGAGGAAATGAGGTTTGGTTGAGAGTTGAGGGTTGAGAGTTGAGAGCCACGAGTCAGATGCCACTGGTTACTGCTCTCAACAATCAACCCGCCTTCCGGCGGTCAGACCGCTCTGACTTTAACGGCCGCCTTTTCCGTGGCCTTTGGGGTCGCTGTGGCCATGGCCTTTGCCCACACCTTTATCGTGGGCCTTGGCTTTGCCGCTTACCGTCGCGCGGACGGCCCCGTGGCCTTTACCGTGTGATTTGCCCAGGCCCTTCCCGGAATCCGAGGGTTTTCCATGGTCGCTGCGATGGGCGCGTGCCTTTATCTTTTCATGCCCTTTACCAGTTCCCACGCTTACCGGAGTGATCCGCTTCGGAGACGCGCTTTTGCGAGCGTATTTGCTGTGGTTTCGCAAATCGACTTTGTAAGAGCTCGCCGTGCGCTCCCAATCGCCATCTCTCTTGTATCGCGTGTAAACGGTAGCGGGACTGGTCCTCGAACCCCTCGCAATGATGCAGGCCGGGAGCGCGTCCCTCATGGAGCCGCCACGCCGTCGGATGGCGGCCAGGTCCGACTCGCGGACGCCGTAACGCTCCTTATAGATGGATCCCCAAATCGCATCCCGGTCGAAAGCCCCGGATTTTCGCAGCTTGTTGAACGTTCCCGGATGCATGCCCAGCCGCTGCGCGATCTGGCCCCACCCGAGCCCCTGCTGACGGAGATCCTGGACCTCCTCGACGGGGTGGTGGGTGTGATGACTCGTCGAATACAGCGGCGCGGCGTCGTACACATTCACATTTGACCGACCCAGGAAACCCGTTGCTTGCTTGGAATCGATTCCGAATTTTTCGCCAAGAAGCTTAAGGGCGATCTGATCGAGTGGGTTCTCCGCTCGAGACATCGCCGGTATCGCCAGCATGCTGCACAGCGCTGCGGTAAGGACGGACTGTTTTAAAACCTTCATGTCGATTCTTCCTCTCGTGATTGCCGCACACATCGGACCCGGAGAGGCGCCTCTCATTTCGCTCAATGAGGGAATTTGTGAGGTTCCGTGCCCTGCCTCCCAATAGAATCCGCGGTAGGCGAACAACAATAGAAGGACGACTTTCACGGGAATTCGTTCCATCTGCGCTCTTGTTCCCACCTGTTTCGGGAAGCCTGAGCATCACGCTTTAGTAGGAGAAGAAGGGGATGCTGCCGGCCTGCGAACATCCAACTTAGGGGGACAAGGACTACGACCGGAAGTACCCAACGATGCAGATTCACGCGCTGAAAGAACTGCTGGAGTATCCAAGGGTTCGACCTTACCGGAATCCGTCCGCAGCCGCGAACCCGCGGAATTGGCGAGCTCCAGCCGGGGCACGAAGAGTGACGCTTTAGAGGGAACATAATCGGGCAGACTGACGTTTTTAACTACGCATCACCCTAACTGATCCTTACGCATGAAAGGGCCTTCTCGAGACGGAAGGCCCTTTGTGTGTCTCAGCGTCGGTCGAATTCTCAGGGAAGAGAGTGGCACAGAGGACTATCGAGGAGAAGCGCTAGGAAATGAATACTCCGGCGAGGCGAGTCTTCAATTGTGACGCGGTCGGCTGTCCGTGTGCGGCTACCTGGTGCCTGGTCGAGCGCAATGAAGAGGCGGAACCCGTCTATCTCTGCGACCGTCATCTGGATCACGTTCGGGAGAGGAATTGGCGGCAAGCCGCGCGATTTCAGCCTCTATCCGGAGAACGGGCAGACTCGGGGAATCAGTCTCAGGCGACTTAAGGCGCCGCGCGTTACCTAAGATAGGAGGGGAGCCGACTGCCAGAGCCAGCTCCCCTGAGAGCCCACATAAACTCCGTTCACAATCATGCATGAAAATGCCGCGCACACCGTCATTCTGAGCAACTAATGGCCGCTTGCCATGGTTCGATGAAGAAACCCCGGCGACCCGTCATTCTGAGACAGTTTTATCGTCGAAGAATCTGTTTTTCGCCGTTCGTTTCTTAGGAGACAGCCTTGCCGTCGAAGAATCCGCTTTTTCGGGTCGTTTTTTTCAGGAGAGTTAAGATGGAAACCGTTAGTACAATGTTCCAGCCCGCTCGCTTGCCGCGAAGCCGCCGAATCGGCGCGCTCCAGCCGGGCAGGAAGGGTTGGGGCTGTAGCGACTACTTCGGCCGACGGCGAAGGTAAGAGATGAGCAATCCGCCGCCGACGAGGGCACCCGGAACGATAAACGGCAGGTGATGCAGCAGGTCGTACCAGAGGTTGCCAGTCGCGTGAAGGATCATTAGGGTTTCCGAGTGGATGATGATTCCGATCAGGCCATCACGGATTCTACCCCCAATCCTTCGTTCACCGCCAGCCGCGAAGCCGCGGAATCGGCGCGCTCCAGCCGGGGCAGAAGGGCCTGCGGTTATGAGTCGGCGCTATCTGGGTCCGAAAGTCCGCAGTCCCGCGATTCCAGCACCCTGCGGATTTCGGCTAAAATCACTTTCGCGTTAAACGGTTTTTCAACAAAGCCGTGCGCGCCGGCTTCCGAAGATGTTCGCCGGTGCTCCACGTCTCCATAGGCGGTAACCACGATGATGCACGGCTGGTAGGAGGCGTAGGTCGCCAGAATCCGGCGTATCGCTTCCGTGCCTTCAATCGCCGGCAGCTTGAGGTCCATCATCACAATGTCGGGGCGTTCGCGGAGTACTTGCTGCACCCCTTCCAGCCCGTCCGTCGCGCACGCCACCACCTTCATTCCGGCCCGGGTCAGTATCCTTTGCAAGAACATCAGCGTGTTGCCCTCGTCCTCGCAAATCACAACCGTCTTTTCGGTCAATAGGTTCGCCATCTACTTTATCCCCGCTATGCGTCCCTGCGCTGATCGTCGACGGACGAAACACCTCGCGTGAAGGGGATTATACCTCTGCTCGAACCGGGCCACTCCTCCCGGCGTGGAAACAGATTGAACCATGTGGAGGGTACAACGTCACGGTTCAGGGTGCGAAAGCGCCCCGACCCGACCGGGGGCGTGTGGGGCCATGGACTTGTCCTCGCCCTCGGGTTGCAAACCCCGAAGACGGAAAGCCCCCTCTCATTGTTCCCCTTCCTTCGGGCCCGGATTCCGCCCGCCTCCCCCGCAACCACAGAATCGGCGCGCTCCAGCTGCGGCAGTAAGAAATGGCGCTGCAGAAACCCCCGGCGTCGGGGAGGTTCGATAAGGCCAGTCATCGAGCTCCGGGCCGGGGGCCTCTTGAGGGGAACCAACCGGGAGCCTCCGGCCCGGCCCGCCTCAATCCCAATGTCGCGTTGACCGGAATCCGCCTCGCCACCAACGCAATATTCCCGCGCCCTTCCCCAACTCCCCGCCCAATTCCTTCTCAAGTGCTGGAATTTGCCCAGACCGGATAGTGCGCGCGCATCACGGCACTCTCATCGCCGGAGCTCCGTTTCGCGAAACGCGTTACTGCCGCAGAATTTTATCCATCGTCTTTCCATTCGCGAGCTCATCAATCAGCTTGTCTAAATAGCGTATTCTTTGCATCAGCGGATCTGCTATTTCTTCTACGCGAATGCCGCACACCACGCCCTTGATAAGCGAACTGTTCGGATGAAAGGCAGGGGCTTGAGCAAAAAAGGTTTCAAAATCGTTTTCCTGTTCGATCTGCTGCTGTAATCCTGCCTGGTCATAGCCCGTCAGCCAGCAAATAATCTGATCGACTTCTTCCTTTGTACGATTCTTGCGTTCTGCTTTTTGAACGTATAACGGATAAACCCTCCCAAATTTCATCGCGAAAACAGGATGCTTAGTCATCGTCATTCCTCCTCTGTGTCAAAGCCCAGTCGGGGTCGTAGCTAAGGTATCGCCCCAGGCGACTTCAGGAGCCCCCGTTTCGCGGGAGGCGGTGACGACATCAACGCCGTCAAACGTGTCGGCGATGTATCGGGTGATCGAGACGTCGTCCACAGTTAGCTCCTGATGATGTGATTCCCAACGAATCCTGAGCCCAGCCGAACGCCCCACGGCGGCTACCGAGCGGAGCGAGCCGATGAGGGCATTTGGGGAGTCGGCTGCAGCGAATGGTGAGGCGGCGCACCGGTACCGACCTGGCTTCATTGACCCTCGGGCGGCTGCCAGAGTTCGACCTTGTTTCCCTCAGGATCCATGACCCAGCCGAACCTCCGGAGCGCTTTTAGACGTGCAGCGTAGCCTGCTGCGCCGCCTAACCCTTGATTATTCCGGCGCACATCCGCCAGAATACCTCCCTGGTGTCCAAACCCTCCAGCATCGATGCGAAGGTGAAGCGACTTGCTTAGATTTCGCACCCTACGAGGTTAGATCCACGAGGATTGGCGAAGTTCGGAGCGAACCGTGGGACATGTCAACGCGATGGTGGGACATTTGACGATGAGCCGCCCGGCGGCTTCAGAAGCAACTAACGAAAAGGAACGAAAGATGGCTGAAAGTACCCGAAGCGCCAGGAGCGCCACCGCTATCGACAAAGAGGCCAAAGTATTCACGGACGAAGAACGAGCCGCGATGAGAGAGCGCGCCCGGGAGCTGAAGGCCGAAGCGCGCGCGAACAAGAACAAAGCGGACGGGGAAAGCGACGTGCTCGCGAAGATCGCCGAGATGCCGGAACCGGATCGCGCCATGGCCACGCGGCTCCATGCGATCATCAAAGCCAACGGCCCCGGCCTTTCCCCGAAAACCTGGTACGGTATGCCTGCCTATGCCAACAAGGACGGCAAGGTCGTCTGCTTCTTTCGCGACACGCAGAAGTTCAAGGAGAGGTACCTGACGCTCGGCTTCAATGAGGAAGCGAACCTCGACGAAGGCGTCATGTGGCCGATCGTCTTCGCGCTAAAGGAGTTGACCCCCGCCGAAGGCGCGAGGATCGGCGTGCTCGTGAAGAAAGCGGTGAGCTGAGGACTGAAGTCGCCACTCGTCCCCCGAATCACGGCTCATTGGAACGGATGGCGCGACCGATTGCGCGCTCATGGGAAGCCGTCCGACGTCCTACCATGGCATCGCGGCGGCCTCATCGAGATTGAAGAGTGGGACCGGGCTCGGAATACGATCCGCCGCTCCCACCGACGGATTATCCGTCTGTCTATCGCCAGCCCACGGGATACTCGTCGAGCAGCGCAGCGGTGTTCGTCAGATTCATCAGGGGTCCGCTGTTCGATACAGCGCGAAACACATCAGACTGACCCTTTGCCCGTACACATATTCGGACCGCTCTTAGATGGCATCGTTGAGCCAGCGGATCTAGTTACCACCCGCACCCTTCACTGCGAGAAAGCCCACGGGCGCGATCAGGTACGAAGTGATGATGGTGGAATCGGGACGCGTTCCTGTATACGCTTGAAAGAGCTGGCCGACGACATCACCGCGGTCGTTGATACCCGCGCCGGTCAGCCTGAACTTTCCTGGAACCTGAAGCAGCGTGATCCCGGCCGTGTTAACGATAGACGGGGGCGTTATTGCCAGGAGTTCCTCTGCGATACCAGGATACACGAGTTCTTGAAAATCCCCGTTCGCCCGCAGGATGCCGGTGTGCCCAATGCCGTCCGGCTGCGTGGTCCAGTTCAGAATCAGATCGCCCCGGTTATTGGTGTCATTGGCAACCGCAGCGTCAGACGGCACGCCGGGCGGGAGGATGAGCGGTTCGAAGACGCCGTGCTTCGCCTTCCAGAGAATGGACTGGTCAGTTACCGCGGTGCCGAACAGGAAGCCGTTGTCGTTCCCGCCCCGCAGGGAAGTGAAAAGTAGAATCGGGATATATTATGTAGGTCACGGCATCGCCGCGGCGGGTGTCGATTACCACGCCGACACCCATACTACCGGCCCGGTTCGCGAAAACGAGCCCGTTGTTCGAAATCCCGTTAACGACGGTGTGGAATCCGTCTACGCGGGGCAGCGTGCGCCATTCGGTCCCGGCGAGGTTTGAGATGAAAGGGGAGCCGACACCGGCGAATGTGAGGTTACCGGCCACGGTCTCCTGACTGTTGATGCCCATGAACAGCGCGTTCGTGGCGCCGATGGAGAATGGAACGGGCTCACGGTGCCGTTCGATAACCCAGGGGAGGGCGCCAATGTTGCGCCCGATGACGGTACCGTTGTTGCTGATGTCGAAGAGTTGGGCGGGACCCACTCCGCTTCCAACCATGCTGAAGTGATACTGCTGTGCGAGCGCGGTCGGCGCCGCGATTACCGCGAGTGCCACCGCAAGCGACGTGAGACGGCAGAACGTGTGCATTGCTTTCCTCCTGAAGGTTGAATGACGACTGATGGCCAGTGTGCGCACAGACCGTGGCGTGAGGGCTTTACGGCTGGACGGCGGCGAACGCGTCGATCCGCTTCGTCGGGTAAGCTCCGAATCCGCTGGTCACCGTCACGCCAGTGGTTTCGATCCGGTTGCGAACGGAAGTCGCGCTCGTGCCGTACGTTGTGGTCCAGACCAGCGCCGCAAGCCCGGCTACATGGGGCGTCGCCATCGACGTACCGCTCCAGCTGGCGTAAGTTCCGCCTCTGGTCGTACTGATAATGCTGACTCCGGGCGCCGCGCAATCGACCGTGCGTCCATAGTTGCTGAAGCCGGCCTTGTTGTCGGACGTGTCCGTGGCGGCGACCGAAATGCAGTTCGTGTAAGCGGCAGGATATAGGGACCCGCTCACATTGGAGTTCCCGGCCGCGGCAACGAGCACGACGCCATTTTTCCACGCGTTGTCGACTGCGATTTTCATAGTGGACATGCCCCTCGTGTGGCCGATGCTCATGTTGATGACCTTGGCGCCGTTCTCCGACGCCCAGTTGATTCCGTCGGCGATCTCGCTGAGCAGGCCGGAACCGTCGTTCCTGATCACTTTGCCGATCATCAGGCTCGTGTTCCCACCGATCGAGGCGACGCCGGTCGCGTTGTTGGTGTAAGCAGCCACGGTGCCGGCGACGTGGGTGCCGTGTCCATTGCCGTCGTTGGCGTCGTCGATGCCATCGCTCACCGTGAGGTCCTTGGCGAGAACGACCTTCCCGGCGAGGTCGGGATGAGTCATGTCGCAGCCCGTGTCGAGAACGGCTACCATGACCGAGCTGGACCCCATGGTAATGTCCCACGCTTGCGGCGCCCGGATCTTCGCGAGGCTCCACTGCTGGCCCGCGACGAAGTACGGGTCGTCCGGATCGACAAGGAGACGGAAAATGTAGTTAGGCTCCGCGAACTCGACGCCGGACAGCCTGCCGAAGTATGCGACTGCCGCCGACACCGACATCCCGCGGGGCAGGCGGACTCGGGAGACCCCTGCTCCCTGGACGACGCCGATCTGCCGCGCTCCGATCCTCGCGCTCTCGCGGCCACCGGAGAATGGGCCGGCCTTGAATTTCACGAGCACTTCGCCGGGCGCATAATCTTGGGCGTGGGTCCGAGCGGCGGCGCCGATGAGAATCACAACCGCGACGAGCGCAGACACCTTAATCGCTAACGCTGTTCTGAACATGAAAGGTTCTCCTCAACGTGTGCTTTCTGTCGAATCAATGGTCTAATGAGGTTCCGCCTCCGACCGACGGGACGCATCGCCGGTATCAGTAGGGCGGAAGTCGGACGCCCCTTGCGGGGCGTCCTGCTTGTCCTAGGTGGTCTTGCCGAGAGATTGCTTCAGCGATCCCAACAGGCGCACGTCTATAGCAAGCCAAGAAGGTAGATCAGCTGCTGAATATCGGCGTACAGAGCTTCCTTCTCGGGACCATCAAGCATCCAGTCCGGGGGAGAAGGGTCGCCGTCTAGCCGAACACTTACTGCCCACAACTCCGACATGGCCGCGGCGATGTTCCCTTTGGCGACAAGGTTGGCGGCCACCGTCAACCCGTGGCTTAGTGCCAATCTGCGGCTGGCCCTCGCCGAGGTCGTAGACCCCTCGAACAGAGGGAGAGGCAAACCCGCCACATAGGAGCTCTCGTCGCGAAGAACTGCTTCGATCCAGGAACCGGGAGCGGATGAATCGAGCGATTGCACCGTGATTGTCGGGTTGAAGTGAGTGGAGTCGTAATATGGAGTGGAAAGCGCATCCACCCTGAATATCAGCCAGTCGCCGGGCATCACGTGCACGGATAGGTCGTAGCCGTACCCGACAAAATCGGAGTCCGCAACGTCGGCGGAGAACAGGAGCTCACCGTTCTTCCATATGGTTGCTCGGACGCCATCGGCCGGAAAAGCCGGATTGCGCGGTTCTCCATTGTTTTCTGCGACCGTGCCCGTCAAGCGAACCGTTCCGGCGAGCGGGCTTTCCCAGATTCTCGCCGGCTCGGGGCCACCAGGACCGGCCGGGTGCATCCAGTCCACCCCGATCACATCGCCGTTGTTGGGCACGGTGTGCCATGAGTCGAAGCCGTAACTGTTCAGGCCAAAAACCATGAGTTCATAGGTACCCGGGGCGCCATCCGTACCCGGCAGGTATGTCAGGTAGCGCCAGTTGCGATAGCCCTGGACCGTCGAGAAGTCGGTGCTTGCTTGCCACACCTGAGCCAAGGCAGGCGTGGAACAGAGTGCGACGCCGAGGCTCGCCATGGCGACGAGCGTCCATACCGCGTTGTGCATAAGTCTCATCTTGCTATCCTCCAGTTTTTTAGACCCTGTCCAGAATGATCCCCGATTTGACAGCCGACCCCGTCTGGTTGGCTCGTCTTGGTGTGTGGCGGTCAAAGAGTTAAACCGAACAATCGAGCAAAACCCCCCCGCGGAATCGGAGGTTTTTTGACGTGGCTGATTATGGTTTGAGGCGCCTGAGGGCGTTGGTCGCGGGGCGATTTGCAGGCTCGATTGTGAGAGCGCGGCTGTAGGCGTCGATGGCGGAGGTAACGTCTGTTTTGGCTTCGTAAACCTGCCCGAGCTCGACAAGCGCATCGGCGGCAAGAAAGCTCTTTCCGTAACCGGCCGTTGCTGTTTTGAGCGCTTCGACAGCCAGGTCGAGCTCTCCGCGCTTGAAGTGAACGACGCCAAGGGTGTAGAAGCGCTGAGCATGGGCGCCGGGAACGGCGGTCTTTTTCGCTCGCTCGAGCGCCTCGTCCAGATTCATGCCCTTGCGGGCGAGAAGGAACGCCCACATCATGGACGTCTCAGGGTCGTCGGGCTTGAGCTTGAGCGCTTCCGCGATAGTCTCTTCCGCCTGGTCTAGCTCGCCCAGCTCGATCAGCGCAAGCCGAGGTTGCTCAGGGCGTTGAGCTTGTATTGCCCCGTTCGATCCTTCGAGGTGTATGCCGACAGCCGGCTTACACCTCGAATCTCCGGAGCCGCTGCAGGGGGCCGCGTGAATCGCCGAGAGACACTGACTGACCCGGCCGATTAGGCCGGGTCAGTCAGTGCGTGTGCCGAATGTCACGTCCCGGCCGCCTGTAACCGGCTGTCATTTGCGGATTGCCACGCCGTGACGGTCGCCCGCTGCGACGGCCGAATACGTTCCGGCAGGGATACCGCTTACCGACCCCTGATACTCCTCTCCCCAGGCGACGAGGCTCCCGTCTGTGCGGATCGCCACGCTGTAACGGTAACCCGCAGCGACGGTAACGAAGGTTCCCGAAGGGGTGCCGCTCACCTGGCCGTAGGCGTCACTTCCCCAGGAAACGAGACTTCCATCCTTCCGGAGTGCGACGGTATGGTCGTAACCTCCAGAGACGGCGGAAAACGTACCCCCATCCGCGTTGGGACCGCTCACCTGGCCCCCGAGGTCCCATCCCCAGGCGACGAGCCTCCCGTCCGGGCGGATCGCCATGCTGTGATTCCATCCCGCGGCGACGGCAACGAAGGTTCCCGAAGGGGTGCCGCTCACCTGGCCGGAGCCGTCCGACGCCCCCCACGCGGCGAGGGTTCCATCCGTGCGGAGTGCGACGCCGAAACCTGCTCCCCCCGCAACGGCGGTAAAGGTTCCGCTAGGTATGAGGCTCACCTGGCCGGAGCCGTCCCGCCCCCACGCGGCGAGGGTTCCGTCCGTGCGGATCGCGACTTTGAACTGATTGCCGGCGCCGACGGCAACAAAGGTTCCACTGGGGGTGTCGCTCACCAGGCCAAATTCGGTTGCCCCCCAGGAGACGAGCCTTCCGTTCGACCTGATTGCCACACTGTGCGCGGTGCCGGCAGCGACGGCGATAAAGTCTCCCTTGGGTGTGCGGCTCACCACGCCGTAGGAGTCGAGTCCCCAGGAGACGAGGTTGCCCTGGGCGTTGGCGCTCGGTGTGGCAGTGGCGAGAATCGCCAGGACGGAAGTGAAATAGAGAGATCGCAAACTGTACATGTCTAAGTTCCTTTTGGCTCGATGTTGAAATTGTGGTGTGACCAGCCGGCCTAGTTGCCGTGGATCACGATGTTTCCGCCCGCCAGTGTGCTGGCGTACACAAACCGGACACTGCCGTCTCCGAACTCAAATGAGACGGTATCGGCGCCGCCGGGACCGCCGTCGTGTACCTCCGCCGTAAAGGTGTAGCCGCCCACGCCGATAATCGAGCACGTGCCCCAAAACGACGCGTTTGCGGTATCACTGACGACCAGGCCCTGTAGGACCAACGAAGTGACCTCGACGCCGGCCGAGCGGTCTTGAAAGGCAAGCGATCCTTCCACCTGGCCGTTTACCATCCTGACGTTGAAGCTGAAAGTGCACCTTCGGCCGTCTTGCCGGATGCTGCCGTTGCCGGTGACCATGGTGGGCTGCTCCGGCCGCCTCACGGTGATGTAGACGATGGCAATTGTATTGGACGTGCCGTCGGTTACGCTGTAAGTGAATGAGTCCACACCGGAGAAGGAAGGACTCGGGGTATAGGTGAACGAGCCGTTCGGGTCGAGCTGGAAGGAGGTGGCGTTCGCCGGTCCCGCCACAAGCTCGACGGTGAGCGGGTCCTCATCCGGATCGCTGTCGTTGGCCAAGATGCCTGGACTCGGCACGATTAATGAACCACCCTGGCTCATGCCGTAGAAGTCGTCCGTTGCGAGCGGTGCGTCGTTCGTGACGGTGATGGTCAGGTCGACTCCGACATAGTCTCCATAGGGCGAGGCTGCCGTCTTTCGTACTGCCAGCGTTACCGTGTCGCCTGCCGCGAGCGGAACCTGCAGCAGCGCGGACGCGGAGCGCCCGTCGGCAATCATTGCGTCTCCCAGCCTGAAGGTGGCGCCGGAGTTGTTGCCTGCGCTGCGTGCAGGAATCAGCACGTCATCGAACAGGGCGACTCCATTAATGTAGAGGCTGATGAGGTCTGCTCGCCCGATTTCCCGAAACATCCATGCGCCACCGGAGATGTCGAACCGCCCGCCAGTCGGAGCCGTCCATCGCACGGCCATGTAGTTACTGTCATTGTAGGTGTGTCCGCCGACGCGGTCGAGTGGGAAATCATGGATGCAGGTTTCCGTGCTTTTGCCGAGGACCATGGGGTAGCCACCATTCCAGGAGGGTTGCGGGCCGGTAAAGTCTCCCAGATAAGCGGCATCAACGGTCGAGGTGAATGGGAAGAAATTGAGCGAGGCATCCATTCGCCCGTATGTCCACGCGCCATTGGGGTTCGCAGTGATGCTCCAATCGGCGGCGAGATCGTACGTCTGCGCGCGAGCCGGAGGCGCTGCGAGAACGATTGATCCGAGGAGGAGCATTACCGCGAAACCGCGAGTAAGAACGGCGGCGATTCCGCAGACGAGAAGCTGCAGGTGCGAAGTCTTGCTGGATTGCATCGATTTCTCCTTGGTTCAGCCCAAACCACGGCGCCGTTGCAAGCTCGTGCGCGGCATGATTCGTGGCGATCTATGGGTTTAACCGAGCAGGCGAGGAAAAACCCCCCGCGGATTCGGAGGGTTTTTGGAGAATCGTTGACTACGGGGCGAGTCGCTTGAGGGCGTCGGCGGCGGAGCGGTTGGCCGGCTCGATCTTGAGGGCACGTCGGTAAGCGTCGATGGCGGCGGGAATGTCTTTCTTACGTTCGTACACCTGGCCGAGTACCACCTGCGCATCCGCAGCGACGTAGCTCTTGCTTAAGTCTGCCGCGGCCCTCTTCAACGGCTCGATTGCCTGGTCGAACTCGCCTCGCTTGAAGTGCACGAAGCCGAGCACGTAGAAGCGCGAGGCAGGGGCATTGGGACCGACCGCCTTCTTCGCCCGGCGGAGCGCCTCGTTTAGTTTCACGCCTTTGTGAGCCAGAATCAAGGCCCAGTTGGAGGAGGTCTCGTCCCTGAACGTTCCGGCGCTGAGCTTGAACCAGGACGGCATTCGAGGTCGCCCATGTTCGGAATCGGCCCATGCGGGCTGTGGTCCCGACCAATAATCGAACACGATGCTGTCCCACGCGGCCACGTGCGGGAGCGCGTTGGTCCCTTCGTTGTAGGACCATACGCCGTTGGGATTGTCTGTATCGCTCCAATCCGCCGCGAGGTCGAACACCCTGCTGTCAGGGAGAGTCCTGATGGTCAGCGCTACACCGATCATGTCTCCGTTATAACTTTGCGGATTCTGAACGATTTCCAACTTGATGATGTCTCCCGGGGCGACCGTTCGGCCGTTGAGCACGGCGGATCCGCCCGAGCCGTCACGGAATCGGAAGGGGTTAGCACGGGTGTACGGATCCCCGGAATGGACGGTCCCGTATGAGAGCAGCCGGTTGTTGTGGAAAAGCTTCCAATCCTGACTGCGGCCTAAATCCCGGACCCGCCAACACGCACCCGAAATATTAATGGCGCCGCGAATTGGACTGGTCCATGTCACGTTTCCCACGCCATTGCCAGGGTTGGACGGTATGTCATCGGAATGTGTCACCACGTCGCCGATTTGCCAGTCGTGTGTTTCGCCGGCAGGTTTGCGCCTGAGCGCTTCCGCCAGCGCCGCTTCCGCCCGCCCGAGCTCGCCCAGCGCGATCAGCGGTCGGCCGAGGTAAGACCAGGCCCGGTCGTCGTTCGGAAAGAGTTTCACAGCCTTCTCGAATAGATTCGCCGCCTCACGGAGTCGCCCCAACCCTTCCATTGTCTGTCCGAGATTGTAGTAAGCGTCGGGGTCCTCCGGGTCAAGCTCTAAGGCCCTTCGCAGGAAGGGCTCCGCCTCGCCGGCGCGGGCAGTTCTCAGGAGACGGACGCCGTATGCCGTCTGAGCCAGTGGATCGTCGCGGCCCACTTGCGCGGCAAGTCGGTTCGCGGCTTCCGCCTCTCGTGTCCGCCCCATTCCACGCAGGTTGTCCGCACGATAGTGGTAAAACCTCCACTGACAGGGGTCCAGCTCGATTGCCTTCCGGTAGGCCATGTCGGCCTCCTCGCCGTGCCCTCTGAATGCCAGGATCCCCGCAAGCGTGGAATGGGCTTCCGCGGAATCGGGGGCCTGCCGGGTGGCCTGAAACGCGGCCTCGTTCGCCTCCTCAGGCTTGGCGGCCCGCATCAAGACGCGGGTCTTCGCCACCCAGACACGGGCGTTCTTCGGGTCGAGCCGCAGGGCCGATTCAACCAGCGCGAGAGCCTCTCGGGTACGATCCACCAGCAGGTAGGCGTCGGCCAGCAGCGGGACCGTCTCGGGGTGGCCGGCCTTATCCGCCATTGCCGCCTCCAACTCCTCCACGGTCCGGTTCAGGTTTTCGATCTTGTGAAGCGCGCGGGCGAGGCTGCGGCGATAGAGCGCTGCCCCGGGGTCCAGCCGTACCGCGGCCTGGTAGCTCTGGATTGTCGGTCCCATGCGGTCGAGCCGCTCATAAACCACTCCGAGGTTGTGGTAAACGGCCGCGTGCGGAACACGGCGCGCAAGCATCGTGAGCCGGCGAATAGCCTTGTCCGAGTCTCCCGACAGGGCCGGCGCGGTGGCATCGACCAGAAGTCGCGTAAGCCGCGGCGGAATCGCGGGGGAGTCCGGTCGCACGGGTACGGCGATCTCGCTCTGAGCGCCGTTTCGCCGGACCGTCAGCCTCAAACTCTGGCCGGCCCGCAGGTAGATCGCGCCGCGAATCGCCGACTCACTCGGATTCCGCCGGCCGTCGAGCGCCGCAATGACGTCTCCGACCCGCAGCCCCGCTGCCCGCGCCGGGGAGTTCTCGGCCAAACCCACGATGCCGAGGTCGCCGCCGGGCAGGGTCGAGACGGTGAGTCCCGTCGCGTTACGGGGGACGAAGTTCTCTGCCGCTTCTCCTGGCTTCATCGGAAACGTCCGGCGATACCCCTGTGCGCTGCTTCTTCCGTACCGAAGGGCCACCCTCAAGAATCTCAAGCGCCTCGGCTCGGTCGGGGCCGCGCCGGCCACCGCCGTCGATTCGGTCATGTCTGGGGCCACGACGTCTCCGAACTCGTTGTAGAACTTGACTCGCCCCGACTTCACCCGCAGCGTTGCGCGGACACCGTGACCCGCCGCCCTTATCTTCCGAACGGCCAGGGTGAATTCGGTCCCCAACACTTCCGCGGTCGCTACGGGGGTCTGAATCGCGAATTTCTGCCGGTCCTTCGTCGGCGCGACCTTTGCGAAGACGTTCCCATTTATGAGGACAAGATCACGCCCAAGGATGTGTCCGGCAGCGCTCCGATTCCGGAATTCCACGGTGGTGTTAAAGTCGAGCACGAAAGTCGAGCCATCTTTCTGGATGATCTCGGCTTTGTCCATGTCGTCGGTCTCGATCCGGGCACCGAGCACTATTTCCACCTTCTCGTTAACCGAGATCGGCGCTCCGGCGCCTGGCCCGCGCAGCTTGGGCGAACCAATCAAAGGGCGCAACGTCCCGACCACGACTCGCGGCGCAGCGCGCTCCTGGGGACGTGTGGCGACATTTTGGTTGCCGGAAGGCCGGAATGTGTATAGGGCAATCAGAATCAGAACGAGCGCGGCAGCGCCTGCTAATCCCCACCGCCATGGAAGGAAACTGAATCCTATCCCGGCCCGTCGCGGCTCTGAAGGATTCTGCTCGCATGCGGCGGATACTGCGTTTCTAATCGCCGCGAGGGCGTTGTCGGACAGACTTGCCCCTTCAAACGGGTCGTGCGCGGAGACGAGCCGGGGAATCCGCCGATCGATCACCGCTTCGAAGCTCGGGCGGGAGGCTCCCCGCCCCGCCAACCTCACATCGGTCAGCAGCCCCAATATTTCGGTTCTGAGTCCTTGCGCGCTCATATCGTTAACAACGCCAGAGATATCATGCGGAACGACTCATCGCCGAACCACTTGAGCATCTCCTGTCGCGGCCGCTCTTTCGCCCGCTCGAGGAGCCTCTCGACGGCCTTTTCCGATCGATGCACGATGGCCGCGATCTCTCGGACGGAGAACTGCTCGACGTATCGCAGGAGGACGACCTCGCGCTGATCGGGGGTCATCGAATCGAGCAGCGCCTGTACGAGTCTCACTCGATCCAGCCGGTCTACGAGGTCCTCGAGAGGTGTGGAAGGGTCATGGATCTGGCGCAGCGCCTTTCGAGAATCGTCGTCGAGGCTCAGCACCGGATGGTCCGTCGCCCTCTTGAGACGCGACCGCTCCTTGAGGCGGTCGCCGATCTTCAGCCGCGCCAGGCTGCAAAGCCAGGTAAAGACCGAACATGAGCCGTCGAAGCTCCCGCCCATGCGCACAGCCGCGACGAAGGTATCCTGCACGATCTCCTCTGCGTCTTCCGCGCAGCCACCTGTTCGCCGGAGCACGAATCGAAACAGCGCGTCGCCATAAGCCTCGATGAGCTCATGCGCGGCCCGCTCCTCGCCCCGCCCGATGCGGTGCACCGTTCCTACGTCATTAGGGAGCGCTCGCGCGCACTCGACGGTCGCCATTGCTTCCCGCTCTACTGATCCAAGGAGCGCCCGGCCAGGCTACCAGCGCGGACTCTTTCTCGAGATTCGCTCGCCTGGCGGAACCTGTTCGGCTGACTGACAACTGTTGAACGGCCGTCTGCCGAGGTTTCCCCCCGCACCAGATCGGGGCAATTTCGGACTGCCGTTGAGCGTCGGCACGATCCGCGAGGCAACGACCGGGAGAGGAGGTCTACAAACTCAAGAAGGCGCCTGAATTGCCCACCCGCCCGTGCGAGCGGCTTATCCAGCGCGGCCACGAAACGGATTACGGTCGAGCGGCGATATCCACACTCGTTCCGGTTCGCGACTGAATCATCCTGCATCGTTCTTTGGAGGACGCAAAAGAGGCCGCTCGGTCAAAGGGCCGAGCGGCCTGAAATGGAACCGGGTGCAGGACTCGAACTTGTGATCTTCGGGATATGGGCCAGATGGCGCTCGCGTCCTCCCCGACTACGCTCAAAGGCACGTCGATTTCGCTCGTTTTCAGCACTTCAACCATCTGGTATCTATGAAGCTTCACGGGATGCCTTGCCTAGGCTGACGAATTCGCCCAGCGTCCTGGCTGAGCCGGGATTGCGATCGACACGCGCATTTGGATCAGACCCCTGGTCCAGGAGCGCCTTGACCTTCGGATAATCCCCACGACTTGCCCCTTCGACGAGAGGCTGGCTTAGCCGCGCTCGCGTATACTGCAAATACGCAGTTCGACCGAAGTACCCAGCAAAGAGAAGCGCTGCAGCGAAGAAAGCTATAATCCATCGAATTCGGCGTGGAATCCTCATGGGATCAGTTCCGGTCGCACTTTCTCACTTCAGCCCCGGCTTGCGAATAAGATACTTGCCCATTGCGAGGACTTCAAGGCCGGTGGAGTAGAAGGTGCGGAGGGCGTCCTTAGTGCGGCAGACGATGGGCTCGCCTTTGACGTTGAAGGATGTGTTGAGGAGCACCGGGACGCCTGTGCGTTTCTCGAATTCAGTCAACAGCTCGTGGTACAGGGGCAGGACTTCGCGGTTGACGAGCTGGACGCGGGACGTATCGTCCACGTGCACGATGGCGGGGGCGTCCTGCTTCAGTTTCTTATTCGCGTCGAAAGCGATGATCATAAAGGGAGCGTCCACGTAGCGGTCGAAGTAGCGTGGGGCCGATTCGGCGGTCATGGATGGGCAGAAGGGCCGCCAGTACTCGCGGAATTTGATGATTGCATTGACCCGGTCGCGGTTCTCCACGTTGCGCGGGTCGGCCAGGATACTGCGCTGCCCGAGCGCACGCGGACCCGCTTCCATTCGGCCCTGGAACCAACCCACGACCCGCCCCTTCGCCAGCTCCTCGGCAGTGGCTTCGGCGATGTCTCCCGGAATCTCATAGTCGAGCAGCGCAAGTTTCAGAAGCTCTTCGATCTGCTCGTCGGTCTCCTCGTTTCCAAGCGCCAGGTTATCCAGCTTCTCCGGGCGGATACCGGTCGCTTTGTAACAGGCCAGCAGCGCCGAGCCGGCGGTCGCTCCGCTGTCGCTGCACAACGGGTGTGCGAAAACGCTTTTCACCTTCGGCAGGCTGAACAGCTTGCTGTTCATCTTCACATTCAGGCCGACGCCGCCGCTGACGCAAACGTTGCCGGTTCCAACCTTCTCCACCCCATAGGAAACCAACCGTTCTGCCGCTTCCTCCAACGTGGCCTGGACGGCAAAAGCGACGTCTTCGTGCCACGGCAGAATCTCCTCGGATTCGAGGCGCGGGGGTCGGCCGAACAGCTCAATGAGCTTGTCCGTGTACCGATCCGAGTAACTGCGTTGGCCGTAGTGGATGTACGTGGGGTCCACCTTGTATCCGGGCCCGTCCTTGTCGAATGAGATGATGCGGCCCACCTTCTCCAGCAACTCCGGAACGGCTCTCCCATACGCAGCAAGGCCCATGACCTTGTACTCGCCGTCATAAGCTTCGAATCCGAGATACTCAGTGAACCCCGCGTAAACCCACCCGAGAGAGTGCGGCATCACGATCTCGTGAATAGGCTCGATCTCGTCTCCATTGCAAGCCCAAAGCACGGTAGTATGCTGATCGCCGGACCCGTCGACCGTTAAGGTCACAGCCTTGTCGTATGACGACTGCATATAGGCCTGGAACGCGTGGGTGTAGTGATGGGGGAAGTTGATGATCGGCGGGAACTTTACGTTACCGAAGTGTTTCTGCCAGACACGCTCGTGCTTGCGGCGGGTGGTCTCCAAGTGACGCGTCTGTAGCCGGGACTGCTGCCACGATAGCGTGCGCGAATCGACTGGATACTGGCTCGCCATAGTCTCATAGAACTGCTTCATCGTGCCGTCACTGTAAGCATCCAGATTCCAGTTGATCGCCACCGACGCCACATCAGAAATGCCGATTCCGGCCTGGTCCAGGCAGAACTTGAGCGCGCGAATGGGATAGTGGCCGAGCGCGTGCTTGTTTACTAAGAACCGCTCCTCCTCCACGCACGCCAGGACCTTGCCGTCACGAACGATTGCGACGGCAGGATCGACATGATCCGCATTGATTCCGATAAAGCAAGGCGATGCCATAGAATTCCCTTCCAGAGGAGTATTAATCGGCGGGTCTCAGCACAAAAACACGGGCAGTATTGAATCGGCGGCTTATCACGTCTTCCAGCCGGTAGCAGTGGGATTGAATGATCGTCTTCATCTTATCCTCAGGGACGTGGAAACAGTTGACTCCGAGCAGTACCCTTCCCTCTTTCGTTAAGTGGTCCCGAGATTCCGCAAGGAACTGCTGGATCGTATCCGTGCCTTCAACACCTCCATACACCGACTTTGGATGGTCCCGTTCTATGTTCTTGAGGGGCACGTAGGGCGGGTTGAAGAGAATAAAGTCGAACTTATCGTCCACCGATTTGTAGAGGTCGGACTGCCTGAAGGTGATAGACAAGCCGTTCACCCGGGCATTTGACTCCGCGTTCTCTACGAATTCCGGATAGATGTCGGCGCCGACAACAGTGCTGGTCGGCCGGTTCTTCTTGACGTATTGGGCCAATAGCCCGAGATGACCGCAGCCCATATCGAGGATGGCCTTTCCGGAATCCGGAATGTGCTTGTCTATTGCCTTCTTCAACACCAAAGTCGTGACGTCCCAGGTGTACGGGATTATCTTCCCAGATACCCTGATGCGGAAGACAAGATAGGTTAGGGGTGGCGAGCTCCGCAGCACGTCCAGGGTTCGTTTGTAGAGGCGGCCTAAGGTCATGACGTCAGTCCGTCATGTCCGCAAATCGGCCCTGGCGGTAGACCTTGCAGCTTCTGGCAATCGAGGTTTCGAGCTCGTCGATCTTTCGATCCCGGTAGTCGAGCAGTGTGTGATACGGCGTGGGAGACTCATGTGCCCACCAGATAGGGTGGGTAAGAACGTGCATTGGCCTTCCATCGCGAAACGCTTCACTCTCTGTTGGCGAGCCGTAACCCCACGTTCCGCGTGAGTCCGATACGTAGTGGATGTCCTGCATGAACTCGCGCATATAGGTGTGGCTGCGTTGACCTGATAAGGCCGGATCGCCGGTCAGGACGAGCTTGTTCGGCCGATGATAGCTGATTACTTCTATCTTGTGTCCGAACCACTTTTCCAGGAGGAAAGCTTCACGTTCGCTCGCCAAGGCAAGTTTGTTGATTGTGGATTCCGGCGGATAGGCCGCACAATCGAAGTGCAGACCGAGGTCGTGGCCGAGCTCCAGAATCCTCCGCACCGCCGCCGACCCGTCGGCTGAGAATGGGTTATAAAGGTCTGTGCGCAGGAGTATGAAGTAGGAGGCTTTGACCCCCTCTTCCGCTTCGATTTCCGCAATCCGCGCTGCCGCGAGAAGATCGAAATCAAGGTCGTGCCGCATTATTACGAAGCGCTCTGCCTGTTCCAACAGCCGCGTGGATTCGGGGAAGGAGGCGAAGGTGTAGTCTCGCTCTTTAAAAGCAGTCAGCAGCGCCCTGTAGGCGTCCTGGGTGAACTCAGATGTGGACATTCCCGGAATCGTCACCCCGGCCTGTGCTAACTCCATCTAGAAGAATCCGTTCGGTCCAGGTGCAGGTCGGTGACCGCGCCGAGGCTGCTGGTTGAGACCTGGTCGCCGTACTTGGCGAGGATTCCGCGGGTGTAGCGGGGCTTGGGAGGAATCCAGGATTGGCGGCGTCGCGCCAGTTCCTCATCCGTGACGTTGAGCTGGAGCAGTCGTGCAGGAGCGTCTATCGTGATGGAATCCCCCTCCTGGATAAGGCCGATACTTCCACCCACGAACGCTTCGGGCGCCACATGGCCCACCACCATACCGTAGGTGCCTCCGGAGAATCTCCCGTCCGTTATCAGGCCGACGGAATCTCCCAGCCCCGCGCCGATGATGGCGGAGGTCGGCGCCAGCATCTCGCGCATTCCGGGCCCTCCCTTCGGGCCCTCGTAACGGATCACGAGTACGTCGCCGGCCGTAATCTTCCCGGCAAGCACGGCCTGGAGGCAATCTTCCTCGGATTCGAATACTCGCGCCGGACCGGTGATGGACGGATTCTTGACGCCGGTGATCTTGGCGACCGCGCCTTCCGGCGCAAGATTGCCCTTCAGGATCGCCAGGTGTCCCTGTGGGTACAAGGGACTGTCCCACTGGCGGATTACATCCTGGTCTCGTGGCGGTTCGTCGGACACGTCGGACAGCGTCTGACTGATCGTCCTGCCCGTCACGGTTAAACAGTCGCCGTGGAGCAGGCCCTGGTTCAGCAGTACCTTCATGACCTGCGGGATTCCGCCGGCTCGATGCAGGTCGGTGGCTACATATTTGCCCGACGGCTTCAGATCGCAAAGGACCGGCACGCGTCCGCGGATCACCTCAAAATCGTCGATCGTCAGCGGCACTTCGGCGGCATGGGCAATCGCAAGCAGATGCAGCACCGCGTTGGTGGAGCCACCGACCGCCATGACCACCGCGATCGCGTTCTCGAACGACTCACGGGTCAGAATCCTGCGCGACGTGATGCCGTTCCGTATCGCTTCCACCAGCACGCGGCCGGATTCCGCGGCGCTCTCCGCCTTCTCATCGTCCTCCGCCGCCATGGTTGAGGAGTAGGGCAGGCTTAGGCCCATCGCCTCGATAACGGAAGACATGGTGTTGGCGGTAAACATCCCCCCGCAAGATCCGGCCCCCGGAATCGCCCGGCACTCGATCTCGCGCAGCTCGGAATCGTCGATCTTGTCCGCCGCCCGCTCTCCCACCGCTTCGAACACGCTGACTACGGTGAGATCGCGCCCCTGATAGCAGCCCGGCTTGATCGTCCCGCCGTAGACGAAGATAGAGGGCAGGTCCATGCGCGCGATGGCGATCATTGCTCCCGGCATGTTCTTATCGCATCCACCGATGGCCAGCACCCCGTCCATGCTCTGGCCCATCACCACCGTCTCAATGGAATCCGCAATCACTTCGCGAGAGACCAGGGAATACTTCATCCCCTCCGTGCCCATGGAAAACCCGTCGGCAATACTGATGGTGCCGAACATCTGCGGCATCGCGCCGGCTTCCCGCAGCGCCGCTTCCGCGCGAAGAGCAAGCTTCCCGATCCCCATGTTGCACGGCGTGATCGTGCTGTGCGCATTCGCCAGGCCTACGATGGGTTTGGAGAAATCCTCGTCGCGGAATCCCACCGCCCGCAGCATAGACCGATTAGGCGCCCGCTGCATCCCCTCCGTTACTACCCGGCTGTGAAGATTGTGAGGCATTTCTGAAGTCAATCGACTTTTAAGAGAGGTTGGATCTCTGCCCAGCGTTCAGGGGCTTCCAGGAGCTCCGCATAATCACGCACCCAGCGCTCAATTCGTTTCAAGTCGAGGTCCGGATTCATCTGCGCGATACTTTGGATATCGGCTCTATCCTGCGGTCGGTGTGGAATGGCCTTCATTATGATTAGGTCCTCAGGAGTCGCCACCCGGAAGCGAATCCCGCGCTCGAACTGTTCGGTGGCGCGCTCTACGACCTCTTCCTCGAAGGGCATGCAGCCCAAGGCAATGTCGACCTTCGCTTCAATTCCCGGATGCTTCACCGGCAGTATTCGCGTCCGCTTTACCTGGTCCAACGCATCGGAAAACAAGGGCTCGAAGCCTTCTGCAGCCAGGCAGGTCATTAATCTAGCTGCTTCAGCCGTATCGAGAATGGTCAGCGTATCCAGGTCCGCCGTATAACGGGGTACCGCGACTAAGGCTAATGCGACGCCGCCGATGACCACCCAGTCATTACCAAATGCTGAAAACGCGCGCGAAACCGCGGCGATCGATTCAGCGTGCTGCAGAGCGGGCTCTTCGCGCATGTCGCTCACGAACTCGCTGCCAAATCTCCCAGGTCGGAGGAAGGTCCGACCAGGATGGCCTTATCCCGATCCTCCGACCGAATTCTACGATCGCATCCAGTTCACGCAAGCGATCTGAGACCGAAGCGCGGCGACGCTCCTCGCGATCCAGCTTGGCCAGGTGCTCCCAGCCTTTCTTGCGCTCCCGGAGGATTTCTTTGTAATCAGAGGGCTTCATCGATTACATTGTACCGTGGAACACACGCCGGTGCGGGCGCATGAGGCTGGAACCGCGAACGCTGCCCGGTTGTCAGCGGCCGGGCAGCGTTTGAGGGCGAGACGGGTCGAGATGCCCTAAGGGATGTTGAGCTCAGTCGGGGGTTTGACGATCGGCACCTGGATCGGGTTGGGCCAGATGCTAAGGGCGGCGGAGGAGGGAAGCGGGCCAGGTTACGGTCACGCGGATGGCTCCTTGGCCTGACGCCTTCACTCCTCCGGAAGCCGCTCCCTCAGCCGGCTAACTGAGACGTTGGGAGTGCGCAATGTCGTAAAAGCCGCTAGAGTCAATGCACCGTGGCGCCGCCGTCGCCGGGTCGGAAGGTCTTGGGAAATGGCCGAACGCTCTGAAGTAAGAGTCAGTCGACCATCCCAGATAATAAGCAGCCCGACGGGTCTGGAATGGACCGGCGCGGAATGATGTCATGCGCGGCAGGATCATGGGAACCGGCCTATACCGTTAAAACGGAATGGGGGCGCGCTGAACGATAGAGTAACCGTCTTGTCCGGAAACGTGGGAAGCACCACGCTGCCTGAGCCGAATACTTCCCCCGTACCCGGATCTCCGTGAACAAATGACGAGTTTGTGAAACTGAGGACGGCAAATAGGCCCACCCGTTGATTGTTCTGGTCGACCACTCCGAAAACAAAGCCTCCATTGAAGCGCTCGAAGTGGGCGAACGCATGAATCGAGCTCCCAAGGGAATCCACGAACGTGCCTTCGTAACCAATCTTCATGAAGTCGGCCGGTTGACCCGGATTCGGGTTCGGATTTGGGTTCGGATTCACTCCCCCTAGGTCGATATCCGCAGGCACGGTTCCGTTTTCCGCGACGCGCACTTCCACAGAGCCTTGGGCCAGGAGCGAACCCCCAGCGTTGAGCTCGGAATGAGCCGTTGCGATGACGCGGACCTTTACGGAAGGAACGTCCTGGAGAGTGGCATTCGATATCGATTGACCCTCCGGGCGGTCGACTACAACCTCGTTCGTTATCTGCCCATCGTCGGGCTCAAGCACCTGCGCCTGTAACTTGATACTCCGCGTTTCCGGCGGAATCACTTTGGAATCCGCCGGCCATTGAATGGACACGCGGATCGATCCCCTGCTGATATTATTCGTAGCGCCGTGACCACTGCCGCAACCGCTTGTCAAGAGGCCGCCGAATACGCAGATTAGAGTGCAATAGTGAGCGGATAATCTTTTCATCGTTCTGACTCCTTTCAGAGCAGTCGCGAGCAGCGGGCTCCCGGCATAACCGACTTTGTTGATATAATCACCTCCCAATCCGTGGGCCGGCCCAGACTAGGCGGGCAACCTGCGGTCTCGCCGACGCATCGGTCCCCACGAGTGTGGCCGTTATCTGGGCAGCACCCCATCCCCCGTGAAGCGGAAGACATCGGCCGCCTGGGAAGTCAGAGTGGCAGTACCATCGGGATGAACGGCGGCAGAACCGCCTCCCCCGTCAAACGAGAACCCCGAATTCGAGAACCCGGTGACCTCGGCAGCAAATAGTCGACGGCCAAACCCCGGATGTTGGAATATTGCGAAGATTGTTTGGCCCGTTGCGAAGATCCTGTGGAATTGAGCATTCGCTTCCACCGAGCCTATGGATGGATCCGTATATGTTCCGAAATAACCGGCCCTCATAAACGGAGGCAGTTCGGTAGGGTTGGGTTGCGGGCCAGGGGCGGGAGCGACGCCCCCAAGATCGATGTCCGCCGGTACGCTTCCGTTTTCGGGGACTCGCACCTCGACAGATCCCTGAGCCAGGATGTTTCCACCGGCGTTTAGCTCGGAGTGCGCGGTTGCGATGACGCGGACCTTCACGGAAGGAACGTTCTCGAGCGTCGCATTCGATATCGATTGACCCTCCGGGCGGTCGACGATAACCTCGTTCGTTATCTGTCCATCATCCGGCTCCAGAACCTGGGCACGCAGCCTGATGCTCCTGGTGTCCTCCGGTATAACTCGCGATGCCGCCGGCCAGTGGATCGCCACCTGAATGGCTCCTCGACCAGTCGATTCCGGATTCCCGCCGCCGCATCCGGCCGCCAGGAGCACGGTGAGCGAGCAGAGGGCGACGAGGGCCGACTTGAAGTGTGTTTTCATCATCGCTTGATCTCCTTTCAATGCACTGTCGCCGCGCCATCGCCGGGTTGGAAGGTCTTGGGGAATCCCGGGAGGGTGAACTTCCGCTCGGCGGTCGGAATCTCGAATATAGGTAGTGTGAGACCGAACAGGCCGGCCTGCGCCCCAACCTTGCCCCCGAAAACGGCCTCCAATTTCATTTCGACGGTTTTGTGGGTTAGGTTCGCCTGGACGGAGGCTCTGAATGCGGGAAGGTCGGCTTTAAACACAGGGCCGATCAAGCCATCAAAACTTGTTTGCAACTCGAGCTGCCAGGGTACAAGTTCGAACTCGACTACCCCGAAGAAGTTCGGCGAGCTGAACTCGCCGTCGCGTGAAGCATTGAAGCTGCCGGAGAAGTCATATTCACCGGACGGCAGCTTGCGAGCGGAGAACCCCTCCGAAACACGGAACGAGCCATTCCCCGAGGTACCGAATCCGCCTTTAGCGGCACCTTTGTATGCCACCTGCGCCATGAGGACGGGGAGCAGGATAATCGGTATCGGCCCAATCATTCCCAGCCTGCGCGGAGTGAAAACGTGGGTGAAGAACGGTATCTCGCGCGGACCAAAAAAGGACGTTTCCACCTCCGTCGAGGCGGCAAAAGAACCGTTGTAGTCTTGCGCGAGCGAAAGCGCGAATCGCTCGAGCCCATTAGCAAGCGTGAAGTCGAATTCACCGTCCAAGTCGAAGTTCAATAATCCGTTCGCGCCGAATTTGGCGGCGATTTCCACACCGAGTTCCTCAGTGGCGATTTTAAACTCCGGCACGACGATGGGAATTCCTTCGAATTCCAACCGGCCCTCGCGCCTGCCCACCTGCGCGCCCGGAACGTGAACCTGGACGGTGTCGCCGGGCTCGCTTGAGAGTTTCTTGCGGAATCGAACTTCGGCCGATTCAAAGAGGTCTTCGAGCGACCCGGTTTGAGTCGTCAATACAAGTGTCGTTCCAACCAGTGAAACCGCCGTGACCCGCCGCACGAAACCCGCGCCCTGACCGCTCACGAGCACGTTTCCCGGACTTAGCGTAGGTACGCTGCCGGAGAGGGTCAGGCCGGAATCGGTCAAGCCGTTCACCGTCACGCTGCCGTCTTCCGGCAGCACGACGACACCGGGTTTGATGACGACGTTTCGCGCGGTGAAGAAATCTCCTTGAGGCTCGCCTACCCCTCCGCCTCCGCAACCGGGAAGAAGTGGATAGGCGGCCGCCGCCCCGGAGAGGATGAGAAAGTCCCGGCGCGTCATCGGCCGCAATGTGCGAAATTGATTCGGTTCAGACATCGCAATGTCACTCCTTAACTGGCTTGCTGAAGATGGGCGCGGCGCGGTATCAATCGATCCACGGCGGAACGAGCGCGGTCCGCGCCTCATTCCAGTCCAGCATAACAGGGCAGCGTCTACCGAGAATATACAAGCCGCCAAACTCGGGCGAGCCGGGCGGGACCAAATCCGCAACATCTGTGATTTAATGAAAGACAGTCGCCATATCCTCGAGTGCGTGATCGATGGCTTCTTGCATCGTCCAACAGTTGCCGTCTCGCCACGCAGAATCGAACTTGTCATCATCTCCCAGCCCGGCGCGCGCCGCGGATACCTGCCGATCATAACGCGGTCTGTAGTTTGGGGCCATAGGATTACACGACTCTTTGCGCAGCTGCTCGGACGCGCCCCAGAGCCGTGCTGCCCTCGCCGAATCGCCGAGCGCAGCATACGCGGCGGCGAGGCCGTCCAGAGAGGTCGAGATGTGATTCGGATCCCCAATCTCGCGATCCAGGCTGAGTCCCTCTTCGCACAGCGCTAACGCAGCTGGGTAGTCGCTCTGCGCGGTGGCGATATTTCCCAGATTTCCCAGCGCGAGCGCAATACCAGCTCGATCACCGATCTGCTTCCGAATCGCCAAGCTCTCTTCTTGAAGCGCCTTGGCAGCGGGATAGTCACCTTGCTCATAGGCGACAAGGCCTAAGTT
>JBKJZI010000038.1:0-6289 GCA_046715155.1 Chthonomonadales bacterium | reverse complement strand
GTAGAATGCGCCGCCAAAGTATAGTCAGCCTTTGCGGAAGCGGGGCCTTTGCGATATTTGAGCAGCGCGCTTACTCGAAGCCTACCTTTAGCCGGGGGAACTTGAAAGGAGTATCTTGCCGCCTGGGCCTCTCCAGCTTGAAGCGCTCGGTAGTGTCTTCTGCTCGCCTGTCCGGGACCGTCGACAGGCTTCTGTAAGTTGGCGACGATCTCACTCTTTGTCCCGGGGTCGATTTGACGGCCCTTACTGTTCAGCGCGATTAGTCCGAACCGATGCGGCGGCACATCCGTTAGGGCTCGGCGGTCTCGACCGCTGTATCCGAGCACCGTACCCCGCTCGTCTGTGATCTGGAGCTCGATCCAGGCATTACTAGAATCCGGCACACCGGTCGGAAAAGCGTGGCCGATTCCGGTATTTCGGATGAGCACGTCTATCGCGACGCGTTCGCCTGGGTGGACTGTGACCCTCCTCTTTTCCAGCGGCGCATCAACGCGCTCCACCGCCGCCGAGCCTGCCCGCCTTCTAATCGCAAAGAGCTTCAAGGAGAGAGCGCTTTTCAGGACGTCGATCCTGGATTCCGATCTCGCGCCGTGGCCTCCATGTGCTGGATGACAGCTCTGGCAGGATCGCTGCGCCCCGGGCTGCGCGAATGTGTGCACGGATTTGCCGGAGAAGGCGCTGTTGTGCCATTGTCCCCACGTATCATCATACGGCACGTACCCGTATTCGTTCTGAGCGGCCGTAACCCCCAGTCGGTGGCACGGAAGACAAGAAGTCGAAGGCTGCCCATCCGCTTCGGGGCCCGCCAGCGATACGGAATGGGGAAGCGGCCGAACGCGAAGCAGAAAGTTGTGAAGGCCATGGCCGAGACCGGTTTTCATCAGTCCGAACGGATACGCCTCAGGAGCGGAATAGACGGCGTGCCCATTCCCAATCCGCACGGGTACGTGAGTCATTGCGTGGCATGAAAGGCAGTCGATACCGTTCGATCTAGCCACGGGCCGCAGCGAGGCAGGATTGTGGCAGCCTGCGCACCAACGCGCGGAGTCCGCCCCATGTTTTCGCACTGTCTCCTCATATGCTCTCAGATATACCGGATTCGCGTCGGCGTTCGCGTGTGCTGTTCCCAGCCAGCCGGCGTGCGCGTTGGGATGGCAGCCGGATTCCGCGCAGCGTCCGGGCGGCTGAGCTGCTTTCCAGTCTCCTTCAGGTTGGATTACTGACCCGGCCGGGAAGAGCGCATTCCGGGCCTGTCCAGCGGTCGTCGAAGTTAACACGCGGAAGTACCGTTCAGCCTCGTAACTCAGCGCCGCAAGGGAAACCGATGTGACAAGGAGCAATAGACCCGCGAGGGCAGACGGGCGTGACAACGATCGAGTTATGCGGCCCAACGATCCACTCCTCACGACTATCGGAAAGATCAGCGCGACACTAATTACTACTCCTGAGACCACGTGCCCCTCCAGTAAACCCGGAAACCTCCGCACGCTCGTTCCGGCAACCGCAGCAACGATCATAGCGTATCCAGTGAGGGCGCATACTCCGCCTACGAGCTTGACGCCCAGATGTGTCAGGTCTGTCCGATCCGTCCGATGACGAAGAAACCAGAGCCCAAAAGGCGCTGCCAGAAGGCCGCCGATAAGCAGATGCCACAGTACGATAACCGAGATGGTGGGAGACATGGAGCGGGCGTTTGCGAGCAGGAGAAGGCCGGAAAGCGGAATAGTCGCAAGGAGAATACCGGCGAATTTCAGAATCCCGGGAGAACGAAGGCGGTGCGTGTCTGCGGTGGAATGTGATTGAGGCGGCAAGGTGCAGGATTACGGAATCTACCGGGTCATTGAAGTGGATAGCGGAATCGAGATCGCCGATAATGTCCGTCTGGCGAATTCCTTTCGGGATCGCCTGTTCGGCCTGATGGGGATCAAAAAGCTGGAGCCCGGCTCCGGTCTCTGGTTGAATCCATGCAACGGAATCCACACGTTCGGCATGCTGTTCCCCATCGACGTCGTCGTCCTCGACCGCGGCAATATCGTAATCGCCGTGGCAACAGGTCTCGCCCCCAACCGTGTTCTACTCCCAATCCGCCGTGGCCACAGCACGCTAGAGCTTCCCGCCGGCGCGACAAAGGGAATCTGCCTACCGGCCGCACTCGCATTCGAACCGTCTGCTGCGAAATCGTAGGGGCAGGCACGGGGACCTGCCCCTACGATTTCTGCCAGGGCCGACGACCTAAAGTAGGGCCCGAAGCTGTTCCAGGTAGCGGGGCACGCCCTCCAGGGGATTCTGCGCCGCCTCATATTCCAGGGTGACGTAGCCCCGGTATCCTACATTCTTGAGAATCTGAACCTCGCGCTTTAGGTCTGCCGCCTGTTTGGCTCCGCCTTTCGGAGTGATCTCCGTCTTGACCTGGACGGACACTGCGTAGGGGGCGCACTTTTCCATGTCCGCATAGGGATCGGCCGTGTGGAAGTTCCCGGTGTCCAGGTTGACTCCGCACCACTCTGAGCGGACGCCCTTCACAATATCGATCAGGTCGTTCGCTTCGGCGACGATTCCGCCATGGTTCTCCAGGCCGAGCAGGACTCCGCGCTTCCCGGCATACTCGCACGCGAGCTCGATGGTCTCGATGCAGTTGCGCTTCGCATCTTCCTTCGACTGGCCGGGCTGCACGTTGCCCGCAAAGATGCGAATGACGGGAGAGCCGAGCGCTGCTGCATGATCGATCCAGGTCCTGGTGTGGTTCAGCTCCTTGTCCCGCGCCGCTCCGGCGGGGTGGGTAAATGTGTTTGCAATAGGCGAGCCGGAGATATCCAGGCCGAGTATGTAGCACTGCCGCTTCAGCTTCGCAATGTACTCCGGGGTGACTTCCCTCGGGAAGTAGTAGGACGTAAGCTCCACGGCATCCAGGTCCATGGCGGCGGAGCGGGCGATGAACTCCTCCAGATTCATGTTGGGCTGCGACTTGCCCGTGAGGAAGTCCCGGAAGGAGTAGGCAGCCAGGCTTAGCTTAAGGCGCGGCTTGCCATTCCGTTTCGGTGGGTCGGAAGCAGCAGCGGGAATCGAGGCAGCTGCCAGCGCGCCGGCAGTTACGCCAAGCATCTGGCGGCGGGTGAGGGGAATCATCGGCTCAGCTCCTTCCAGAGGGCCTTGTAGCATTTCAGGAACGGCACGCCATCCTCCGGCTTCATCGTGAATCCGCATTCGATCAGCGTAAATCGGTCATAACCTGAGCGGTTGAGCAACGTGAACAACTCGCGGTACGGGTAACTGCCCCAGAGGTCGTTGATATGGCAGCACTTGATGAACGGCCTGAGGAGCTCGAATCCCTCTTTCACCGAGCCGTCCACCAGGTCGGTCGCGTTGGAGTTCCAGGTAATGCCAACGCTCGGATGGCCGCAAATGTCCATGATCTTACGGCAGTTTGGGGGCAGAGACGTGCCTGCGCCGTGCACCTCCACCCAAATCTCCACACCGGAATCCGCCGCCATCTTTCCGCATTCGGTTAGCGCCTTCCCGATCTGCTCCAGCGTGCGCTCTTCCGGTACCTCTTTCGGCAGCCCGTTCGGTCTGACCTTAACGCCTCGCGCGCCGATGTCCTTCGCCAGCTCGATGAACTGCCGGCAGGTTTCGATGTTCTGTTTGACGACGGCGCTGTCCGGAGAGTGAAACTCACACACAGTTCCCAGGCTGGTCTGAATCAACCCGGCGTCGGCGCACTTCTGCAGAATCTCTTTCCGTTTAGCGGAATCCAGCGTTGGTTCCACCCCGTGCGCGTGAGTAGTGCGGAATTCGAATCCTTCTATTCCCGCAGCCGGGCAGTTCTTCAGCAGCGTCTCCAGGTCCCAATCCTTGGCAACGTTGTAGCTGACCAGCCCGAGATGCATCTTGGACGCCGATTCCCGTGGGCGTTCTTGCGACTCAGCCCCCGATGCCCCGGCAAGCGCCGCCGCCGAAATCGCCGTCCGCTGAATCAAATCCCGCCTATTGAATCGTTTACTCATTGCCCATCACCTCAACGCCTGAACGCCTGAACGCCAGAATGCCCGCTTCAGTGCGCTCTCTTATAAAACAACAGCTTGTCCGCCCGCAGCGGCCAGCCATTGTCATGGCGGCGACAGGCGTCGATCCAGATGGTCAGGTCCATTACCCGATACTCATCGCCCGGTTCGTACTGCGTGAATCCGTGGCGCTTGTAGAACCTGACAGCCCAGGTGGAATCCTGCAGACAGTGCAGCGTGTAGAGCCTCGTTTCCGGCTGCTCGGCCCTCGATTCCTCCTGGTGGACCTTGAGCAGCTTACTTCCGAATCCGCTGCCCTGGTGGTCCGCATCCACATAAAGTAGGTGCAGGTGGGACATCCCCGGAATCAACCGCCACATCGCGACCGCGACCGGCTTCCCATGCGCACAGAGTACCCGCCACCGCGTCGCCGGGTCCTTCATTCCCTCTACGTGCGGCTCCGGGTGGTAGTTCAACATGTCGGACGGCACCGCGGAATCCGGATGACCGCGATAGGATTCGCGAACAATCCGGGCGATCTCCACCGCGTCCTCTACCTTCGCCGCCCGTATGTTCACCCCGGCGGATGGTTTTTCATGTTCGAATCAACCGCCAAGACGCCAAGAACGCCAAGAAAGACGATTACTCGGGTAAAGGTCTACCTTTTGTTTCTGGCGCGAAGTACAAGCCTATGAATCCCGTAACATAGATGAACGCGACGATACTGGCGGCGGTGCGAAGGCCCGCGGTCTCGTCGGTCGCGCTGGCGAATCGGCTGGCGATGCCACCCAATATGAAGGGGGCGCCGGCTGCCAGAATTCGAGCGCAGTTGTAGCAGAATCCGACTCCGGTAGCCCGCAACCGGGTTGGATAAAGCTCCGGGAAATAGACGCAGTAGGCAGAGAATGGAGCGAAGGCACAGAAGCCCAGGAAGAAGGCCCATATCCTTGCCTGCTCGAAGCTTCGAACGAACATAAAGGTGCCCTGGACGGCGAAGAAAGCGAGCACAAAGAAGAGCGCCATTGCCGGCTTTCTGCCAATTCGCTCCGAAAGGGCCGCGTAAGAGAACATCCCGAGTCCGGCGCCGACGTTCTGGATGAAGAACGCGATACTCCTCCACTGAGCGAGACTCGCATTTGCCTCAGCAGGAGCCATTCCGGCGACCATAGGTTTCATTACCGAGCCTATCAAGTCTGGGAGGAAGAAGGCAACGCCCCACGCTCCGCCTACGCCGGCCGTGGCGAGGAGTACCCCCGCGAGCGTATTCCGGCGGAGCACCGGATCGGTAAACAACTCGGACATCTTGCCAAGTTCTTTGCGCGCCGGATCATCGTGAGCAAGGTCCTTCGCGTGCTGCCACTTCTCGGGCTCCTTTACCGCTGCGCGGATCCAGACAACCAGCAGCGCCGGGAGAGCGCCAACGAAGAACACGTATCGCCAATCCATGGCGCCAAGGTAATAGTTGATCCCTGCTGCCATCATGTTGCCGAGGGCGGAGAGCGCCTGCAAGAGTCCCAGCGCCATTGGGCGTGACCGTTCTGGCCACACCTCCGCGACCAGCGCTGCTCCAGCCGCGAACTCACCACCGACACCCAACGCTGTCAGAAACCGGCAAAGAGCATATTGCCACGGCGTCTGGACGAACCCGTTCAAACCGGTGAAAATGGCGTAGATAAGGATCGTGATGATCATTGTCCGGCTGCGCCCGAGCTTATCGCCCAGAATGCCGAATGTGAATCCACCTACTGCCCACCCAATGAGGAAGATTGCAGTAATCTGGCCCCCTAGAGCCTTTGCGGCGGCGTCCAGTTGGTCGGCGGGAACGTGCGGAGCCAGGAGCTCTTTGATAGACGGCTGCCGGACCAGCGTAAACAAGTTCTGATCCATCGCATCGAAGAGCCATCCGAGCGCCGCGATGACCAGCACCAGCCACGCGTATTTTGGGACTCCTTGAAACCATCGGAGATTGGTGGGCTCGGAAGGTGGGGCGCTCAAGGTGTCGGCCATGCAGTCAATCCTCCTGATTGCTTCTTATGGGCGAGCGACCGCGAGGTGTGCGCTCTCTTTTGCTTCGTGGAATCATAGACCATCTCGCCGCCGACTATTGTCATTAGGAATTAAGCTGCCACCATAGCGCCCAACGCCCAACACTCAACAACCGTCACTGTCATTGGACCTCGACCACGGGCGGAGAGCTGTACGCGGCCCAGGCGGCAGGAAGGTTGGCCTCGGCGGTCGTCCCTTTGTGTAAGAAGATACGGTAACGGAATGTCTGAGAGCCGCCGTTG
>JBKJZI010000037.1:0-8023 GCA_046715155.1 Chthonomonadales bacterium | reverse complement strand
CAATCCAGACGCAGCGAGGATGAGTCCGCAGGCAATCGGCACAATTCCCCAGAATTGCGACTGTTTCCGGTCGGCGGGCCGGGTTTCATCGCCATCCTGGTAACGCAGACCTCGAGTTTCAGCGCTAAGGGACTCCGGTAGCGCCGTTACACCCGCACTTAGTTCGGTCGCTGACTCTGTCGAACTGTTTCGAGAACGCAGGTCTGACCAGAGGCCGCGGAATCCGATGCTGCTGGCAACGGCCAGCCCTAAAAGCGCCAACGAAACCGGCACCGCGCCCAGTAGCCCGACGAGACCCAGTATTAGAACCAGATAGGCGATAATGCCGAGGCCAACGGGCGTTGAGTATATGAATCTCTCGACTGCGGAATCCGGCTCGAGGCGAAGAAGGTGGAGGAGTGTTCGTCCGGAGGCTGTGGCGAGGAGAAGTAGGAGGAGGAGCCCCGCCAGAGCGATCATAGCGGCTCAATGTTCGCCGAGAGCACCGGTCGGCCCTTCTGAATGCTTACCGTTACCTTCCCGAGCGAACGCCCCCGCCAACCCGCCTGCGTAATGAGCGTATCGCCGACCCGCTCTCCTTCCGGCAGGGTCACGTGCGAATGTCCGCCGATTATCAGGTCGATTCCGTCTATCCTGGCCGCAAGCTCCCTGTCTCTCGCGATACCGATATGGCTAAGGCAGACTAACAGATCGCAGTCCGGACGCAGAAGAGGAACCAGGGACTCCGCTGTGCGAATGGGATCTTCGAAGACGTAGGCGGATACCCTTCGTACGAGCATTTTCTCAGTAATCATCGGCACGGTCAGCCCAAATACAGCGATACGCAGGCCGGATTTGAGGACGGTCCTAATGTGATCTACGGATGGGAGGCGTCCTTCCGTCCCTTCCCCCCGCGCGCGAACATTGGCGCAAAGAATAGGGAACCGGGCTTTACAGAGTTTGGCGACGAATCCGGCGCGCGTGAAATGAAACTCGCGGTTTCCCACCGTCATCGCGTCGTAGCCGATATCCGACATCGTCTCCAGAATAGGCTCTCCGCCCGGGTGGTACGTCACATTGCCTGCGGAGACGGCATCGCCCGCGTCAAGAAAAAGGCCCCCGCTGCCGAGATCGGCGCGGAGGGCCCTTAGTCTTTCTGCCTGCTGCGGGAGCAGGTGGTTATGGAAGTCGTTAGTGTGGTAGATGATTGCGTCTTGGCTAACTAGACTCCGCACTTCTAAGTAACCCTCGCACCAGCTCTCTGAATTCCGCCCGCGCCACGGTGTTCTCTCGGGTATTGCTTCTCTCCGCAATAGGAGCAGTAGCGACCTCGGAGCTTGTAGTGCCCTTCGCGATCGGTTGGGCCGAAGAATATGCCCTGGTACCCTCAAGCACGAATGACGTGGGCAATGTTCGCGCGCACTTCCAGCACTGACGCCGGCGAGTAAAGTTCTTCGCCCGGCAGTGCGGGCAGGGAGCGGAAGGCGTCTGACTCATACTATCACCTCCTACCCGGTTATTCCACAAAACCCGAACGCAAAACGTAAAACGTAATGCGTAACAATTAAATTGCTCGCTCCTTTTACGCTTTACGTTCTACGTTTTCGCCGTTATCCGGCTGCAAAAGGCGAGACAGATAAGCTGTGACCGCGTCATTCCATTTGTCCTGAGCTTTCAGTATCACGTCGCAGACCTCCCGCACTGCTCCCTCTCCTCCATTTCGTTCTGTAACAAAGTCAGCCAGGCCCTTGATTTGCGCCACCGCATTAGCGGGAGCGAACTTTACTCCCGCGAGTGAATAGGCAGGGAGGTCGTTCAAGTCGTCTCCGATATAGGCGATCTGGGCTTGATTCACGGAGTAGGCAGCTATCAGCTCCGCAAGCACGGCGGACTTGTTTGCGGCGCCCTGATAGAGGTGGGTCACTCCCAATTCCTCAGCGCGGCGGTCGACGATCGTGCTCTTCCGGCCGGAAATCCACACGACTGTCAGTCCGCCGAGGGTTGCAAGCTGGATACCGAGCCCATCCTGGATGTGGAACTGCTTGGATTCCTCATTCTCGCCTATCAAATTGATCCGACCATCGGTAAGTACGCCGTCGACGTCCATCGCCAACAACCGCACACGCTTGAGGCGCTCAGCGACGGCTTCCGGGTCTGCCATGTTCCTCCCTCACACGATTCCGGCGCGGATCAGGTCCTTGAGCATTATCATGCCGACCGGCCGTCCGTCGGAATCAACCACCGGCGCTTCGCCGATCTTCCTGGGATGCTCTTCCATGAGTTGAAGCGCCTCCACGGCGAGCGGATTACCGGCGATAACCATTGGATCGGGATTCATGATCTCGGCCGCCGGCCGCTCAAGAAATGTTATGTCTTTCAGGATCGCGCGGCGGACGTCTCCATCGGTAATGAGACCGACAAGCCTTCCGGAAGCATCCACGAGACAGGCTGCTCCTGCGCCGGCCCTGGTGATGGCAAACAAAGCATGGCGCACGGATTCTAACTCCAGCACGACGGCGAGCGCCTCATCCGATCGCATTACGTCCGAGACCCGCAGAGTCAGCCGCCGACCCAGCGCGCCCGCGGGGTGGAATCCGGCGAAGTCTTCCTTGGTGAATCCACGCGCCTCCATGGTCGCCAGCGCCAACGCATCTCCGAGGGCGAGCATTGCCGCCGTGCTCGTCGTCGGCGCGAGGCCGAGCGGGCACGCCTCAGATTCAACTTCTATGTCCAAGACGAGATTCGCCGCGCGCCCAAGACTCGAACCGGGGCTCCCGACAAAGGCGATCATGTACGCTCCGATGCGCGATAGCGTCGGGAGGAGCCGTACGATCTCGTCGCTCTCTCCGCTGTACGACAGGGCGATCAGCACATCGTCCGGAGTTACGACGCCGAGGTCGCCATGCACTCCTTCCGCCGGGTGAAGAAAGAATGCCGGGGTACCGGTGGACGACAAAGTGGCCGCCAGCTTGCGGGCGACGGCGCCCGCTTTTCCCACACCGGTAGTTACCACCCGACCGCGGCATGTCAACAGCGATTTGACCGCGTCGTCAAACCGGGTGTCCAGGCGTTCCGCGAGCGCTTCTATCGCGCGCGCTTCCGCGCGTAGGACTTCCCGTCCACGGTCGATCGGGGTCATTACGAATCTCTCCCAGGAATGGGGGCAGGGGGGCGGACGGTACCACTCTTACGGGCTAATTCGACTAACGGAATGCTGCCGCCAGCCTCAATCCATTCCGGTCCCGCCTGCCGCCAGAGTGCCCGCTCCGCCTGTTTGGCGGCGAACCAGCCCAGAATAGTAACCAATCCCACCATTGCGCCGATAAAGTCGATTCCCACGTCTACGATCGTTCCAGTGCGGCCGGCCACGAAATACTGATGGTACTCATCGGATATCGCGTATGCTGCGCAGAGCGTCAGCGCTCCGATAGAGGACTGCCAGCGCAGGTTGGGACGGCCGTATTGGAACGCGCGAACGGCGAGACAGAAAAGGACGAAATACTCGGTGACATGCCCCGCCTTACGAAGAACGTAGTCGAGGAACCTGAGCTGATCTCCCGTAAACGTATTTACCAGGTCGGGAGTCGCCCATTGCAGAATCCGCCGGATGAGGGCCTTGGAATCTTCATCCTGGCCAACTCCCGTGGACATGACGAAAATCAGGCCCATCCATGCAACCAGGGGCCCATAATAGAAGAGGTTCAGGCGTCCACGCTTCATTTTGCTCGTACGTCCAAGGATCGGCTCAGACTCCCCGTTCGCGGTTTCAAAGGAACCGGGGGCTCAGGTATGCGGAGAAGTCCGTCACGGACACGTCGCGCTCGCGCATCTGCGTTGATGTTCGGCAGAATCTGCGATCTTGGCACGGGGCGAGCGCCGACGGTTAGTCGGATACCAAGTACGCGGCCGTCCCGCCGGGCACCGAGCGCCACTTTCTGTCCAGGCCGCAGCTTTTCGATTCTTCGCGGCCAGGTATCGAACCGGACGCGCGCGCCGTCAAGCGAGGTGATAATGTCTCCGACCTTCAGCTTGCTGGATGCCGCCGGAATCTCTTCTGCAATCTCCTCTACCAGAATGCCTTCGTCTGCCGCGCGTGCCGTGCTGATTCCGAGGAACGCCTGCTTCTCGTTGGCGTGCGCAAATCGAAGTCCCGCGAGCCGCAAGGTCTCAGCCCACGGAATCTCTTCAACTCCGCTCACATAGCGCTCGTATGCCTGTGTCAGGTCCGTGCCGGCTGTCTCGTTTATCGCCTTAAGGATGGCGTCGTCCGGATATCCGATGTTCATCTTCCCGAAACGTTCATCGAGCAAGCGCATAACGTAGTCCAGGTTCTTCTTATTGTCGGTGGCGTGGCGGATTTTGATGTCGAACAATAGGCCGAGCAGGCTGCCTTTGAGGTAGTAATTGAGGCCGCCGAAGCCCACGCTGCCTCCCTCCCATGCCTTTAGGCTCGCTTCTTCCGCGCTGACCTTAAGGCGGGCCGCGGTACTCTGCAGCGTGCTGATCTCATTGGACATCCAGCCCAGGAATTGGTTCGCGGTGTTGATCCCGGACTTTCGAAGCAGTATCTGGGCGTAATACTCCGTCACTCCTTCCGCAAACCAGAGGCTGGAAGTGCGGACCTTGTTCACATAATCGAATGGCCCCAGCGCTGACGGCCGGATTCGCTTGACATTGTAGGCGTGAAAGAACTCGTGCGCCGATAATGCTGCCCAGGGATGCGGCTGTCGGGAGACCAGCCCCCACACGTTCAAAACGGTTGAGTTTCGATGCTCGATCCCGCCGCCGAAGTTGCCGGTATCCATATGGATGATGTAATGGTACCGCTTGAATGGCGCGTGCCCGAAGATGTCGATTCCGGCCCGACTTATGCGCTTAAGCGTGTTGAGCAGCGCCCCGCGGTCGACATTCGATTCCCCGACGATTATTGCCGCGAATGGAATCTCCTTGACGGTGAAGTCATGGCGCTCCATTTTCCCCATTTGGACCGGACAATCGATCAACTCGTCGTAGTCTGCAGCGCGGAATCTGTTTTCGCCGTCGGGATCCAGCGAGCAGGCAACTTTCCATTTCGCCGGCACCTCCAGTTGAAGCGTCGCCGGGAGCTGCTTTCCATCGACCACGTACATTAGCGCCGATGGACCGTTGAAAAATCCGGTCAAAGCATCGACGTGCGCGCCGAAGAATCCGAATCCGGCATCTTCCGCCCTGACTTGGTACGTCGCCGTAACCGCTCCCGCGCCGGATGTTACATTCCAGGTGTTTGGGTCGGAAGACGATACATCCAGCTCACGGCCGTGGGAGTCGAAAGCCCGGAAGTTAGCGATGGTCTTCTCGAAGTTCAGAATCTGGTAATAGCCGGGAGCCCATGCTGGAATTTGAAAGAGCACCGTCCTATCGCCGCCTGGATCCACCGTTATGGCAACTTGCAGCCGCTTCTGCTCGGGACGGGTTATGGACACCTTATACTGGACTGTTCCCTGCGGCGCGGCAGCGATCCGAACGGACGGCAGCAGACCTAACACCAAGAAGACTATCGTGAACCGAACCAGCATCCTATTAAATCACCTCATGCTTCGATAAGAGAATGGGCATACCGCAGCCCCATACCGGCCATCGCCCAGCGGTTCTACTCCGCCGGCCCTTCGTGCGGAACGGTATACTCACTACAACTTACCACAGCCGGGAAGGCGTATGCGGAACCTTATGGCGGAAGGTCAAATGCTCGCGCACGCGGCCGGTCTAGACGGCTGATGGCGGCTCCCGAATCTCAGCGCCCATCGCTTAGACGCCCCTCGTTTGGGCCGCTGCGGCATCGCGACTTCCGGCTGTTCTGGAGCGGCGCGGTCTTATCGTTCGTTGGGAGCTGGATTCAGATCGTCACCATGGGCTGGCTGGTGTACGACATGACCGGTTCCAAACAGGCTCTTGGGCTGATCGCGCTCGCGGGCGGCCTGCCCACGACGGTGTTCATGTTGTTTGGCGGCGTCATCGCGGACCGCGCAAACCGTCGCGCCCTCGTTCTCGCAACGCAGACCGCCTTCGCGTCAACGGCATTCACCCTTTCTTATCTGGCAGGGACGGGGCAGATACGTATCTGGCACATCGTCGCGCTGGCCGGAGTGAATGGGCTGGTGTTCGCCATCGACGGTCCCGCCCGCCAGTCCATGATCTACGATCTCGTCGGCCCGGAAGAGCTCGCGTCGGGCGTCGCGATGCAGTCGGCCTCGTTCAACCTTGCGCGCGTCATAGGGCCGGTATTGGGCAGCCTATTATATGCGGGCCTCGGCCCGCATTGGTGTTTCTTCGCAAACGGAGTAAGCTTCTCGGCGGTTATCGCCTCCCTGCTGCTGATTCGGACGAACCTGGCCCAGCGGAAGGAGTCGGAGGGAACCGTATGGACCGGGTTTCTGGAGGGTGTTCGGCACCTTCGTTCGAATCGTCCCATGAGGAGCGTTGTATCGCTCACCGCGGTCACAAGCATCTGCGCATTTTCAGCGTATACCACCCTCATGCCGGCCTATGCGAGAGACATGCTCCACTTAGATGAGAGCCGGTACGGGTTCCTCTTTTCCGCAATCGGCCTGGGATCCCTGGTGGGGGCAGTACTGGTTGGGCGGGGCGCCGCTTCGGAACGTCGAGGACGCGTGCTGATTCTGGGCGCGTTCGTTTTCGCGGTCTCGCTCCTGGGAATCGCCGGCGCTTCGAATGTCTATCTCGCGCTCATCCTGCTTTTCTTTGTCGGCATGGCCGCAATCTCGGAGCTCGCGACGGCAAACACGCTCACTCAGTCGCTCGCTCCGGATAATCTGCGCGGCCGCGCGGTCTCGATCCACATGTTCGCCATGGCTGGCCTTCAGCCGATCGGCTCGTTCTTCGCCGGAGTAGTTGCGGAGCGAGCCGGCATCCCGATCACCCTCACGCTCGGAGCGGCCATATTCCTCGGATTCACCGTCGGCCTCCTGGTGTTTCGTCCCGAGGTCTGGCGGCTAGAATGAATGTATCATCAGATTACAAAAGGAGCTAAGCCATGTTAATAAACCGCGATGTCGCGATCATTTGGCTGGGGCACGCCACGTTCCTGGTGAACTCACCGGGCGGGAAGACCATCCTGATAGACCCCTGGTTGGAAGGGAATCCGTCTTGCCCGCCCGAGCGGCATCGAGTCGAGAAGTGCGACTTGATCCTTCTAACTCACGCCCATGGCGACCACATCTCCAGCGCTCTCCCCGTCGCTAAGGCAACCGGCGCGCACTTGATAGCGCAGGTCGAGCTCGCGGACTGGTTCGGGACGAAGGGGCTGAACGACGTGACCGGGATGAACAAGGGAGGCACAGTTCGTCGGGACGGAATCGCCGTGACGATGGTGCACGCTCTGCACTCCAGCTCGATTGAGGATAGCGGACGAGTCCTGTATGGAGGGGAGGCTGCGGGCTACGTGGTTAAACTGGAAAACGGATTCACCTTCTATCATGCGGGGGACACGGATGTGTTCGGTGATATGGCGCTCATTGCGGAGCTGTACCACCCGGAGCTGGCCATGCTCCCAATCGGCGGCCACTTCACCATGGATCCGTTCCAGGCTAATAAGGCGATCCGTTTGCTCAAGCCGCGTCACGTACTCCCTATGCACTATGGGACTTTCCCCATCCTCGCCGGCACGCCTGACGAGCTTCGGGAGCTGACGCAGGATATTGAGGGTCTGACCGTACATTCGCCAAGGCCGGGAGAAACGGTGACGTAGCAAGCATGTTCCGAAGCGTTTGGCAGTAAGCATGCGTGAAACACAAAATGGGGCTGGAACGCTCGCAGGAATCGTTCCAGCCCCATAGAGGGAGGTATACCTCAACAGATAGACGAGCATATCAGCACGCGGTTACTGCATTATTGTCCGAACGAGACGGATTGCAGACGAGGTGCCGAAAATGGCAGAGATTGAGAGTGAAACGAGGATCGGCCACGTCCACCTGAAGGTCGCCGACATCGACCGCGCCCTGGGATTCTATACCGGCGTACTCGGGTTCGAAGTGACTCAGCGAATGGG
>JBKJZI010000036.1:0-4755 GCA_046715155.1 Chthonomonadales bacterium | reverse complement strand
CATCGACGCCGTCCTCTGCGCCACCCCGGACCATCTGCACGCCACCGTCGCCAAGTCGGCCATGGAGCTTGGCAAGCACGTCTACGTAGAGAAGCCCCTTACCTGGTCGGTACATGAGGCTCGCGTCTTGCGGGAGACCGCGGTTCGCACCAAGGTCGTGACCCAGATGGGTAACCAGGGACACTCCAGCAACGACGCCCGGCTGATCAACGAGTGGATCCAGGCCGGAGTCATCGGTCCCGTGCGGGAGGTGCATGTCTGGACGAACCGGCCTATCTGGCCGCAAGGAGTGCCGCGCCCGGGGAAGTTCGAGGGGTCGCTCAATACCCTCGGCGGATTCGGAAACGATTGGTCCCAGCGCCGCGTCAATGTCGAGACCGCCGGGGCCATGGCCGGTTCCTATTCGCCGCCGCCCGGCCTCGATTGGGACCTGTTTCTGGGTCCCGCGCCGGAAGTGCCGTACCATCCGATCTACCATCCATTCAACTGGCGCGGATGGGTGGACTGGGGCACCGGGGCGCTCGGCGACATGGGCGCGCACCTGATCGACCATCCGTTCGGGGCGCTGAAGCTCGGCCTGCCGACGTCGATCGAAGCTACCGGGACGCCGTGGGGAACGGACAGCGCAGGCAGGAAGGTGAGCCATCCGCTCGCCACTCAGGTCGTCTACCACTTCGCCGCGCGAGGAAGCCAGCCTCCCGTAAGGATGATCTGGTGCGATGGCGGCCTTATGGCGCCCCGCCCTGATGTCTTACCCGCGAATATTCCTCTCGACCGCGGTGGCGGCGTCTTTATCATCGGGGACAAGGGAGTCCTGGCGCACCAGACTTACGGCAGCGGTCCGAAGCTCTATCCGGAATCCCTGACGGAATCGGCAAAATCCGTCCCGCAGACGTACGAGCGCATCAAAACCGGCCACCGCGTCAACTGGGCGAATGCCTGCAAAGGCGAGGGCAAAGCAAGCACGCCTCTGGAGTATGCCTCCGTGCTGACAGAGACGATGCTCTTGGGAATCGTCGCCCTCCAGGCCGGCTACGGCAAGCAGATCCACTACGACGGCGAAGCCGGCAAAGTAACTAACGCCGACGTCGACCAATTCCTGCGGCGCGAGTACCGCAAAGGCTGGTCGCTCTGAATCCGGAACCACGAATGTTCACGAATGGACACGAATGATTCCGGATTCCGTTTCACGCCACGAACGCAAAGGACGCGACGAGGAATCCGGAATGTCCAATGACAAATGACCAATGTCCAATGGATTCCGTATCCAGACCCGAACCTGGTTGTCAAGGAACCGACGGGTTTACACCGCGGTTGAATTCACGGTCGCGCGGTCTCTTGGGACCTATTGCGCGACCGGCCGATTTATCGTGATGACGGCGAACGTCTGACGGGGGTAAGACGATTGCGGAATGCGGATTGCGGATTCCGTAAGCGCGATCTGTCTCAGAGCCACTCGATGCTGGCTGCTTGTACGACGGGATCCTCGAGTTGAGGGTTGAGAGTCAATCCTCGCTCAACTCAGGTCCAAGCTTCTTGTACGACGGCCCTTCTGGGCGAACTCCTTGTACGACGATTCCGGTCCCTTTCATCCTGACCACGGAATGAATTCCGTGGTAATTCTTGAATGTCTCTAGGGATGAAGCCGGAAGCCGAAGACGAGTCGGCGAGGCGCGATTCCGTCCGCGTTCTCGCATCGTCTTATGGTTGGCTGGGTGGATCGAGGAGACGGCTGGATCTCACTCGGGCAAACGGCAGTGGTCCTCCTCACGTATCAGACACACGCACAAGCGTATTAGTAGACATTATAGTGCTTGTTTGTAGAGTTGTCAAGGGATTGCAGAAAAATTTCTGTATATTCTTCGAGGTTCTGAAGAGGACACGGATGAATCCAAGGCGGAACTCGCATATGAAGGGACCCTGATCATCTACAAGCTATCATCCCAGAGTTTGTCACAATCACGTGACATTGAGCGAAGTTCCGTAAGTCGCTGCCCATCGATGGGCGAATTAATCTATGCGGCGAGACGTAATCTTCCATCTCGAGCAATTATCGAACCGCACTTAACCAAAGCTAAGAGTGCGCAAAGGGCTTTAGATTGCATTTCTCCGTTCGTCGCTGGAAACCGAGAAACCCAAGGGCAGCCATTGCTACTTCCCTCCCAGTGGCAGAAAACGCGTCCCGTAGTACGAGCAGTAAAGCAGCCTGTAGAGTTCTTCAGGCGCGACGAGTTCGAGCTTCTTGTATTGTGCGGGAAAGTCCGCGCGACTTCGCACGGGTGACTCCGTCATTTCCGGCAACCCCAGGGAATCTCCCCGAAGCGCTCGACAAATTCGATGACTCCTGCGAACCGCCGAATTACGGACGGATTCACCCAACGGACCTGAGCCTGGACGTGTTCGACAGCGAGCACGCAAGGATAAGCGGAGGCGAGATGAGCCCAGAGCTTATGACACTACACCGCCTGCTACAGGAAGCATTGGCGCTTTCCAAGCGGCGCTAGGGGTAGTCCATCAAGGCGCCACTATAGTGTGTGGCGGGCAGGAGGTTTTTTGGAGTGCGTAGAAGATGTTCCGCGCGTGTCCATACCGTATCCAAGTGCTGGAGCGGCAGGCGCCGCTCTGTGAGGATGCGGATTTCGTAAGCGGTCGGTGAGCGGATTCGAATCGTGGTCTTCTCGTTGATACGTCGCGCGGACCGGTTGGAAAGAGAATAACCCACCTCGGAGTCTGGACGATTTGGATGACAACGCTGCCAAATGGTGTCGTGACCTTTTTGATGTCGGATGTGGAAGAGAGCACGCTACTCTGGCACGACTATCGCGATACGATGCCCAAAGCCATAGAGCAACATGATTCTCTGTTCGCAAACCTAATAACGCAGGGAGGCGGAGTACTCGTCAAGCCACGCGGGGAAGGCGATAGTCATTTTGCCGTGTTCGGGCGGCCCAGGAACGCTGTGATAACGGCCGCTTCGTTGCAAAGAGCGCTCATTCAGCAACATTGGCCGGGTGACGTGTATCTGCGAGTTCGAATAGCCGTGCATACGGGGGAGACCGAACTCCGGGCTGGAGACTACTACGGTCTGCCGCCTAATCGCTGCGGCAGGCTGCGATCTATGGCGCACGGGAGGCAGATCTTGTTATCACGCGCCACCTTCGAACTAGTCGTCGATTCCCTTCCCGATGGGCTAGCGTTGCGCAGTCTCGGAAGCCACCGGCTACGTGGCCTGGAGCGAACGGAGGAGGTGTGGCAGCTGTGCGGCGTCGGGCTGCCAGAGGACTTTCCGCCGCTCGCAAGCATGGGGCCGGCCGCTCATGATGTCGTAACGATCCTCGTGTCCGACCTCGTTGGCGCAATGCAGCTCGCCTCGGAGCTCGGAAACAGGAGGCTTCGAGAGTGGCTCGACCTGCACGATGAAATAGTCAGAGTGGAGCTTCAGCGTTTCGGAGGGCGCCTCTGGTTACTCGCGGAAGATACCTTTGTCGCATCTTTTGAGTCAGCGCGGCGCGCAGTCGATTGCGCCTGCGCGATCCGTGACGGTGTCACAGCCCTCGGCGGCAATCTCCGGCTCACCCTCCATGCGGGTGAGGTCGAAGTGCGTGGCGACCGAATCCACGGATTGGCCGTCGACATTGCGACGCGGATGCTAGAACTGGCCGACAGCGGAGAGATCCTATTATCGCGCACGGTCTCTGACCTTCTCGTCAGGTCTGAAATACAGCTCGATGACCGCGGAGCGGCGTCGCTTCGCGGTTTGAGCGGACAATGGCATCTTTATGCCGTGACCGGTTGACAGAACAGCAAGTCAACGGCTCTGCCGCGAATGGACCCAACGGGTGGGGCGCTGCGAGTACACTTGACCGGGGAAATGCGTATATCCACCCCACCGAACTGATCGGCCGGCTGAATCGGCGGCACGGTCTAGAGTGCGAATAGCTTCGTGGCTTCTTCGCTGGTGAGGGTGACGTTACAGGTCGGGGCGGTATCGGCGTGGATCTTGCCGGCGATGAGCTCGTTGAGGGGGCCGAGCAGGGAGAAGTGGTCGGCCCCCTGGATCTCGACGAAGTGGACGAGCGGGTTCCGGCTGGCTGACTTCATCGCGCGGAGCGAATCGATGTTTCCTCGCGTCCCCTCGATTACCCAGACCGGGGAGCGGATGGATGAGAGCCAGTGACCGGGGGACCTCCGCTTGACTGTCCGCCGATCCGAAGCGTCGAACGGCAGGTATTCCGATCCTGGTCCATACGCGGAGTTGTCGTCTACCGGCCCGAAGGCGAGGGTTCCGCGGAATCCGCTGGTCACTTCCGAAGTCAGAAGCGCCAGCGTGGCCCCGGTGCTGTGCCCGCCCAGGTAGACGCGCTCGCCGTGCGCGAGGCAGACACCATTATCGGCGCAATTCGGCGGAATCGTCCACCCGATCCATCACGTCCCGATTCCAGCTCCTAGAGAGATAGGCGCTCGCGAACCCTGAAAAGGCAATGAGAGGCGGACTGAAGTGAAGAAGAGCATAACGAGCCGTCCCATCTGTCGTGCCCTTGCGGTCCTGCCAGGGATGATTGTACTGGTGCTGACTTTTGCCGCCGCCACGGTTCGGGGCGTACGGGGTGACGACAACCCTTCACCTCTGAAGATCGGAACTGAGGCGCCGGACTTTCGGTTGGTGGGGGTGGATGGGAAGAGTTATTCCCTGGCGAGTTTTAAGAAGAGTAAGGCACTGGTTGTGATTTTTACGGCGGTGCATTGTCCGACGGC
>JBKJZI010000035.1:0-14587 GCA_046715155.1 Chthonomonadales bacterium | reverse complement strand
CTGGACGGGTATAGCGATTATGCCGGCCGGGTCCGGTTCAAGTTGGTCCCGCACGTTTGGTGAGTCTCCCCTGGAGGTTTACGATGACCCGTTTTGTCGCCATCCTGACTACCCTGGTGTTGGCTGCTCCCTGCTGCTTTGCACAGGACGATCCTATTGCCACGGATCGGCCGGACTTTACGGAGACCGCGGAATCCGTGCCGTTTGGGCGGATTCAGCTCGAGGGTGGGTACACGTTTTCCCGCGTGGAAGATGAGAAGGCGCACACGCTGGGGGAACTGCTGCTGCGGATCGCGACCGGGCGGCGGACGGAGGCGCGGATCGGAATCAACTCCTACGCCTGGGTGCGAAGTGCTTCCGGACAGGTTTCGGGGCTGGAGGATGCGACGCTCGGGTTCAAGGCGAAACTGCGAAACGGGTCGCCAGGACTCCGGTCCCCCACTATTGCGCTCATCGGGCACACCACGATTCCGACCGGCTCGTGCGGATTCCGCGAAGACAACTTTCAGCCCGAGGCCAAGCTGTGCTTAGCCTGGGACCTGTCGGAGAAGCTGGGGATGGGGTCGAACCTCAACTACGGCTGGGCTAGCGAGGGCGGCGCGCGGTTCGGCCAGTTTTCCGGCACGCTATCGTTTGGGTACTCCGTCAATGACCGCGTGGGCGTTTACCTGGAGTACTTCACCTTCGTGCCTGCGGGCAAGGGCGGCCCCAACGCCAATTACATCGACAGCGGAATCACCTTCCTTGTTAACAACGACTACCAGTTAGATGTCCGAGCCGGAATCGGTCTCAACAGCGCCCGCCCCGACTACTTCATCGGCGCCGGCATCGGCCGGCGCTGGTAGAGTTTAATCTTCGACAGGCGCCGAAGAAACAGAGGACCTCCTAAGGGCAGCCTTAAGTCCCTGGCTGTCTGGTCAGAAGCTCATTCTGGTGCATCTCCGGAAACCTGACTCACGCAGTTGGAGCATCGACCGGCGGCGGCTGGGTGTTTTGACCGGGGGTTTCACCACTTGAATCACGGGGCTGTTCAATCGTCTCTTGAATTTGAGTGATGAGTCTAGCGGGATCAACCGGCTCTTCGAGGGTTCGGCTCACCTGGTCCTCGTGCGAAATGCCCAGCCGCTCCATGATTTGTCGTAACATGACTAGAATCGCGCTGTTTTCCTGCTCCGCCAGCAAGTTGATCTGCATGTCGAAGTGGTTTCGCCTATCGGCCAAAAGCTGCTGGCGATTCTGACTGATCAGGATGAAGATGCTTAAGAAAATGGCTTCCAACGATACCATCAGGGTGAGGAAGGAAAACGGGAAGGGGTCGAAGTGCCGAAAGCCGGGGATTGTGTTCCATCCGATCCAGGCGGAGAACCATGCCGCGTTAATCCAGTAGAATGGCATGCTCCCACAAAAACCTGATACCGCGTCGGCAACGATGTCGCTTCGGGAGCGCTCGGCATGCGCGGCGGCCTCCAGCTCCGCGACAATATCGACGTTCCGCTGCGTCAGCTCCGGAATGGATCCGAACGGTTGCGCAGCGTGATTTGTGTTTGTTGTTGCCATTTTGCAGCCGTTAGTTCACCGCTAATCCGGCGCGGGCCTGAAAGGCGCCCGCGCCGGATTAGGTTTTATATGTTTGCCCGCCCGAGGGTCAGGCGATCGCGTTCCAAATAAACCAGATGATCAGAGCGAGAAAGAGCCCTCCGCCTAATAGCTTTGCGATACCGTACGAGATAAGCGCTCGCATCATTGGAGCCACCTCCTTTCGCGCGGGCATGAGTTGACCGCCTGCATTAAGAGCGAATGTGAAGGCGAATTGTTCCCAGCGCACGATCAATCGCGTTGCTTGGGCGAAGCGTCCCTGCCTACTCCTCAATGACTTCGACGCGGATTCCGATGGTGCGGATGATGGCGGCGGCGCGGTGGCATTCTTCTTCGGAGCCGTGGTGGACGGTGGACTTGCCCAGGTTGTGGACTTCCCAGGTCTCGATCTGGGCTTCTTTGCGGGTGCAGCCGGTCGCGGCGATGAGGATGTTCTCCACTTCCTCGAAACCGTTGTGATCGTTGTCAAAGACGATCACAATATGAGTGTCGTCACCGGTTCCGGGTCCTTGTTCGAGGATATCGGGTAATAGTTGTATGTTTGGCATTTGACTTTGGAGGCGCGGAATCAGCCCTGTAATTCGCCTCTTTGTCCCTCGGAATCCTCCGGACGGATTCGATTACGATCACGAGTACGAGTACGAATGAAGATCATAGGCATCAAAACGTACCCTGTGCAGCCGAGGTGGCTGTTTGTGAAGGTGGAGACGGATTCCGGGGTGTTCGGGTGGGGGGAGGCGCTGGGGGACAAGGCGCTCGTCGTCGCGGAAGCGGTAAGGAGCTACGCTCACCACCTGGATGGAGAGGACCCGAGGAAGATCGTCCACCACTGGCAGTCCATGTTCCGCGGCGCTTTCTGGCGGGGAGGGCCGACGCTCTGCGCGGCGATCAGCGGAATCGAGATCGCATTGTGGGACATCCTGGGTAAGTCGCTTGGAGTTCCTGTTTACCAATTGCTAGGCGGGCCGACACGGGACAGGATCCGTATGTATACCCGCCCGCGCGGAAGCACTCCGGAGGAACTGGCGGCTAGCGCCCGGGAGGTTGTCTCACGCGGATTCTCCGCAATGAAGTTCTGCCCGTTCGAGCGCGTTCACGTGGTGGACCATTACTCGGTCGTGGAGGAGGCGGCGGCGAGGGTGGCGGCGGTGCGCGGGGCCGTCGGTTCCGGCGTGGACATCATGCTGGACTTTCATGGACGCGTTTCCCCAGCAATGGCGATTGCGATGGAGGAGGCGATGCGGCCATACCATCCGTATTTCATCGAGGAACCGGTGCTGCCAGAGAACGTGGATGCATTGGCGCGAGTGGCGCGGCAGTTCAAGACCCCCGTGGCAACGGGCGAGCGGCTGTTTACGAAGTGGGCGTTTCGGGATGTTTTGGAGAAAGGGGCCGCGGCTATCGTTCAGCCGGACCCGTGCATTTGCGGCGGGATTCTGGAGTCGGTCCACATCGCTTCCATGGCGGAATGCCATTATGCGGCGGTCGCGCCTCACAATCCCTACGGGCCCATTAATCTCGCGGCGGCGCTTCAGATCGACGCGTGCATTCCGAACTTCCTGGTTCAGGAGTACGTTCACCTTGGCAAGGGCTATTTGCGCAATCCGTTTACAATCGAGGATGGATACATCACTCTGTCTACCGGGGCGGGGTTAGGAATAGACGTGGACGAGGAGTACTTGCAGTCGATTCCGCTAACGCCTCAACGAGACGTTGGAATCTGGCGGCACGAGGATGACGGGTCGGTCGCGGATTGGTGAGGCTTAGGGTCTCGGGTCTGGGGTTTCGGGTCTCGGGCTATTCCGATCGGATACCCGAAACCCGATACCCGATACCCTCGAATTTATCGGCTTTCGCCGCCTTTTTTACCTATATTCGCCATGTGATGGCGATCCTGGGATACTTTTTCGCCTCCCCGGCGGCCGATTTCTGCCATGTGGGAGCGGTCCTGAGATACTTTTGCGCCGCCGCGGCGGCCGATCTCAGCCATATGGGTTTTGTCTCTCGATACTTTGGCTCCACCCTTGCGACCCGCGCTCGCGTGGCCTTCAGGGTCGCCATGCCAGCCTCTACCCTTGCCGGCTGATTTGGACGGGCTCCGCGAATCGGTCTGTGCCATACTAGAACCTCCAGACGTAGTACCTTGCGCCTCCTGGAGTGCGGCCGAAACACCGTTTTCCGGAAGCGCCGAGCAAATGTTCCCGTGCTTAGACGCGACAGGACGAATTCCTCGCCCGGTGACGTTTAGTAAAAGACGCATCCGTTTTAGTGAATGTTCCCGGTGATGAACGGCCGGCTGGCGGAGGAAGGCAAGAGTGGAAGAGTGGAAGAGTGGAAGATTCCGCCCTTCGACAGGGCGATCCATGAGGAGTTGAGGAGCTGAGCCTGATACCTGGTTATCTACATCGCATTGCGGAACTTGTGGGCGAGGTTGCAGAGTCCGACGTCCTCCGACTCGCGGATGCGCTTGAGGGGGTTTGGCGGACGGGGGGGAAGCTGCTGCTGATGGGGAATGGCGGGAGCGCGGCCACGGCATCCCACTTTGCGAATGACTTCCAGAAGTGTCTGCAGATCGAATCCGGACGGGCGATGAGGGCGATTTGTCTGGCAGACTGCGGGCCGCTCGTGCTGGCGTGGGCGAATGATTCCGAGTTTGCGAACATCTTCGCGCCGCAGGTGGAATGCTGGGCCGAGCCGGGCGACCTGGTGATCGGAATCAGCGGCAGCGGGAATTCGCCCAATGTGATCAACGGAATCGAAGCCGCGAAGCTGAAGGGCGCTCGTACGTTCGGACTGTCCGGATTCGGCGGCGGGAGGCTTTCGCTCGCAGCGGACGACTGTATCGTGGTGGAGAGCGATAACATGCAGCAAATAGAAGACCTCCACACGATCATTCTTCACGCGGCGTTTACGGAGGTTCGGGAGCGCGTGAAGAATGGATAATAATCAGCTCCGGCCGGCGGTGTTTTTGGACCGCGACGGCGTGCTGAACCGGGACAGCGAAGACTTTATCCGCAGCGCGGACGAGTTGGAGATGCTGCCCGGAGCCCCCGAGGCTGTGAAACAACTCAACGATGCTGGATTCGTCACCGTCGTTATCACCAATCAATCGGGTGTCCGACGGGGATTCTTCACCGAAGAGGCGCTCGGGCTGATTCACGCACGACTGCTCGAGGAAGTGGAATCCGCGGGCGGGCGCATCTCCGGAATCTACTTCTGCCCGCATACGCCGGACGACGCCTGTGACTGCCGGAAGCCGGCGCCCGGAATGCTCAGGAAGGCGGCAGAGGAGCACGGAATCGACTTCGAGAGAAGCTACTTCGTGGGTGACCGGCCGGAAGATATCGCCTGCGGCGCCTCCGTCGGCGCGCGAACGATTCTGGTACTCTCGGGCAAGCTTTCGGAATTCGACGCGAGTCGGTTCTCCTGCAAGCCCGATCACATCGCAGCAGATCTGACTGGGGCTACCGATTGGATCCTTGCCAATTCCGTCGAGATGCGTGAAGGCCCCTCCAGCGATTAAAACGACTTACGACGTAGAATAGCGGAATCAAGTACCAGTATCGCTTTCGCGCGAAGTCCCTCAACAAGGTGCGCTGCCATTGATCGGCGACGTCCTCTCTCTCACGATATTCAGGCTTCCTTGTCGAGTGTATGTGATGACCGATCTCATGGTAAAGCGTTGACGCATACAAGAAAGCACAAACCGCCGGGAGCTTGCCGACGAATCCAAACCCCCTGCGATAGTGTTCGAGCCGCTCGACGTGTATTACAATCATGGCGGGCTGTTCGTTCCATCTTCGGCGATATAGACCCAGCGCTTCGGTCAGTGGCATGCTACGCTTCCGCGACTTCGTTTTTGATCTCCTCAATTCGCGTGAGCTGCCGGAATTTGTGAGGAGGATCTCGGCGAGACCTCCCAGATACTTGGTCGGGACATATCGTAGCAGCATTCGAATCGTGCGAGCGACGTGAGTTGGGGGTTGGTACGCCACATAAGCTTCCCGTACCGGAACGGCTTCGGAATCCGTGGCGAGGTCAGACTGCGGTGACTTCGACAATGGCATTGTAGTCGGGCACGCCTGATTGGTCTCGGATTCCGTTGGGGATGAGGACGTTGGCTTCGGGCCAGTGGACCTGGAGGTTTCCGGAGCGCATGGGGGCGAGGGTGACTCGGCCATCGAGTTGGCCGTGCTCGTTCTTCAGGACGACTGCTGCGCCGTCGACGAGAGCCAAGCGCCCGGCGTCTTCCGGTGACATAAGTACGGAATCTCTGTGTGCGCCGGTGAGGGGGTCGCGGTCGGCGTGGACCATGGAGTTGAACTGCTTGCCTCGGCGGGTGGTGAGGCGGAATCGGCCTTCCGGGAGTGATTGTTCGGGGGGTGACAGGGCCGCGAAATGGGCGAGGCCATCCTCCGTTCCAAAGCGGAATCCCTCGCACAGGCGCGGGCCGCCCCATTGGATTTGATCCCCCGCCTTCTTGAGAGTTTCGATTCCACGGTAGAAGGGTACGGCGCGGGAGATCTCTTCGCGAATGGTGTGAGCGTCGGCGAAATCGATAAGGCGCGCGCGATCCGGGTCGACTCGTTTGGCCAGATCGATCAGCGTTTGCCATTCGCAGCGGGCTTCGCCGATTCGGGGGCCGGGAATCTCGGGGCTGAACAGAATTCTCCGCTCGGTGGTGGTCTCGGTTCCTCCTCCGGGCTGCTCATAGCGCGTGGTGGCCGGCAGGAGGAGGACCGCTTCCTTCGGCTCCACCAGCATTTGCGAGCTGACGAAGATGTCGTGATGAATCCGCAACGGGATGTTGGCGAGGGCGTCTCGTACGTAATCCGGCTGGGGAAGTGTCTCCAGGAAGTTGCCGCCGACGGCGTAGAAGACATCAATCTCGCAATTCGCGGCGACATCGATGGTTTCGACTGCGTTAAGACCGGGATGGGAAGGCGGGCGGAATCCCCACAGGTCCTCGAAGTGTGAAGCCGTTTCCTCATTGATGGGCAGGCCGCCGGGGAACGCGGTGGCGTAGCAGCCCATTTCAGCGCCGCCCTGAACGCCGCTGTGGCCGCGAATGGGCATGAGGCCGCACTTCTCCCGGCCGACGAATCCGCGAGTGAGCGCCACGTTGATGATGGCCCGCACGTTATCGACGCCGTTTCTGTGCTGCGTGACGCCCATGCTCCATACGAAGACTCCGGTCTTCGACGCGGCCACGTGATCCGCGAACCGCTCCATGTCCGCGCGAGACGCGCCTGAGAGCTTCTCCAGCTTCTCCCAGTCCTGAACGCCCACGGATTCCGCCAACTCCTCGAACTGCGCAGTATGCTCCCGGATGAACTCTTGATCGACCCCACTCTTCGCTATCAGGCTCTTGACGACGCCGTTGAAGAAGGCGACGTCTCCGCCGACGTGGATGGAAAAGAACTCGTCCGCCAACTTCGTTCCGAAAAGCGCGCTCTCCACCGCAGACGGAATCCAGTACGCGGCCAGGCCGGGCTCGCGGTATGGGTTCACAACAAGAATCTTTGTGCCGGCTTTCTTGGCGTAGTACATGTACTTCGTGGTGACCGGCTGGTTGTTCGGCACATCGCTGCCGATGAGGACGAGCAGGTCGGTGCCGAGCCAATCCTTGTACGAGCAGGTGGAGGCCGCGGCCCCGATAGATTGCTTGAGCGCGATAGTGCTGGGTGCGTGGCAGATGCGCGCGGATTGGTCGATGTTGTTGGTCCCCAGGAACCGGGCGACCTTTTGGGCGACGTAGTAGGTTTCGTTGGTGAGGCCACGACTTGTTAGGTAGAACGCGATTCGGGTGTTCGGGTGTTCGGGTGTTCGGGTGTTCGGGCCATGAACACCAAACACCTGAACACCCGAACACCCCATCTTCTGGGCAGCCATGTCGAGCGCTTCATCCCAGGTGATTCGGTGGAATCCGGGGTCGCCGGCTCGGCGGAGCATGGGGTATGGGAGGCGGCCGAGGTCACGGAGGTCCTTAGAGGAGAGTTCCTTAAGCCGGCCAACGTCGGAAAGAATCCGGTGGTCGAGGGCGGGCATGGTGTTCAGGCGTAGGAGGTTGAGGCGGACGGAGCAGAGGTGAGGGCCGTCCATGGTCCAGTCCTTCAGACCGGAAACGCCGAGCGCGCAGCCGTCGCAGACTCCACGGGTCAGAATCCGCCAGGCGTAAGGGAGGTTGTCGCGGTTGTCCCAGAGGACACGCGCCATATCCCAATAGTGGTTCGGCTTGGTAAATCCGAGCCCGTTCGGGCTGAGACTTACCCAGGTCGAGCGATCCCACCCTTTTTTGCGATTCCGGTCCTTCATGACGGGCTCATTATACGAGATTCCAGGCCAGGATCGGACAGATCGGTCGGATCGGACGGATCAAAGACGAGACAAAGAAAAGCGCAGCGCGGAATACTGGGAGCGCGCTGCGCGGGGCGGTGATTGCCCAAAGGAGGTATAGGGAGGGTTATGGCGCCGGAAGGGAGCGGGTCGGCTGAAACATCGGTCCGCCGCCTTCCGGCACGGTCGAGAAGATGATAGCGGTTTGAGCGCCCGCTTCGCTATGAAACCGGTCACAGGGTGGCAGAGGTAAACTCAATAGCGGAGATTCCGTAGAGTGGAAGAGTGGAAGAAGCGACGGGTCTTCCACTCTTCCACTCTTCCACTCTTCCACTCTTAGACTGAGTCGGGACTTATCCGAAAATGGCGCTTCATGCGGAGCTGCATCGGCATCTGGGCGGGGCGATTGTGCCTCGGGTTTTCTGGCGGTATCTGGTGCGGCACGACCATCCGCTGGCCAAGAAGTATCCGGAGTATGAGGATTTCGAGGAGTTTATTACGCGTCCGCGGGCGAGCCTGGAGGAGTACCTTGAGCTGCACACAATGGTGGAGCAGGTGCAGCGCGTGGACACGCTGGAGTACTTCGTCTCCAAGCTCGTCAGGGGCGCTTATGTTTTCGAGAGTATTTGCTATCTAGAGCTCCGCTTCACCCCCTATTTCCGCACGGATTCCGATCACGACCAGGAGCGGCGAATCGACCAGATGGCGGAGGTGGTGGAGATCGTGGGGCATGCCGGCGACCAGGCGGAGTACCCGCTGCTCATGCGCCAGATCCTTTGCATGCATTCGCGGCTACCGTATGAAGTGAACCGGGCCATCGTCGAGCTGGCGGCGAAGCGGAGGGACCTCGTGTGCGGGATCGACCTGGCGGGGCCGGACGTCGCGTACGCCGGTAGGATGGACGAGCTGATCGAGTTGTTTCGGTTTGCCAGGTCGCTCGGTTTGAAGACCACGGGTCATGTTTATGAGACGGAGAACGGATGCCATCCCGAACTGCTGCCCTACCTGGACCGAATCGGGCACGGAATCCAGATTCCGCTGCGGTTCCCGGAGCTGCTGCCGGATGTGGCGGAGCGCGGACAGTGTTTAGAGGTCTGCCCGACCACCTACCTGAAGACCGGCACCATGAAGGACCTCTCCGATCTGCGGACGGTATTCGACCGGTGTGAAGAGGCCGGCGTCGACATCGTGCTCTGCACGGACAACGCCGGCCTCCACAACGTTCGGCTCCCGTTCGAGATCGAGAACCTGCTCATACAGGACATCATCGACTTCCGCCAGCTACGAGCGTGCCAGATCGCCGCGTACAAACACGCCTTCGCCTGGCCCTATTCCGGCCCGCCGGACAGAGTATTGCTTCAGATAGCCCACCCGCCGGTGCAGCTCGCGTGATTGAGGGTGCGCGCTGCGAGTAAAGAGCAATAATCACGCTTCCCGCGACAGTATCCTATTCGTGTCCTCACGGCCTTGAGGGGCGAAATGCGGATTGATGTCCCGCGAAGAACGTAAAAGGTTGCCGGCGCGCACGGAATCGCCCAGCGCGTTTGCGATCACTCCGGCGTGGTAGTGAATCCGCGCGTCTTTTGTACCGAACGAAAGCGCTTTTCGAATTGCGAAATCTGCCTCTCGGTTTCGGCCTAGCTTGTGCAGCACCCAGGCCAGAGCGTCGTACGTGTAAATGTCTTTGCGGATCGTCAGCTCGTGTCTCGCAAGAGCGAGCGCGTCCTGCAGGCGCATACCATGATCGGCGGCAAACAGAATCAGATGCCGGTCATGAAGGTGGCCGTGGGAGCCTGCCGACGGTGCGTGGGAATGGGCGTGGAACCGTTTCCGTCCGTGGTGATGGGTATGGGTGTGGCCGTTCTCGCGCTCATGCGGGAGTCCTGCCAGCGTTTCGCGATATAGCCGCTCTGCTCGATCAGAATCACCGGACGCACGGTACGCATCACCGAGCAGACCGGTGATTTCCGGCGTGCGCTGGATCTTCGCGCCTTCCTCCGCCCATCGCCGGGCGTTCGGCAAATCCCCCCGATTGGAGGCTAGCTCGGCGCGGAGCGCCATGGTCCGATAATCGCTTGGGAAGAGCGATAAGGCGGCTGCATACTCACCATCCGCGGCGTCAGAATGGCCCGCATAGGCCAGCGCAGCGCCGAGTCGAGCGTGAAACCAGGCGGTTTCTTCGGGCGAAACGTGGTACGCACGTTCGACTTCGCCTACCGCTTTTCTCACCAGCCGGACCGCTTCCTCGTTGCTCCCGCGGAGCTGCGCGAAGCGCGACTGCTGCGCGAGACCCGTGGGGTCCAACATGGCGTTCCCCTGCTTCCGTAGGGTGGATTCCGCTGCTGCGTATTCCCCCAGCTCGAAGAGGATATCTGTTTGCAAGCGGAGCGCCGTGACGTTGCCGGGCCGGACGGATTCCGCTTCTCGTGCTGCGTCGAGCGCTTCGCGGAATCGGTGTTGAGCGACTAGGGCCTGTGCAAGGCGGTTGAATCCGTCGGGGTTGAACTTGCGGCGGATTCCGATCGATTTGCGAGCTGCTGATTCCGCGCGTTTGTAATCTGCAAGGTCACCGGTTTCCGCAGCCCGCCGCAGGCAGGCGCCCGCGAGAAGCGCATTTCCTATGGCCGCTTCCGGGTCCCGCTTCACTTCGCCCTCGTAGAAGGAGACGGTGCGAGCCGCCAAAGTAGCATCGTAGGCCGTTCTTGAGACGATTGGCGCCGGTTTATTCTGTTTGGCGTGAACCGGTTTCAGCAGAATCCAGGCGACGGTTCCTATTGGAAGGACAGCGAGTACGGGCGTGAATGGTTTCATGGTCGTTTTGCGAATAGGTGGAGCCGGCCCGGGCATCTGGCCGGCTCGATGATTCGGGTTAGAGGGGAGCGCCCAGGTACGGGAAGGCGTTTGCGAAGTTCTTCCCGCCGGCGCCCACGTTATCGCTCGTCAGGGCAGTTATGTGGCGATTGTCCGCGGCGGCGAGCCCGAGGTCCGACACGGTCGTACCGAAGACCACGCCGAGCGAAATATCGACCACGTCGTCGGTCAGTTTGCGGCCGCCGAAGGCGTTTGCGGTCTCAACGCCAAGATAGGCCGCCGGGGCGGGCTTGGAGAGGTCCGCCTTCATCATGTCCGGGACGAGGACGGCTTTGACGACGTCAGTGATCGCCTGCGAGCGTCCCGCGGCCTGGGTCATGAACGTCTGGATGTCATTCCGAATCTCGTTCACGTCCTGGGTCGGTGGAATCTCGTCGTTGATCTTGTGACGGTTGTTGGCGACGGTGGCGAAGACTTCGTTGACCACCGGGCGCGCGAGGCGGTCGAACTGGCGGTAGACCCTCGGACCGTCGTCCCCGCCGCATCCGGGCATTGCGGCCAGCCCAAGTAAAGAGCAGGCAGCAATCGCCGTGTTTAGTTTGAGTTTCATTCGGCTTATCTCCTTAGCGGCTCGTTGTGCACCAGAGGCCGACGACGCCGTTCCCAATCTGGGTTTTCGGCAGCTCGACCACGATTGCGAGGACGTTATAGTTGGCCAGGAAGTCCTGGGCGGCGCCGGGCGCCCTCCAGGAGGCGGCCTTTGGCGTGTTCGGAGTGGGATCTGGCACACCCGTGATCGGTGTCGCCCGGTCCGGCAGTATCTGAAAGAAGCGCTCCAGGTCGAAGAAGAACGGGTCTGAGCGCGGCCCCGCAAAGACCGTCGTGCCGCCTGAGCCGGTGAGATTCGTGTTCACCGAACCCTGGGCGATGACGGGGCCGGACATCAATTCGTTCTCGGTGCCGATACGATTGGGTGCGACGGGCCCGACGACGGTTACCTGCTGGCCGCCGCCGGTTCCCTGGAAGGTTGCCTGAATCACGCGATCTTCGATTGCGTCGCCGTTGGTGTCCAGCTTAAACTGGTAGAGGCAGTCCGGGGAAAAGGATCGGCTGCCTGCCTGCCCGGCCGGAATCAGCGGGCTGACGGTCATTGCGAGAACGACGTTATTCGGATTAGTGGCGCTGGGGAACATGAATACGTCCGTCAGGTCGAACGCCGGGTTCTGCGCCAGCTCCACGGTATCCGCATGGTCCGAGGCGCGGGCAGTCAGCAGCGCGGCGGCCGGAATCGCCGCCAGCGCCAGCACCAGCCAGCCCCTTCGTTTGATGGATAGAGACATCTTTACCTCCTCTGTAACAGTTCGAGAGTTCCTGCAGCCGGGCGCTCAGAGACTGGATGCTGCGCCGGGAATTGACTGCACGGTCGACCGACCCGCACGTGCCCATGGGAGGGTCGGCCGGCCGTGACAAGAACACTCTATCGTGGGAAGGTAACAGGAAGGTTACGGGAGGGTTATCCGTGGCTTACAATTCCGGGGCGGCCAGCTTGTAGCCGAATCCGCGGACGGTGAGCAGGTAACGGGGGTTGTCGGGATCTTCCTCGATTTTCTGACGGAGGCGGCTGACGGTGACGGTGAGGGTCTTTTCGCCGAGCTCCGCATCGTATCCCCAGATGTGCTCGAAGAGATAGTCCCGGGCCATGGCGCGCCCTCGATTTCGTGCGAGGAGCTCTAGGAGTTCGAACTCCTTCTGCGTTAGGTTTGCAGCCCGATCGGCAAAGTAGGCGTCGTGGGCGTCCAGGTCGATGACGAGCCGCCCGATAACGATCTGCCGCTGCTCCTGGGTCGTGGCGGAGTACTCCGCGCTGCGGCGGAGTTGAGCTCGGACGCGGGCGACAACCTCATGTTGGTCGAACGGCTTGGTGACATAATCGTCGGCGCCCACTTCCAAACCGATGATCTTATCGGAGGATCCGTCCCGTGCAGTCAGCATGATGATCGGGAGATGGTGCTTCGCGCGAACGCGCCGGCAGAATGTGATCCCGTCGACATCCGGGAGGCCGACATCCAGCAGCATCAGGTCGAACGACTCCGTCTCCAGAGCGCGCCACGCTTCCTCCGCCGTAACGGCTGAAGTGCAGTGGTATCCCTGCGTCCCCAGAATCCGGGCGAGAGCGTTGAGTATGAATCGGTCGTCATCGACCATTAGAACCTTACCGGGCATCGCCTCTTTATCCTACTCCTAATCCTAATCCTAATCGTTATCCTACTCTGTACTCCCTCCCACGTCGTACTCCGCGTGCTCCTCCCGAACAACTCCTTCCTGAATCGGAATTGGGCTTAACTTCGTGAGCATCCGCACAATCGAAACTCGAAACCAGCATCTCCTTGCCCGGCCGAATCCGATCTGCCGTGCAAGCGCGCTTCGCTACAAGAGCATCCAGGCACGCCGCGCTCTCGAAAGCCGATCCTCGGGCGTCATCGAAATAGCGTGTCCTAAGTCCCGGCTGACGCTTCGCATTTCCTTCCGCGGTGTTCAGTAGTGAGGATAAGCTGGACCGATCGATTTGATCGCTAACTTCGCGAATCCGAGATCCCTTTTGCTCACGCACCTCGTCAAGAAGGTCTGATATCCAGCTTACGAAGCGGAGCTCCAGTTGATATACTTCGAGTTTTTCGTGGTCGAACATTCGGGCGCGTGCTCCTTGGGATTGGGATTAGGATTAGGATTAGGATTAGGATTGGGATTAGGAGATACCTGCGGGAAGATGGACAGTGAATACGGCACCCTTTCCAGCGCTTACTGAAATTGTCCCGCCGTGATCCTCGGCGATGCGCATGGCGCTGAAGAGGCCGAGGCCGGTTCCGTTGGCTTTGGTGGTGTAGAAGGGCTCGAAAAGGCGCGGGAGGCTTTCGGGCGGAATCCCTGGACCGGTGTCGCTTACATCGACGCGGACTCCGTTTTCGTCCTGTTGGGCTACGAACGTAAGAAGGCCGCCGGTTGGCGACATCGCGGTGAGCGCGTTCAGGCCGAGGTTGATGAAGAGGTGCTCCAGGCGGCCGAAATCCGCGGACACGGCTGGAAGACCTTCCGGAACGGAGCATTCTATGCGGATTCCGTCGACTTCGGCCTGCGGGCGGAGAAGCGGTATTACTGAGTACAGGACGTCCGACAGACGAACAGCCTGCAGGTGTACTTGCGCGGGACGCGACAGCGCTAGTAAGCGGTAGGTCAATGCCGAGAGACGGCCGATCTGTGCTCGAACAGACCCGGCGGAATCGGCGGTCGAGAGGGAAATCTCAAGCTGCAGGGGAGTGAGGATATTACGGATGTCGTGGGCAATGCTTGCGGCGAGCGTGCCCACGGCGCTCAGCTTGGCGGATTCCACGAGGCCGTCCTGGGCTTGCTTGAGGTCGTCGTAAGCGGTCTGAAGGTCGACGCGCAAACGCAAAGATTCGAGGGCGAGCCCTGCCTGGTTCGCCACGGCTTCGAGGTGCGCTCGGCGAAGGGAATCATAGGCCGCCCGGTCCCTATCCGCGCCGAGTGCCAGTATCCCCGTGAGATTCCGGTCGCGGCCGCGTAGGGGAAGGATCGTGACCAGCGGGAAACCCAGGGCCACAGACACCGGCCCGACGGATTCCGGGAGCTCGATTACAGAATCGGAGGAGAGCGATGCTCCGACCACCGCGAGGTCGTTTGAATCGATGTTGATCGATGTTGGCTGTGCGCCGCGGCTGCAACGGAGACCGCGGAATCGGCCGGATTCCAGGCGCATCATGGCGGCGGCGCGGTTGCCGGCAATCGAGGATGCGGCGCCGGCCGCAGCGCGAGCAAGGCCGTCGAA
>JBKJZI010000034.1:0-10916 GCA_046715155.1 Chthonomonadales bacterium | reverse complement strand
TACCGGGCATCCGCCTGCTCCTGCCCGACGGCGGTAACGTACGTGCTAATGACCAGCCAGTCGAATAGGAGCAGTCCGCTGCCTTCGCTGGGGTTGACCGGGGCGATGATCTGGCAGGGCACACGGTAAGGCCGCTGGTTAGACGTGATGCCCTCGAACATGGCCTCATAGCGCGTGTATTGGACTCCGTTGAAAGTCCCGTGCGAAATCGAGACCAGCGTTGACGGGTCGATGCGGCCTTCTGCGCGGGAGGGTGTCGCACCTGCGGTTGAGGCTATTACTACTGCTGTAATGGTAAGAATCTTGCGGAAAGACCTAAACATGGAAATCCTCCTTCTGAGTGGCGCATGACTGCGCCTGCCGGTGATTGCAGAGGCATTATCCCTGCCCGGCGTATCCCGAAGCGTAACCGAATCGCAAGGAAAAGCGTAACCGGGCGGCGAATTAACTACAATGACCTCTCCAGGCATTCGCGTGTCAGAGGCTAAGAGCCACCCGAATGCCCTGAATCTGCGGCTGTTCGGTGGATTGCAGGCGTGCCTTGGGGAGAAGCCGCTCCCGCCGCTGCGGTCACGCAAGGGCGAATGGTTGCTGGCGCTGCTGGCTTTGCGGCGCACAGCCGTTTCTCGCTCGTGGCTTGCGGGCACGCTCTGGCCCGAGAGCGAGGAGAGCCGCGCCCTCCTCTACCTCCGCCGCGAGCTCACTTACCTTCGCAAGGCCCTCGGTCCGGAGTGTTATCGTCTCCTTGCGCCGGGACGATCCCTCCACCTCGATCTCGTGGGCGTGGACTGCGACCTGCTCGCTTTCGATGCGGCAATCTCGCGAGGCGACGAGTCCTCTCTCGAAGTGGCCGTTTCGCTCTACCGCGGCCCGCTGCTGGAGGGGTGCGACGAGGAGTGGGTTATACCCGAGCGGGAATTCCGCGAACGGGCCTATCTTACCGCCCTGGAACGACTGGCCGAATCCGCAAATGCTCGTGGAGATACCTCGGCTGCGGTCAGCAGCCTGCGGTCCGCCGTAGCCGTGGATCCATTACGAGAATCCGCGCAGCGCGCGCTAATAAGAGCTCTCGTGGATTCCGGAGATTCGGCCGCGGCAATACAGGTTTATCATGACCTGCGACGTTTTCTTCGCAACGAGCTGAACACCGAGCCTGATCCGGAGACAACGTCGCTATTCCAACGAGTCCGCGACAACGCCCGTCGACGAAGCTCGTCTGCATCACAAGTGACTCGTGTCGAGACGCGCATCGTCCACATCCCGGTTCCTGTTACGCCGCTGATCGGAAGAGACCAGGAGCTGTGGGAGGTCCGCCGGCGGCTTGAGACTTCTCGTCTCCTCACGCTGACCGGAACCGGCGGAGTAGGCAAGACTCGTCTTGCCATCGAGATCGCGGAGGAGATGAAAGAGAACTTTGCCGGCGGAGTCTGCTTTGTGGAGCTCGCGGCGCTTGGCGACGGAGTCCTCGTTCCCCAGGCGGTGATGGACGCATTCGGCCTGAAGCCGCAGCCCCAACGCCCCGCGACGGAAGTGCTGATCGATCGCCTCAAGAGCTCCGATCTGCTTCTGGTCCTGGACAATTGCGAGCACTTGATCCAAGCGTGCGCGGAGCTGGTCGGATCGCTCCTGGGCGCCTGCTCCCATCTCCGGATTCTCGCGACGAGCCGCGAAGCGCTAGGTATCACGGGCGAATCCGTCTGGCGAGTCCCATCGCTGTCCGTACCGCCATCGGCCGATACGTTCGGGAAGAAGGAGAAAGGCCAGGTAGGCGAGGTCATGGAGTACGAAGCCGTCGCCCTATTTGTCGAGCGCGCGCAGCAGGCCCGCTCCGACTTCACCCTGACGATTCACAATGCGGAGCCGGTGTCGCGGGTGTGCCGCCGGCTGGACGGAATACCGCTTGCCATAGAGCTGGCGGCGGCAAGGGTGCGCTCCCTCACGGTGGAGGATATCGATAGCAAGCTGGACGAGAGGTTCAGCTTGCTTACCGGAGGGTCCCGAACCGCTCTCCCCCGCCAGAAGACGCTTCGCTCCCTCATCGACTGGAGCTACGACCTGCTGAGTGAACCCGAGAAAGCGCTTTTCTGCCGGCTATCGGTTTTCTCGGGGGGGTGGAGTCTTGAGGCGGCGGAACAGGTTTGTGCCGGTGATTCCGTGGCGCAACGGGAAGTACTCGACCTTCTCACGTCCCTGGCAGACAAGAACCTGATAGTCGCGGAAACGTTCGTTACCGGGGTTCGCTACGGCCTACTCGAAACCATGCGCCAGTACGCGCGGGACCGATTGGACGAAACGGGAGACCTCCAGACGTGGCGCGACCGGCACCTGGCGCATTTCCTCGCTCTGGCCGAGGAAGCGGAGCCGCATTTGACCGGCGCTGAGCAGCCGCGATGGTTGGAGCGCTTGGAGACAGAGCACGATAACATCAGGGCTGCGTTGGAATGGAGCCGGGAGCGGCCCGAAAGCCCCGCGGGACTGCGCCTCGCCGGTGCGATCAGTCGCTTCTGGTCGCTGCGCGGGCACAACCGAGAGGGCCGCGACTGGATATCCATCCTGCTGGATTTCGAACCGGAGAAGCAAGATGCGGCGGTTCGGGCAAAAGCGCTTTATGGGGCAGCCTCCATGGCATACGACCAGGGTGACGCTTCCGCCGCACAAATCTTCGTCGAGGAAGAGTTGGCAATCCGGAGGGATCTAGGCGACCGGCGAGGCATGGCCAGGTCTCTGAACGTCAAGGCCAACGTTGCGTGTCTACAGGGGGACTACGCTGCCGAATTGGCGATTCGTCAGGAAGGCCTGGCGATATGGAGGGAACTGGGAGATAGGTGGGGCATCGCCGTGTCTCTGGGGAACCTCGGTTTTGCAGCCTACACGCGAAGTGATTACGCATCCGCACGCGCTATGCTGGAGGAGAGCCTTGAGATCCGGCGAGAGTTGGGAGTCCGGCGAGGCGTCGCTTATTCACTGCTTCATTTGGGGCTTATCGTCCAGGCGCTTGGCGATCAATCATCCGCTCGCGAACTTTTCGACGAAAGCCTGGAAATCGAAAGGGAGTTGGGCAACTGGAGGGGTGTGGCAGGAGTACTACGCTGCATTGGGAGATTGGAATTAGAGAAAGGCGCCTTCGTAGCCGCCTGGTCGCCCCTTTGCGAGAGTCTGAGGATCCATCGGGAGCTGGGCGACCGGCTCGAGATTGCGTATTCCCTGGAAATCATAGCGCCTCTTGCCGCGTCCGAAGGGGTATCTAAGCACGCGGCCCGCATATGGGGCGCAGCAGAGAGATTCCGGGAGGAGGCGGGCACCCCACGACCGCCGTGCGAGCTGCCCGAATATCGACAGCACGTTGCCGACGCGCGTGCAGCGCTCGGGAGTGACGATTCTTTCGATGCCGCCTGGAGGGAGGGCCGCGCCTTGACGATGGACCAAGCGGTAGAGCTTGCTATGAAGATGGCCGATCACTAAACCTTCTGATGCTTTACCGGCACACCGGATTCCGGCAATACGTGGATGACTGCCGAGTTTGGGATTCCGATTTCGGTCTAACGCCACCGGCTCCATTCCCGATTGAAGCGCTGCAGCCAATTGCGGATTGCTTCCTGGTGCAGGCTCACGTAGAAGACGAAGGCCAGGAGAACGACTCCTACCGATACGGCGATTAGGCCGGTCCAGATTTCCACTACAACCCCGCTACCGAGCGTCGCCGCGAACGCCAGCGAGAATGCCGTTCCGGAAAGCACGAACGCCTTTATCCGGTGGGCGATACCCCAGGCGACCGCGCCGACACATTCGACCACCAGCAACAGAGCATGTACCGGTGATCCCCCTTCCACATAATGAGTGTAGAAGGCGATGTAGGTCGGCGTGAAGAGCGCCAGCAGCCCCATCCACCAAAGATGCGCCGCGGAATCCGCTGCTTCGCGGCGAGTCGCAAAGTGGCTCAGCGCCAGCAAGTAGAGCGCAAACGGAATCATGAAGTAATCCAGGTTGCCGGAATCGAGCCCCACTTTGTCATACAGGGCCAGGCCGTAGGCCAGAAACCAGCAGGCGAATGCGCCGTGGGCGTAGATCTCGCCCAACTTCAGTATTGCGAGCGATGCAAAGACCGCCCCTGATTCCATGAGGGCCAGAATCGAGTACAGTCCTTCGCCGGGCTGCGAGGCGACCAGGAGTGCGGTGACGGCGGAGATAGACGCCGCTGCCGCCGCCAGTTGCGTGAGCGGCTGGAACGCCTCCTGACGGCGCCGGCACATTACGGCGACGACCAAAACGGCCAGGGAAACCATCGCAAACCCGGCAGACCATCGACCCGGACTGGTCGTAAGCTCGGCGATTCCGAATCCGGCGGCCGTACATAGCGTTACGCCGGCTAGCGCCACCCACTTCTCGCTCGGATCGGCGATTGCTCTGATGAGATACAGCCCGCCGTATGCTCCGAGCGTTGCTGCTGTTACCGTGATGTTCCCGCCGCCCGCAAGCGTCCAGAGAGCCGTCGTCACGCACGCCACCACCGATGCGGGAACTGCGAACTCACGGAAGGGAATGCCGATGAACTCGTCGGCCTTCTCCCGCGTCAACCGCCCGGCGAGATAGAGCGCAGTCAGAACCGGAAGGACCTGCAGCGGCAGCCACTCGGAATTGAGTGGCGAAATTATCGCAAGAGCTCGAACACATGCAGCGAGAACCATCGGGCCGGCGGCATACCCGAACGACGCAGATTCCCACCTCTGTGCCGAGTATATGGTCCAGACAGCTCCTGCCAGTAAACTCGCCGAGGCGAGGATGCCGGTCAGAATAATCCCCGAACCTGGCGTGACGGTCCCCAACCCAGCTGCGAATGCAAGCGCTCCAGCGCCGAGCCAGGCTATCTCCATTCGGCTGAGCCGGTGAGCCTGGAAAGCATACGCGCATCCCACTGCGGCCGCGAATAATAGCCCGACTTCCGGGGAAAATGCCGCCAAACGAATGGCCCCCAATCCTCCGATGATTCCGGAAGCGAACATCGGCAGCCCTTCAGGCGGCCAGGATAGGACAGATACGAAGAGCGCGAAGCTGATTCCGCTGGTCAGGGCTATCACCACTGGGGACGCATGCGGAGCGCTGGCAGCCAGGAGCCCGCCGAGGAAACCCGCGGCCATTCCACTTCCGCGGAACGGGTTTAGCCAGAGACCGTCGTCGCAGTTCTTCGTAAGCTCACCGAGACCCAGGAGCGCCCAGCCCATGACGGAAAGGCAAAGGCCCGCCGCGATGACTTCGGCGTTTGGGAAAAGCGCACGGCCCAGGAAGCCGCCTGCTGCTCCGAGACAGCCAACCGCTGCCGAAGCCGCCACTGACCGCCAGGAACGACAGCTCGATTCTGGAATCCCTCGGGCCAGTAATGAGAACACCATGGCGTATCCGGCCAGCGCCGCCCACCAAGCAGGATCGGGGACGCGCTCGATTCCGGTCTGGAAGATCACGCCCAGCGCTGCCACGGATGCGGCGGCAAGGGTTGCCAGCAAAATTCGCGCATAAGGCTCGACGGCATCGTTTGAATCGGCCTGCTGCCTCGCAAGCAATGCGACAACGATCCCCGCAGAAACCGCCACGAATGGGAGGAGACTTAGAGCCAAAGTGGGAGTCGGGACCAGTCCCGTTAGGGTTAGCAAGCGGTCAGTCGCAAGCGTCATGCCGATGAGGGCAAGGATGGAAGTCGGAAGAACGTATTCCGGCCGGCGCTTGTAGGCTGTCATTACGGCGAAGGCAGCGGAACAGAGCATCGCGAGCAGTACGCCTGCCGGCCAGTCACCCGCGGTAAGCGCCGGCTGCTCGCCCGACATTGACAACAACGCCCGAAGACCGACCGTAATGCCCGCCGCCGACGTGTACAGCACGGCGAGGCCTTCGTACGCGCAGGACAGAGCGTTCCGGGGATCATCCTTCTCATGCCCGCGGTTGATGAAAGACAGCGCCAGGGCGGATCCCGCGAGGGCGAGGGCAGCGAATCCGCAAGGATACAGCTCTATCCGGTGCAAGTCGTGCAGTAGTAAACCCGCCCCGGCTGCCGCGAATGCGCTGGACACGTAACCCATCCCGGCGCTGGTAAACGCCTGTGCCGTAAGCAAGTAGAGCCCGCCTGAGGCGAAGAGGAACACTGCCGCATTCTCAGGAACCGCGCCGCGCATCGCGGCGGGAAGGCACATCCAGAGGAAGGCGGCCGTGACCGAGAGGTGGGCCCAGGTCAAGACGATGCGATTACGGTCCTCAGATTCATTAAGGGCTCGAGCAACCATGAACAGCGAAACGCCGAATGCAAAGTTTGCGGCGAAATAGATCGGTCCGACAGCCGCGTTATCGAGCGGAATTGGCAAGATCATCCGAAGGAATGCATTCAGTGTAGCGAGGATTCCGGCGAGTAGGAGCTGAACAAAGCCGTCCTCCCGCGTGATCTGCAGCGTGATCGCTGATAGGACCGTGGCGGTGGCCGTCGCGAGCGTGAGGCAGACCGGCTGCGGAATCGCGCCGCCGAGCCAGTAGTGGTTAACGGAGAAAACGGAGAATCCCGAGAGGACAATGGAGACCGCGAGATAGGCGAAACCTCCTATCGTCTCCGCCGCCCGCGCCTTGAGGCCGAAGTAATAGAGCGTTCCCGCCAGGCCGATCGGCAACAGTGGAAGCATCGCAATCGCGAAAGCGCTCACCCATTCCCAGCCCAGCACCTGGCGCATACCAACGAAGATGAAGGTTGCCGCAAGCGTCGCCAACAGCTTGAGCCAGTGCGCTTCCAGGAACTCGGCGATCCAAGGAGGACCAGTTTCAACGCGCGTGGATCTCGGTGGGGTGGAATCCGCAGATTCGACCTGTCGGGCGGGCTGCGCTGACCGCCACTGCAGGCTGACATCGGCCGGCAGTGGCGGCGTTATCGGAGTTGTCGGATTCCGAAGCGATTCCTGGCGCGACCGGTAGTGACGGCTCAGGCGCTCGGCCATCGCGGGATAGATCCAGCCCCACTGCTCCCATCGCGGAATCTCCGTCAGGACGTAATCGATGTGTCCCACTTCAGAGTCGACCGATTCATCCCGAACGCGCGTGCCGCAAACCACGCAAATCGTCTGGTTGAGCTCATTCCGCGCTCCGCACTTACTGCAAGCAACCATCGCATCCTCCTCAAGCGCAATGACGACCGTCAATGGGCTCATTGTAGGCGCGTCCCCCCTTCGGCACATCGGCCGAAAGTCCTATTTTTCAGGAATGGAGGCGCGATTCTGTGGAGTTAGTAGGTGCGCTTATTCGGGAGCGCAATCCATTCGTGGAGTAAAGCCACGCATTCTTCGCGCATGAATCCGCCCACGATCTCGACGGGGCTTTCTCCGAGCTGCTTCATCTGCTCGTTGGAGATGGAAAGCTCATTGAATCCGAGCGCCGTAACGTCCGGAATCGACGTACCGTAATAGATTCGCGAGATTCGCGACCAGTGGATTGCGGAGAAACACATCGGGCATGGCTCGGTAGTGGAGTATATCTCCGCGCCGTCGAGGAACGGCGTTTTCAGCTCCGCACAAGCCCGCCGGATTGCGACAACTTCGGCATGAGCCGTCGGATCATCCGCCGCAAGCACGTCGTTCGCGGCGGCCGCCAGTATTTGTCCATCCCGCACAATGCACGCCCCAAATGGTCCCCCTGCTCCGCGGGCGATACTTTTCAAACCTGCCGCAATAGCAGCGCTCATAAAGTCGCCGCCGTTCACTCGACCTGTGCCTCCGCAACCAGTTGGTTCCGAGTACTTGCATGTTCTTTCTGAGCGCGATCGTAAAGCACGATGCTGACGGCAGAGCCAAGATTGAGGCAATGGGCAGTGTCGATAACCACAAATTTGTGACAGCGTGTCAGCACGTTTCGGTGGAGCGTTCCGTCCTCCGGGCCGAACACGTAGATGCTATCTGAATCGTGCTGGAAATCATAAAGGCTGTGAGAGTGTGGCCTGAATTCCACTGCCACAGGGATCGGTCGTCCGGCCATTACCGAAAGCGGATCAGGATGGTACGTCAGCTCGACATCCTGGTAACCTCGCAGCCGCTCTTCTCGTGGAAGGCGCTGCAGGGCATCGACTTCTTGAAGTACACGCTCGCCCGAGACCCATATCTGCGCGATGTTAAAGCAAGCCGCCGCGCGAAGGGCTGCGCCGACGTTGTGAGGGTACTTCGGATCGATGAGAACGACCGCAGGGGCCTTGAGCTCAATTCCAAGCTTAAATGGGGCGGGCAGGTTCACGGAATCACTGCTGATTTGGATCAGGCCAGCACGGGCTGTACGAGGTTGCCTTCGACGTCCGTCAGGCGGAAGTCGCGGCCCTGGTACTTGTATATGAGCTTGGTGTGGTCGATTCCGAGGAGGTGGAGGATGGTGGCGTTCAGGTCGTGGATGTGGACGCCGTCTTTGACGATATTGTAGGCGAAGTCATCCGTCTCCCCGTGCACCGCGCCGCCGCGGATTCCGGCGCCGGCCATCCAGATGCTGAAGCAGCGGCCATGGTGGTCGCGGCCGTAGTTGGTCTCGGTCAGTGTGCCCTGACTGTACACCGTGCGGCCGAATTCGCCGCCCCAGATGACAAGCGTATCGTCCAGAAGACCGCGCTCTTTGAGGTCCTTAATGAGGGCCGCGGACGGCTGATCCGTGTCCGAGCACTGCCGTCGAATCTGGCTTGGAAGGTCGCCGTGCTGGTCCCAACCGCGGTGGAAGAGCTGAATGAACCGGACTCCTCGCTCGGCCAACCGGCGCGCGAGCAGGCAGTTCGCTCCAAAGGTGCCCGGCTTCCGCGAATCGGGGCCGTACATCTCGAAGATTCTCTCCGGCTCCTTGCCCAGGTCCATCAATTCCGGCACGGACGCCTGCATCTTGTACGCCATTTCGTATTGCGAGATGCGCGTGTTGATCTCCGGATCCCCGAAGTTTTTCGCTGCCATCTGGTTCAATGTAGCGACGGCGTCTAGCCAGTGCCGACGGGACGATCGGTCCATTCCAGGTGGGTTATTCAAATACAGCACAGGGTCGCCCTTGGAGCGCAGCTTAACGCCCTGGTGGACAGACGGCAGGAACCCGGGTCCCCAGAGACGGCCGAAAAGCGGCTGGTCGTTCGTGTTTCCGGTCCCCTGCGAGATCAGGACGATGTAAGCGGGTAGGTCGCTGTTCTCGCTGCCGATTCCGTAAGAGAGCCAGGCGCCAATACTCGGTCGGCCGGGCTGCTGCGAGCCGGTCTGAATGTAGGTGATCGCCGGGTCATGGTTGATCGCCTCCGTGTGCATCGCCTTGAGGATCGCGATCTCGTCCACGATCTTCGCCGTATGCGGCAAGAGCTCGCTCAGCCAGGTCCCATTCTTGCCGTGCTGATTGAACTTGAAAATGGTCGGGGCCACCGGCAGCGTCTTCTGCCCGGAGGTCATGCCGGTGATGCGCTGGCCCATCCGAACGGAGGCCGGCAAATCGATCCCGCGATGCTGCTGCATCTGCGGCTTGTAGTCGAAGAGGTCTATGTGCGAGGGAGCGCCGGACTGGAAAAGGTAGATGACACGCTTGGCCCTTGGAAGGTAGTTGGGTCGATAGGTCGCCGGGTCGCTGGGCTTTCCTTCTGCCTGTGTTACCAGGGACGCAAGCGCAGCGACGCCGATTCCGGTCGCGGCCCGGCCGAATAACTGCCGCCGCGTCAGCATCAATTCGTATTCCCTATTTGGATCGTGCATCATTGACTCCTCGCGAAACCACTTGCTCCAGCCGGCCGGCCAATCAATGAGCCGCTAAGTACGAATGGAGAACCGGTATGTTCGGACTATTCCTTATGTATGCAGGCATCGGCCTGCTCTTTATGGCGATTTCCGTTCCGATGATCAATCGGCGCGTCAAGCGCAACCCCTGGTACGTTCCGGACACCAAAAACGCTATCCAACGACCGTATCTGGTACGCGGCTAACGAACACTCCGGCCGCATGCTCTTCCTTACCGGAATCCTCACAATTACTTCGGCAGTGCTCCTGACCCCGTTCGCCCTCGTGAGTACGGATACCTACGCCCTGGTCTGCACCGCGGTGATGTTGGCGGCACTGGGTTACACGACCTATCTCAGCTTCAAGTTCCTCCGCCGGCTCTAGTTAGCCCTTCGTGATCGCCTCGTCCAGATTGAAGAGCACATTCGCGACTCCGGCCCACGCTGCCAGCTCAGACGGATTCAGCTTATCGTTGTAATTCGATTCTCCCACTCGCAGCAACCTAAGGACCGCCACTTTGTCCTTTGCGAAAGCAGCTCGCTGTCGGTTTAACACTCCGTTCAGTATCCTCACCTCTTGCGGATTCGGATTCCGCGATATGGCCTGGCGGAAGGCCCATGCCAGACGGGCGAAATCATCGGCAGGCGCTTCGGTAAGAATCCGTTCCGCAAACTTACGTGACGCTTCGACGAACGTGGGGTCGTTCATCAAGGCGAGCGCTTGAAGCGGCGTGTTGGTGGTCGAGCGGCGGACGATGCAGAACTCTCGCTCGGGCGCGTCGAAGGTCTGCATAGTTGGCGGGGGCACGGTGCGCTTCCAGAACACATACAGTCCGCGGCGATACAGATTCTCCCCGTGGTCCTGAACGTAATACTGCGCGGTGAAGTCGCCTTTAAACGAAACGTCCTCCCACAGTCCTTCGGGCTGGTACACCTTTACCGAGGGACCGCCGATTTTTTGAACAAGCAGTCCACTAACCTTCAGCGCCTGGTCCCGAACGAACTCCGCCGGAAGACGGAATCGCGGCCCCCTCGCCAGCAGCCTGTTCTCCGGGTCCTTCTTCAGCATCTCCGGCGTAGCGACCGACGACTGCCGGTACGTGTTGGATGTCACCAGCATGCGAACGAAGCGCTTAACATCCCAGGGAGTCGGGAGTCGGGGGGGGGGGGGGGGGGGGGGGGG
>JBKJZI010000033.1:0-13586 GCA_046715155.1 Chthonomonadales bacterium | reverse complement strand
TTATGAAACAAAACACCCCCACACCCCAACACCTCCACACTTCCATACGTCTATTCCTCACGATATCCCTTGGCCAGGTTATCGAACCGCATGTAGTGGGGGTGGAGGGCTACCAATATCTTGCCGGTGGGGCCGTTGCGCTGTTTGGCGATTATGAGCTCGGCCTCCTCGGTTCGGTCCTCGCCGCGAGCTCGCCGCTCCTCTTTCGCCGCTTCTTCCCCTTCCGCGCTGACGGCTTCCCTCATCTTGTAGTAGGAATCCCGGTAGATGAACACGACAACGTCCGCTTCGGCTTCAATCGATCCCGATTCGCGGAGGTCTGAAAGTAACGGCCGCTTGTCGGGTCGCTGTTCGACTGCTCGGGACAACTGCGCCAGGGCGATTACCGGAATCTGAAGCTCGCGGGCCAGGGTCTTCAACGCGCGGGAGATATCTCCGATCTCCTGGGTCCGGTTGTCTGTCCGTCTATGTCCGCGCATGAGCTGCAAATAGTCGACAACGACAAGGCCGAGACCATGCTCAGCTTTCAACCGGCGGCATCGCGCGCGCATTTCCAGCGCTGAGCAATCCGGGCTGTCGTCGATGAACAGAGGCGCCTCCGAGAGCGTCGCGCAGGCTTCGCCGACGGAGCGCCAGTCGGAATCCTTGAGGTACCCGGTGCGTAGTGCGTGGGCGTCGACTCGGGCCTCGGAGCAGATCATTCTGAGACAGAGCTGCTCTTTGGACATTTCCAGGCTGAAGCAGGCGACCGGCATTTTCTGTTTGATCGCGGCGTGCGAGGCGATTCCGAGAGCGAGACTGGTTTTGCCCATGGATGGGCGGCCGGCTATGATGATCAGGTCGGAATTCTGGAGGCCCGCGGTCATGTAGTTGAGATCGTCGTAAGGCGTCGCGACCCCGGTGGTGGATTCCTTGTTGTCGCTGCGGAACTCGATCTGTTCGAAGACCGTGGCGACGAGGGGCCGCATCGGTACGAAACCGGAGGTCATTCGCCGCTGTGCGACGCCGAATACGGCCCGCTCGGCCTGGTCGACGACCTCGGCGATCTCGTCGTATTCGCTGTGGGCGAGGGCCTGAATCTGGCTGGAGGCGTCAATCAGGCGTCGAAGGATGGCCTTCTCTTCGACGATTTTGGAATAGTATTCGGCGTTGGCGGCGGTGGGAACGGCGTCGGTGAGCTGGACGAGGTACGGCGCTCCGCCTACGTTCTCTAATACCTCTTCAAGCCGGAGCTGCTCCTGGACGGTCAGGATGTCGATCGGTTCGTCACGCTCGACGAGACTGATGATCGCTTCAAAGATGACGCGGTGGGCGTCACGGTAGAAGTCGTCGGGACGGAGGATCTCGGCGGCTTTTTCGATGGCCGCGCGCTCGATAAGCATGGCGCCTAGGACCGCCTGCTCCATTTCCAAACTCTGCGGCGGAATCCGGTCATACGGAAGCAGGCGGTCGATTGCCATGCCTGGCTAGCTCCTGAGGGGACGGAGATTTCGATTCGGGTGTTCAGGTGTTCAGGTGTTTGGGTGTTGGGGCCTGAACACCTGAACACCTGAACACCCGAACACCTGATAAGGGATTATTCCGCAGGGGTGGCGGATTCCTCCTCCGATTGGCCGGCCGATTCTGTGGCTGCGTCGTCGGCTGTATCAAGGGTTTCGGCCTCGGCCGGCGTTTCGGAGTCCTCAGAATCCTCGGATTCCACAGAAGTGTCAGATTCGGCCGGCGTCTCGGATTCCGACTCAGCGGTGACCTCGGCTTCGGCAGCCGCCTTTGCCTCTACGGCGGCGGCGACCTTCGCTTCGGCTGCGGCTTGCGCAGCAACGACGGCTTCGGCCTCAGCGACCGCCTGGGCCTCGGCGGCATCCTTGGCTTCCTGCTCCAGTTCGCGCCTTCGGATTTCCACCTGGTCCTCCGTCACTACGGCCACGATGATGGGAATTGAAACATCGCTGTGCAGGCGAACGGGGACTTTGTAGGTGCCGAGCGTCTTTATCGGATCGACGAGACCCACCCGGCGTTTGTCGACCGCGATGCCGCGCTCGCGCTGGATGGCTTCCGCGACGTCATTAGCGGTGATCGAGCCATAAAGCTTGGTTCCGGTTCCGACCTTGCCGATCAAGATCAGCGTGAGACCGGTGAGCTTCTCGGCCTGCGTCTCCGCGTCGCCAAGCTGTTTGGCGCTTCGCTCTTTGTCTCGATCCATGCGGGATTTGTGGGCCTTCAGCGCGCCGCCGCTAGCGGAAACTGCAAGCTGCCGCGGGAAGAGGTAGTTGCGGGCGAATCCGTCCGCCACGTTCACGACATCTCCGTGCTTTCCCACTTTCGGGATGTCGCGCTGCAGTATGACTTTCATGGTTGAGTGCTCCGTATTGAAGAGTGGAAGAGGGGAAGAGTGGAAGAATGGAAGAATGGACGTTGCTTCCACTCTCTTACACACCTCCACTCTTCCACTCTGATTGCTACGGCCGGAATCTTACCCCGAGAACGGGGGTAGGGCGGCGTAGAATGTTCTCGACACCGAGGGCGCCGGAAAAACTCTTATTGACTCCGAAGATGGCTTTGGCGTCGAGCTGGAAGTTGTTGGGGTTGTACAGATCGAGCGAAACGCTCGAGCGCGGCGCCGCCTGCCAGTTGAATCCGACCGCTAGCTTACCAGCGTAGAGACCATACCGCAAGGACGAGAATCGGCTGAGGCCGAGCTCGTACTGCGCGTTGAGTTTGTATGATTCGGCAAAGTCATACATGCCAATATTGAAGGCGTTCTTCTCGCCGATCGGGAACCGGGCATTTACGTCGGAGCGGAAACCGGGGCTCCGCGCTCGTCCGAAGAAGTCGAGGGAGATTCCGGGAGCTCCGATTCCGAGCCGGGGACCTCCGCCGGGTTTGATTGACCCCAGGATACTGTTCACTTTCTCCAGTAGCGGCTTGACCTGTTCAGTGGTCTCCTTCACGTTTGTCAGCGTCGTCTTGATATCGCCCTGGACGGTCGGATCGCCGGTGATGGAGTGAATATCTGAGGCAATCTGGTTCAATCGAGCGACTGTCGCGCGGCTAAGCTCCAGTGTTTCAACAAGTGATTGTTGCAAGCGCGGATCGCTGACCTGCTGCGAGATGAGCGTAATCGCGCTGCGCGCGGCATCCACGGTGTCCCCAATATTTTGAAGAGTCTCGACTGCCAGCGATGCCAACTCGTCTACCTTACCGCGATTGCGCTTAACCACGCCGCGCAGCTCCGTTCCCAGGGTGGTCGCAGTCCGCCGCGCTTCTCCAGAGACGGTCTCCAGGTCATTCAGCGCCGTGTACATCGTGCGCCGGATTCTCGGGTCCGCTACCATGCTCTTCACGGCCACAGTCGATTCCTCGATATTGGCCATCGTCTTCTGAGTTTGCTTGAGGATGCCTTCCACCGCGTCCATCGTCTTTGTCACGCGCGGATGGATGTCTTTGATGATGACTGTCAGCGTTTTCAGCGCTTCGTCGGCTTCGGGCGAGACGGACGCCAGGAGCGTTCCCGGCTCAACGACGTTTTCACGGGGCCAGACGTCCCCTTCCTGAAAGGTTGGTATCGCCTGTCCCGGTGTGATCTCTACCTGAGCGTTCGTTATCAACAGTCCGGAGGTGATTTTGATTTTGGAATCCTTGGGAATACTGTTTTCGTACTTGTTCTGAATCGCCAGTTTCACGACCGGCTTCAGGCGTGTTTCCGCCTGCTTGGACAGGGTGATCTCCTCTATCTCGCCGATGGTCACCCCGTTCATTCGGATAGGGGTCTGCTTCACGAGACCTTTCGTGTCGTCGAATATGGCAGTTAGACGGTAGTGCGAGATCCTGGTGAGTCCGTGCGAAAGATAGAACCATCCGGCGACGAATGCGGCCAGCCCCAGGGCTACGAGAAGCCCCACTCTGAACGCGGATTTAGAAGTCATAGATTTCTCCCCAGGCCGGACATTCGGGCGTGATCAAACACCGAATCGATTCGCGGAATCCGTCAAGCATCCTCGATGAACTCCTTCACGTAGGATTCTTTCGATGCGCGAAGCTCAGCCGGAGTTCCGACCGCCACGACTTTACCTTCATGAAGCATCGCGACGCGGTCGGATATATGAAATATGGAGCGGATGTCGTGTGATACTACGACGGAAGTCATCTGTAGCCTGTTCCGGGTTTCCGTAATAAGGTCGTCGATATTCTTGGCGATAACGGGGTCTAGCCCGCTCGTGGGCTCGTCGTAGAAGAGGACCGCCGGCTCCAGCGCGAGAGCGCGAGCCAGTCCTACGCGTTTCTGCATGCCACCCGATAATTGCGCGGGATAGAGCCGTTCCGTTCCTTCCATCCCGACCTCTTCGAGCCTCTGCTTGACCACTCGCGCTATCTGAGTCCTCCGCATTCGTTTGTTATGCACGAGCCCGAAGGCAACGTTCTCATATACTGTGAGCGAATCGAACAGTGCAGCATACTGGAATACGAGTCCGATACGCGGGCGGATTTCATCGAGCTCCCGTTCGGAGAGCGGGACGATGTCGGTTCCTTCGATCAGTATGCTCCCCGCGGTAGGTTTGATCAACCCGGCAAGGCACTTGAGCAAAGTGGTCTTCCCCGAACCCGACATTCCCATGACCGCGACGATCTCGCCTTTCGCGATATCCAGATCGATCCCATCCAGTATCCGCTTATCCGGCACGGCGAACTCGACATCTTTCGCGACGACGGCGTTCATTGGGATCCGACCTTCCCACCGGTAAGCATCTGCGCCAGGAAAAAGTCTGAAACAAAGATCAACACCACGCAGATCACGACCGAGCTGGTAGTAGCGCGGCCGACTCCCACTGCGCCGCCCGACGTTTTGAGCCCTTGATGGCACGCCGTCAGAGCGATGGTCAGGCCGAACCAGACCGTCTTGATAAGACCATTTAGGAAGTCGCCGCTTTCTACAAAGGAACGAACGGATTCAAGGAACGCCTGTGGAGGCACGCCGCCCGCGGCGGCCATGATGATACTTCCGCCTACGCCGGCTATGTCTCCCAGCACGCCGAGTATAGGCATCATCAATACAGCGGCGACTAGCCGCGGGACGACCAGAAATCGGATCGGAGAAACGGCCATGGCGCGGAGTGCGTCGATCTGCTCCGTGACAACCATGGACCCCAGCTCGGCGGCGATGGCTGCCCCACTTCGCGCGGCCACGGCGATTCCCACGAGGATAGGGCCGAGCTCGTTTAGAAACGCATAAGTAAGCGTGCCGCCCACGAACTGAGTGGCGCCGAACTCCACAAAGACGGTGGAGGTGTAATAAGCAAAGACCGTGCCGGTGGAGAAGTTGATAATCAGCACAATCGGAAGGGACCCCACGCCGATAGCATTCATCTGGGAGAGAGTCTCCCGCGCGCTGATTCGACCGCGGCCTATAAACCGGAACGCTCCGACCGCAAGGTCCCACGTCTCGCCCAGGAAGATGAACGCGCCCGCTATGAGGCGGCCGACGGTCTGCACGGAAGGCTCGACAGCCGTATTTGCCTGGTTAGTCATATCGTGATGAGTATACAGTCGCCCTAATAGAGTGTCAACGAGTTGTCCGACCGACCGCCGGTGAGTTGAGGAGTTGAGGACTGAGAGTCGAATGGTGCGCATTGCACTCTCAACACTCAACCCTCAACTCTGAAACCCATCTCTCCTTGACTCTGGAACGAGGCCGATATATAATCCCGTAGCAAATAATACGCATATACATTGGAAACTGTCTGCCCGCAGCCTCGTTGGGCGGCGCGCGGATAACTCAACGCCCTTTTCTTACGTAATCTCGCGGAGGTGATTTCGGTATGTCTCGTATCCTGATGGTGCTGGTCCTCGCCATTCTCTTGGGCCTTCTGGCCGTGATGGCGCAAATCGTCAATCCCAAGCCGCCGCCACCGCCTACCGCGGCTGAGCAAGAAGCCAAGCAGAAAGAGCAGCAGGGCCAGCAAAAGAAGGCGATGGAGCAGGAAAAGAAAGAGCGCGTGAACATGATGAAGATTCGCGATACGAAGGCGAAAGAATGGGCCGAGAAGCAAAAAAAGATCGAACAGAAGTACGCAACTAAGAAGCTGCCCGCTTCAAGTATTCCTACCGAACCCGCTCCTATTCCCAGTGCGACATCGATGGACATCTCCCACGACTGGTTTAAGAAGCGCCAGGATGGCGAGCAGGGGCTGAAGGCTCTCGAGAAGATGCAGAAAGAACTGGAGGCGGCTGAAAAGCAAAAGCAGCCGACTGCCCCACCCGCCGGCTCCGTCGCCAAGCCCGTGGCGCCGCACTGAGAAAGTAATTCTGCAATGACGGCCGCCGATCTTCCGGAAGGAATCGGCGGCCGTTTTTGGTATCTACGGTTGACATCGCTCGCCCGATTATGTTAGAGTGAATAGCTCCTTCGCTCTTCTTCATTATCCTTTCCTAGACAAACGCCATCGCAGTACTTTTTCAAAACCGAGTGAGCGCGCATTTACGCGCTACTAAGGGAGGCGTTGTAATGAACAGGTTGGCATCCGCATTGCTGTTGGTCGGTTCCGCGTGCCTGCTCGCGGGCGCCCCTGTATCGGCGCGAGCCCTTGGGCAAAAGGCGGCGAGCCCCCTACAGCTCTCCATCACAACCCCCGATCCGAGCACCATCTCCGATCGAATTACGCTGGACGTGAGTTTCCGCGGCAGCTCCGTTGAATCCGTGGAGCTCTACATCGATGGCAAGCTCGAACACCGTCGGGAGCTCAACGTTTCGCAGACGAGAGGAGTAATCAGCTTTAAGCTGGATACTCGTCAGTATTCGGCCGGTACGCACGAGGTGATGGTAAAGGCATACGGTCCCGATGGGAAACCAGTCTCGGCCTCCGGCAGGCTGAAGATTCCGGCCGCGGACATGAACAGTCCGGTCCGTATCTCCTACCCGCCGAACGGTGTGGAAGTGAACGGCGTAGTCCCGATTCGCGTTTTCCTGGATTCCGACATCCAGCGATTAAAGCCCTACGTCTCCATCTTCGTCAACAAGGACTTCCAGGCGCTGAAGAACTACCCTCCCTACGAGTATGCCTGGGATACGACGAAAATTCCCAACGGGTGGCACGTGGTCGAGGTCTGGACGCAAGCGCCGGATGCTGCCAATCCGGTCAAAGCGCGACCGGTGCATGTTCGGGTGAACAACGGCGGTGGACAGACGACTAAGCAGGACGAGATCAAGGACCTTCGCGGAGCCACTGCGGCGGGCAAATCAACGGTAGACCCTAAGACAGCCGTTACCGGGAGCGGCTCCCGCAGCCCCGGCGTGATTGCATCCGCGGTCGCGGTGCCCGGTCCCGCGCTTCAGCCGCATTCCGGCGCGATGACCCGCACTAACGAGCCCAGCGCACTCGGGTACGGAAGCTCAAGTCGCGCGCCGCTTGGCGGAATCGACCCGGTTCAAAGCGGCAATCCCCGTGTTGTAACGCGTAATCCCAGGATGATGGGCAACGCGGCGACCCGGCCGAATGAACGAATGACGACTTCCCAGAGGCCGCGCATGTTAATGGCGAGCAATCCGAAGCCGCCCATTCCGCAGCTAAGCGGCGCTGATTCCTTCCCAGTACACTCACCTTCACCGGAAAACGATACCGGCGTAGCGGCGGTCAAGCCAGGCGAAACCTTGGCCTCGATTAGCCGCAAAAATGGGGTGTCCATTAAGGAGCTCCAGCGGCTTAACAACCTGAAGGCTGGGTCGAAGGCGCCTGTGCGGAATTTGGTGGTTCCGCGCGGCGGCACGTTCCAGATCGCCTTCAACGGCCGCATGATCCGCTTCGACGTTCAGCCCAGGATCGAGAAGGGTGTGAAGCTGAGCCCATTCCGCCAGATCTTCGAGCATTCTGGTGGCAAGCTCTACTGGTATGGATCGGATAGGGCGGTCCGGGCGATCAACGCAACGCGAGAGATTGAGCTTCGCATTGGCGATGCTACCGCGACCGTGAACAATGACAAGGTCAAAATGGAGCGAGCTCCGTTCGTCGAGAACGGCCGCACCATCGTGCCGATTACATTTGTTCGCGACGCAATGAATGTCAAGATCAGCTTCGACGAGAAAACGGGTCGGCTGCTCATCGAGAGTTCGAAGTAGCGAGCACAAGCCAGATGAACGACAGGCCCGCCGCTCACTTGAGCGACGGGCCTGTTTAGATTCGGGTCTTGCTACTCCGACTTGGCAGCCGGGGTGGATTCCGTCTTTGTCTCCGACTTGGTTTCCGTCTTTGTTTCTGCCTTGGATTCCGACTTAGTCTCCGACTTAGTCTCCGACTTCTCCAAGCTGGTCTCAGACTTCGCCTCTTTCGGCTCGTTTCTTCCGGTGCGCGAATAGTCGTTGACGTGGAATCCGGCGCCCTTAAAGACAATTCCGACCGGATAGAGCAGCCGGCGAAGCTCTCCGCCGCAGGCATCGTGAATCGCCAGAGGCGAATCGGTCATCCTCTGAACAACTTCGAACTTTTCCTTGCACGCCGTACACTCATAACCGTAGGTTGGCAACTCCGAATCACCTCGCGAAGGGATTATACTGACTCTATTATATCAGAGCGGGAAACACAGAGACTGACGACCGAATCCAGAGGTCGAAAACGAAAAACGAAAAACGTAATATCTGAGTGTGGGGCGGAGTGACATGGGCGGGCAGGCGATCGGAATCGATCTTGGCGGGACGAATCTGCGGTGGGCGGTTATCGAGGCTGACGGCTCCATTCTTCGGCATGAACGCCAGACGCGGCCAAAGACTCCGGAAGAGATTGTTTCAGCGCTGCGTTCAGCTCTGGCGAAGGCGTCGGACGCCTTTCCAGATGCGTCGGGCGCGGGGATCGCTGTCCCCGGTGTCATTCGCGGCGGGCTGGTGACCTCGTACAATCTGGGGTGGAATCAGTATGATCTCGCTGCGCGGCTAGAGGACCTGCCGCTCCGCGTTCGCTTGCTCAATGACATGTCGGCCGGCGCGCTGGGGGAGCTCTTCAGCGGCCGTGCTCGGGGCTTCAGTAATGTCATCTTTGTCACCATTTCGACCGGAATCGGCGCAGGAGTTATCGTGAATGGCGATGTCTACCGCGGCGCGCATGGACTCGCGGGCGAGGTCGGGCATATGGTGGTCGACCTGAACGGGCTGCTGTGTGGCTGCGGCCGGCGGGGTTGCTGGGAGATGATCGCCTCTGGTACCGCGCACAAGCGCCGAATCCGTGAGGCCTTCACCAGCGGCACGTGGCCGAACATAGATCAGGAGCCTACTCCGGAGGAGGTTTCCGAACTGGCCCGGCGCGGCGATAAGGCCGCCAAAGCATTAATTCTGAGGACCGCCCGGTACGTCGGAATCGGAGTTGCGAACCTCGCGAATCTATACGACCCGGAAGCAGTGATCTTCACCGGCGGATTCGCGCGGAATAACTGGGACCTCATCGAGGATTATCTGAATCAGGAAGTCCACGAACAAGCCTTTTCCCCTCACGTGCAGCTCCTGCTAACCGAACTAGGGGACGACGCCGGCATCGTAGGGGCGGCCGCCTCGGTCCTCCGCCGGTGAATCCTCCTCCGAGCCAGGCTCTCGATACTGTCATCCTCGCACTCGCCGCTGGCTGCGTGCTGCTCTTCTTCTGCGTCCTCTATTACAAGCGTAAGACCGATCGACTCCGCGATCTCCTCGAAGAGCAAGATTCGCGAAGCCGCAGTCTCTCCACGGTCTATGGGCAGATTAGCGAACAGTGGTTCCCGTTGATGGACCGGTATCCATACGATTCGCGCGGATTCCGCTTCCTTGGATCTCCCGTCGACGGTATCCAGTTCGAGGAGGACCGCATCGTCTTCTGCGAATTCAAATCCAACCGGTCTGCCCTAAGCCCCGCCCAGAAGCGAATAAGGGACCTCGTCAACTCCAGGCAGGTGTTCTGGGAGGAATTCTACTTCCGGGCGGAAGACTCGGATCGTTAGCGACCCCATACAAGTTGAAGGACGTGCTCAATCCAAAATCCAAAATCCAAAATCCAAAATGGATCGTCAGCTGCCGGTCGTCGGTGGTCAATTAGATGTTGATTATCGGCCTCATGTCCGGCACTTCAGTGGACGGAATCGATGCGGCGCTTGTTGAGGTACGGGGCTCAGGACGACGAATAAAGGTTGATCTGAAACAGTTCCTCTACGTGCATCATTCTCCCCTGGTTCGCGACGCCATCCTTCGACTATGTGATCCTCATGATGGGCGGATTCCGGAGCTTTGCTCGCTGGATGCATTGCTTGGCAAGAAATTCGCAAAAGCAGCATTAGCGGTAACGGAATCGGCGGGCGTGCTGATGTCATCTGTGGCAGCCATCGCCTCGCACGGCCAAACCATCTGGCACCAGCCGTCGGCGCTCGACTTTGGGGGTGGGGCGGGCCGTGGAACGCTTCAGATAGGGAATCCGGCGGTTATCGCTGCGGAAACGGGCTGTACCGTCGTATCCGACTTCCGAAGCGCAGACATGGCGGCCGGGGGTCAGGGCGCGCCACTCGTTCCATTCGCGGATTGGGCTCTCTTCCGAAGCAGTTCGGAAGCTCGGGCAGTTCAGAACATCGGCGGAATCGCCAATACCACTTTCCTGCATCGTTCCGCTACGCTTGATCAGGTCCGTGCATTCGACACCGGGCCCGGCAATATGGTGATCGACGGTATTGTGCACCAACTCTCGATTGGCAAACGGAGTTTCGATCGTGGTGGGGAGTGGGCGGCGGCAGGTAATGTGAACGTGGGTTTGCTAGATCGCCTATTGGAGCATCGCTACTTTCAGAGGGAGCCACCAAAGACCACTGGCCGTGAAGAGTTCGGCGCGCAATTTGTGACGAGAGCTCTTCAATTGGGCGTAAAACTGCGGGTGTCTGATGCAGACATGGTCGCAACGGTAACCGGGCTCACGGCGGAGAGCATTGCAAGCGCCTATCGGAGATGGTCAGGCATCAGTAATCTCAAGACGGTGATTCTCGGCGGAGGGGGCGTGCATAACGCGACGCTGGTGAGGATGATCCAAGAGCGACTGGCGCCTGCGAGAGTCACTTCTCACGAGGAGTTTGGGATTCCGGACGACGCGAAGGAGGCCATCGCCTTCGCTATTCTGGGATACCAGACGCTGCGCGGCCGGCCTTCCAACGTACCTTCGGCCACCGGCGCCGCCTACCCGGCCATCCTCGGAAGCATCACCCCGCCCCCGATTCCGAATAGCCGCAGGTAGAGCAAGAAAGGGCAAGTACAGAATGGAAGAGTGGAAGACCGGGTGGTCTTTGTTTCCACACTTCCACTCTTGTCTTTTGCCGTTTCTTGTATTACTTGCCCTGGGCTTTGTCTGCCCCGATGTTGGATAGCTTGTCGGCGTGGCGGTTGTTTTCGCGGCGGGTGTGTGTGACGGAGGCGGAATCGAATTCGCGGAGCAGCTCCACCGCGCGTACGAAGAGGATTCGGAGGTGGGAGGCTTTGACGGCGTACGTGCCGGCAATCTGCCGGGCCATCAGCTCGCTGTCCGTGACCACGGCAATTCGGCGACAGCCAAGCGCCCGCGCTTCTTCCAACGCCCGGATGAGCGAAGTGTATTCCGCCACGTTGTTGGTGGTAGTGCCGAGCGGCTCCGCAATCTCTTTGACCACGTTGCCATCCGAGTCGGTGAGGACGACACCGATTCCGGCCGGGCCCGGGTTGCCGCGCGCGGCGCCGTCCACATGCGCTGTCAGCGAATCCACTAGTTTATCACGTACAGGATGCGCCCGCAGTTCTCGCACAATTCGACGGAATCGGTGTCTCTGGCGCGGCGGAGGAGGTTCGATGGGAGGTTCGTGTGGCAGGCCCCGCAGGAGTTGCTTTCCACTCTGCCCATTCCAACGCCATGCTTCGCGGCGCGCAGCGCGTCATACCGCTTCAGTATGGCCGGAGGGATTCCGGATGCTATCCTGGTGCGCTCTTTGGCCAGGGCATTGATTTTGGTTGAGAGTGACTTTCCTGCCGATTTGTACTGCTTCTGTTTCAGGGCAAGCGCGGCTTCGGCGTCACGGAGCGTCACATCCGATTCCGCCGCCTCTGTTCGTCGGGTCTCGAGTTGATCCATGAGTACCAGGATCTTATCGTCCAGCGTGGCTCGCTGCCGACCAAGGGCTTCGATCTCATGCTGGATGTCCATCAGCTCCTTTGGGCTGGTTACCTTGCCGCTGTACAGTTTGGTTTCGTAGTCCTTCCTTTTCTTTTCGATCGCTTGAAGCTCCAGCTCGGCGTCCTTCAAGTCTCCCGTAGTTTCATCGCGGGTTCTCAGTAAACGCTCGGCCAGCTCGTGCGCCGTTTCCTCCGCCGCCTTTTCAGCTCGGCCCGGGTCGAGCGCTTCGTATTGCTTTTTCGCAAGGTCGAGCGCGCTGTCCACCTGTTGCAGCTCGTACAGATCCGCTAAGCCCTGGTTCATACGTCCGTCGCCTCCCCGTCACGGCGCATTAGCCGGCCCCGTAATGTTACCCGCTACAGGTGAATCCTGGTACCTGTTCGCGCTGGTGGCTAATCGAGAGTTGCGGAAACGTCGAATTCATCAGCCATTCAGTCGGGCGGGTAGACTCAAAGGAGTTCCTTCGGGGGTGCACGTGGCGGAATCCATGTTGACAATCGAACAGGCGCTCGATCGGGCGCGGGAGATTGCCGAATGCTACCTTGCGCCTCGCGCGCAGGCTGTCGATCAGGCCGTTTCGCTTCCCACAGACAACGTCACCTTACTGCAGCGTGAGGGACTTTTAGGGTTTAGCACACCGGCGCGCTTCGGCGGGTTAGGCGCATCCGGCGTGGAATTGCGCGCCTACACGGAGATCATGGCGGCAGCCTGCGGCGTCACCACGTTTGTACAGGGCCAGCATCAGTCGGCCGCGCTTCTCGTTGCGGGAGGAGAGAACGAGGATTTGAAGCGGGAATGGCTGCCCCGAATGGCAACCGGCGAGGCTTACTGTGGAGTAGCCTTCTCCCACCTCCGCAGGCCAGGAGCCCCCGTGGTGCGATCCCGGGAAGAAACTGACGCATACGTCTTCGACGGAGTCGTTCCCTGGGTAACCGGATGGGGGTTTATAACCGACGTCGTTCTGGGCGGTACCCTTCCAGATGGCCGGCTGCTATACGTTCTTGCCCCTCTAAACGAAGATGAGACCCTGCAGGCGTCTGCTCCGATGCGGCTCTGCGCGATGAACGCCTCCGGTACTGTCGCGCTCACCTGCCGCGGATTCCGCGTCCCTCGCGAGCGATACCTGAAGACGATCACTCGCGAACAGATGGCACAGAATGACGTTCAGGCGATCCTCGCCGTCACTCCGCAGCCGTTCGGCGTGGCCCGTGCGTCCATCCGGCTCATTCGTGAGATAGGGGAGGGCAGACGGAATCCGCTCTTCGCTCAGGCGGCCGGCTCGCTGGAGACCGAAGTCGACCGCCTACGCGTCGAGGTAGAAGAATGGTCTCTACGGACTGCCGAATCCGGATTCCGCGAGCATGCGCTCGGAATCCGCGCCCGTGCCATTTCCCACGGCGTCCGCTGCGCCCACGCCGCCCTCGCCGCCTCCGGCGGCCGCGGCAATTCCTTCGACCA
>JBKJZI010000032.1:0-25213 GCA_046715155.1 Chthonomonadales bacterium | reverse complement strand
GGATAGCGGTGGCCCAATCGCGGTCTTCTGGACCCTGGCTGGAATACGAGGGTAAGCGCGGGCCGGGGCGGGGGAAGACGGTGGTGCTGATTTCCGGAGATGAAGAGTATCGGTCCGAGGAGACGATGCCGCAGCTCGCGCGGATTCTCTCTGAGCGGCACGGATTCCGCACTATCGTCCTCTTTGCCATCGACCCCAAAGACGTAACCATCAACCCAAACGTTAACAACAACATTCCAGGGCTCGAAAACCTCCAGCGAGCCGATCTCGTTATCATGCTCATCCGGTGGCGGAATCTGCCGGACGACCAGATGAAGGCGATCATCGACTACGCTGAATCCGGCAAGCCGCTTATCGGGATGCGTACGTCCACTCACCCCTTCAACCTCAGCGGTGGCTCCTTCCGCAAGTACTCCTGGGACAACAAGGGTCTGGAATACGAGGGCGGATTTGGCCGGCAGGTCTTCGGCGAGACGTGGATCGAGCACCACGGGGTGCATGGCAAGGAGGGTACGCGCGGAATCATCGCACCACTCCAGGAGAAACACCCGATCCTGCGTGGAATTCAGCCGCGTAGCATCTTTGGTCCAACTGACGTCTATCGCGTCCGACTCCCGCTGCCGGGAGATTCGGTGCCGCTTGTGCTGGGGCAGGTGACCCAGACCCTTATACCCGATTCCCCGGCGGTGGAAGGCGCGAAGAACGACCCGATGATGCCTGTCGCATGGACCAAGACCTACCGCGGTGCGCGCATCTTCACCACGACCATGGGCGCATCCCAAGACTTCGCTTACGACGGAACGCGCCGAATGCTCGTCAACGCCGTCTACTGGACCCTCGGCATGGAGCGCCGGATTCCGCGCAAGAGCGACGTCCGCTTCGTCGGCCCCTTCACGCCCTCCCCCTTCGGCTTCCGCAAAACTGAAGACTGGAAACCCGGCCGCAAACCCGGGGACTGAAGACACCGAAGCGAAAACTTTGCAGGGGGATTCCGCCAAGCCTGGAAGGCGCCGGACTGCCAATTCCGCGGGATTCCTTCAAGACATCACATAGGCGGTTCGCTCGCCGACATTAACATTAGACTCGCCGTCCTTAGGCGGACGATATTAAAAGGTACAATCGCTAAATGTCGTGCGCCATGTCCTCAAGGAGGGACATGAGATGAAGATAACTAGAATTATGATTGCCGCCAGTGTGGTGGCGGGACTGGCATTCATTGCCTCGGTCGGGCGCGCCACGCCTACGCGTACTGCTGCCTCCACCGAGCAACCGAACATCGTCTACATAGTGGTGGACGACATGGATTCAGCGTCGCTCGCGTACATGCCCCGGCTCGGGTCGCTCGTGGCCGAGCAGGGGGTGACTTTCGCGAACTCGTTCGTTACAACCCCTGTATGCTGCCCCTCGCAGACGTCGATGCTGACTGGGAAGTACGCGCACAACCACCAGATTATGTTTAATATTCCTCCGCTCGGAGGCTTTCAGAAATTCAAAGACCTGGGCGGAGAGCGGTCCACGATTGCAACCTGGCTCCAGGGTGCGGGGTACCGGACGGGCCGCGTAGGCAAATACCTGGTGGGATATCCTACCGGAACCACCTATGTTCCGCCCGGTTGGGATGACTGGCGCAGCACCTATGGAGGGTTCAGCACCTACTTCAACTACACGGTCAACGAGAACGGCAGTGTGGTGTCCTACGGGAGCGCGCCGAGCGATTACATCACCGACGTGCTGGCCGAAAAGGCGCTCGCGTTTATCGACAGCTCAGAAGGCAGCGACGATCAGCCGTTCTTCCTCGTCCTCTCCATGAACGCTCCGCACAGTGGTGTCGCGCCGAACGGAGCTCCGCAGCCGGCGCCGCGCCATGTCGGGGCGTTTGCGCACCTGTCGGCGCCGAGGCCGCCTTCCTTCAACGAGGCGGATGTGAGCGATAAGCCGCAGCAATCCAGCTTCTCCCGCTCCTGAGCGCCGCGCAGATCACGGCGATCGATCAGGAGTACCGGGCCCGCCTCGAATCCCTGCTGGCTGTCGACGAGGGGATCGAACGAATCGTCCAGAAGCTCGCGCTGCGCGGGGAGCTGGATAACACCTATATCGTCTTCACCTCGGACAACGGCTATCACCTGGGCCAACATCGGTTCCGAAACGGAAAGGCCCAGGTTTACGAGGAGGATATCCGGGTTCCCCTGATCGTGCGCGGTCCGGGCGTGCCTGCCGGCGTTACGCGCGACGAGTACGCGCTGAACATCGACTACGCGCCTACGTTCGCGGAGCTCGGCGGCGCCACCCCGACCGACTTCACCGATGGGCGCTCACTGGTCCCGCTGCTGTTGAGCGATGAACCGATTGAGAAGTGGCGCCGCGACTTTCTGGTCGAGTTGTGGCGGCCTGCAATCCTCGGTGGGGACGAAATCCGCGCGCTCCGCATGGAGAATGCCGTGGGGACGGCTCGACCGGCGATTTACGCCGAGTACCTCTCGGGTGGCCGCGAGGTCTATGACCTGCTGCGGGACCCATTCCAGATCGAGAGCCTCCACAGGGTGACGCCTCCCGGCCACCAGAAGCAGTGGTCGCGCCGCCTGATTGAAGTGGCCTCGTGTGCGGGCGAATCGTGCCGCCATTGACCCTTTTGTCGGCAGGATGCGACGCCGGACCTGATGAACTCCGGCGATAAAACTGCCGATCTCACGACTAAGGGCCGCTCGGGGAATCCACTCCCCAAGCGGCCCATTGTTGTGGATTGTTCTGTTCGTGACTTCGCCAAGGACCAGAACCTTCATCTGCCCTCTCGGACTGTCACGTTCCTCTCCCTAAATGCAAAGCGCTCAACGCGCCTCTCGGAACGATAGTCCTGGGCCATCCCCATTTCGGCCGCCCGCCCGCCGCGAGTACGGGCTTAGGCTCGGGCCCGTCGGCTGCGAAGCCGCACGCCTGTATCGGCGGCGGTATACTTCAGGTCATGGGACATGAACACGAGTCGACGCAGGATAGGACTCAGACCGACTTCATCCGCGAGGCAATCCGGGAGGACCTTCAGGCCGGGAGATTTGATCGGGTTCACACCCGATTCCCGCCGGAACCGAATGCTTATTTGCATGTCGGCCACGCCAAGGCCGTTTGGATCGATTACGGAATCGCGCTCGACTTCGGCGGGCTCTTCAACCTCCGATTCGACGACACGAACCCTCTGCGCGAGGAGCAAGAGTTCGTTGACGGAATCATCGAGGACGTTCGCTGGCTCGGCGCGGATTGGGAAGACCGTCTCTGCTTCGCATCCGACTACTTCGAACAGATGTACACCTGGGCGCAGGACCTTATCCGCAAGGGTAGTGCATACGTATGCGACCTCTCCGCGGAGGAGCTGAGCGCCACCCGGGGTACTCTCACCAGTCCAGGGACGGACAGTCCATATCGGATTCGAAGCGTGGAGGAGAATCTGGACCTCTTTGCGCGGATGCGGGCCGGGGAGTTCCCGGATGGGGCGAGGACAGTGCGGGCTAAGATCGATATGACCTCACCGAACATGCTTATGCGAGACCCGGTGATGTACCGTATCCTCCACGCCGATCACCACCGGCAAGGGGATAAGTGGCGCATCTACCCCACGTATGATTGGGCGCATGGGCTGGAGGATTCGATCGAGGGGGTGACGCACTCGCTCTGCTCGCAGGAGTATGAAATCCACCGGCCCCTGTATGACTGGTTCCTGGAGGAGCTGGGTATCTATCACCCTCGCCAGATCGAGTTTGCGCGGCTGAACCTGCCCTATACGGTGATGAGCAAGCGACGATTCATCGAGCTGGTAAACGGCGGTCACGTGAACGGATACGACGATCCGCGGATGCCGACGCTCGCCGGTTTCCGGCGGCGCGGATACACGCCCGAAGCGATTCGCGAGTTCTGCCGCCGCATCGGAATCTCCAAGCGGGACAGCCTGGTGGACGTGGCGCTGCTGGAGGACTGCCAGCGCGAGGAGCTGAACCGATTGTCTCCCCGCGCAATGGCCGTGATCGACCCGCTGAAGGTGGTGTTGACGAATTACCCGGAAGGCCAGATCGAAGAGGTCGACGCGGTCAACAACCCGGAGGACGCGGACGCCGGGACGCGCAAAGTCCCCTTCGCCCGCGAGCTATACATCGAGCGTGACGATTTCCGCGAGGACCCGCCGCCCAAGTTCTTCCGGCTCGCACCTGGCCGCGAGGTCCGGCTGCGCTATGGCTACTTCATACGCTGCGAAGAGGTCGTGAAGGACGATTCCGGTGAGGTCGTAGAACTGCGCTGCACCTATGACCTGGCTACTCGCGGCGGCGATGAGCCAGACGGCCGCAAGGTGAAGGCCACCCTCCACTGGGTCGCCGCGCTAACGGCTATCCCCGCCGAATTCCGCCTCTATAACCACCTCTTCCTCAAGCCCGACCCGGATGACGTAGAGCCCGGCCAGACCTACCTCGACAACTTGAATCCGGACGCACTGCAAGTGAAGCGGGGATTCGTCGAGCCCGGCGTTGCCGATTCCGCGCCCGGCACTCGCTACCAATTCGAGAGGATAGGCTACTTCTGCACCGATCCCGATTCCGCGCCCGATAAGCCCGTCTTCAACCGCACCGTCACCCTCCGCGATACCTGGGCTAGAATAGAGAAAGCAGCGATCGTGTAAAGCACCCTGTAAGCGAACTTAGGAGATTGGCGAATGGACGGGCGTCGTATATTGAACGGCTCGCGAAGGACGAAACAGGGGACAGTGGTGTAAGTAAAACCCGCTTGCATCACAATTCTCGACTATGGAAACACAACCCCATGCAAACATTCATTGTGTGTCTCGCAGTCAGCTTACTCGTGAGCCTCAGCGCGTGCAAGCGAGGACACGATAGGATTGGTGACGCGCCGCGGACGGAATCGGCTTCCTCCGCCGCCGGTTGGAAAGAGGTTTCCACATCGGGAGTGTCGCTCCAGTTCCCTTCGGACTGGAAGATGATCGGTCTTGCGACGGAGAACATTGAGCAAGGGGATCGATAAAGCCTTTGGCAGCGACCCCAAGTTCGCGTCTGTGCGCGGTCAGGTGAGCGCTGCGGCAAAGCAAGGAATGATCAAACTGCTGGCCTTTGAAACGTCGACAATCGGCACGGGATTTGGCACGAACTGCAATCTTATCCTCCAGGATACGCCGGCCAGTTGACGGTGGAACAGGCAGCAAACGCGACCGTGCAGCAGCTTGCGCCAATGGTGGCAACGGGCACACAGCCAAACTTCAGTACATTACGCTCAAATCGGGGAAAGTGGCCGTGGTCCGATCAGAGATTAAGCCGCCCAATACCTCCGTTCCCACACTCGTTTCGCTCGCATACCTGAGTCTCAAGGGCACAAAGCTGGCCATCGTGACGTTCACGGCGCCCGTTTCAGATGAGTCACACATCCGGGCCATCGCAGACCAGTCGATGGGTACGTTTCGGTTCACAAATTGAAGCAATTCGCGATGGCCGGGATAGGAGCATTGACATATGCCCCGCGGCCCGGTACGATATTGACGTGTTGCCGACTAGCTCAATTTGGCAGAGCGGTTGACTCTGGATCAACAGGTTCTAGGTTCGAGCCCTAGGTCGGCAGCCATTCCCCCGTATAAATCCCCAACCTACATTGGGTCCCGGCCCGCCATCCACGTCGGCAGCGATCTTGACTTCGATTCGACGATGTGTGGCCCTACGCGCTGAACGTGAACCTATAGTCCACGAACAGCCGGAATGCCGCCACATTTATCGCCGAGAGCGACACGTGCAGATACTGGAAATCTTCAGCCGAAGCTCCAACCCAACCATCCACGAGGTCGGCCTGACACCCGCTCGTCAAGATTGAAAGGATCACAGTATACAGTTCCTTCGTGGAGTTTATTTGGTCCGGGTCCTCCGGAAACCAGTCCTCCGGCTCTCGAAACCCCTGTTCACCCTGAACATGCCGGAATTCACAGCTGCACGCGCTCGGCGACCAACGCACAAACCACCGATTAGGATGGGTGAGAAGCCCGGCAAACGATTCCTCGTTTCCCGCCCCATACCGCTCAAAAGCGATCAATTCCGAATCGAACCTCGAGAGGTCGTCGGAAGTGTCGGTTGAGAGATAAACCATGTAGCACATCGTCAGACGGGTTTCCGCAAGTGCCAACTCGCCGGTCGTCAGCCTTTCATCCCCGTTAGCGTCACTCCCTGGATGAAGTAACGTTGGGTGAAGAAGAAGAGGAGGATGACGGGGACGATCATCATTACGGCGGCGGCCATGAGGAGGCCGGGCTCGGCGGCGTGGGCGCTCTGGTAGAGGGCGAGCGCGTAGGAGAGCGGCATCTTGATGGGCGAACTGACGTAGACCAGCGGGCCGAGGAAGTTGTTCCAGGACTGCATGAAGGTCAGAATCGTCACTGCCGCTAGCGCGGGCTTGATGAGCGGCAGCATGATGCGCCAGTAGATTCCGAAAAAGGAGCACCCATCGATCTTAGCGGCATCCTCCAGGTCGTACGGAATCGTCAGGAAGAATTGGCGCAGCAGGAAGATGTTGAACACGCTGTTGACGCCGCTCGACTGGCTGCCCAGCCAGGCCGGCACCCAGAGCGGGCGCAGCGAATCGATCCAACCGAGCTCGCGGTACAGCAGGAAGTTCGGCATCAGCGTCACCGCGCCGGGAAGCATCATCGTCGAGAGTAGCACCACGAACAGTATGTCGCGACCCGGCCACCGAAGGCGCGCAAAGCTGAAGGCCACCAGCGAGCCTGACAGAATCGTCCCCAGCACTGTGATTCCGGACAGCCAGAGGGTGTTGGTGAGGAAGACGGCGCCACTCTTCGTCTCCGGCGGGAGAAACTTGAGGGCGTCCGGGTAGTTCTTCCAGACCGGGGCGAACGCTTTGATCTTCTCAATCTGCTTTCGGTGGAGCTCGAACTCCGCGCCCGCCACATCCGCCGGTTCCAGAACCCGCAGCTGACGGATTCCGGATTCAAACTCCTTTAGAACCGCAACCTTAACGCGCCGGCCCTGATACGTAGCCATCGCGAGGCCACGCGGCTCGCCGTCCACCACCGTCTTAACCTGCTGTCGCGGAATCCAGACCGGCGGGAACTTGCTCATGTCCTCGTCTTCTTTCAGGGAGGTTACAACCATCCAGCCGAACGGGAACATGAAGCCCAGGGAACCGGTTACGAGTACAAGATGTAGAATTGCCTGCCGCGTCAGCTCCCGCCGGACTTTCAGCTCCTTCCACCCCATCCTCCACCGAAGGACAAGCAAGTAGATAGCGACCAGGAGCGCAATCAGCGTTATAGAGGAGGGAAGGATTGCGCGGAGTCCACTTAAGACCATGTATCCAAGTGCGCAGACTGTCGCCGCAATGCACACCGCTGCTGCCCACCACGCTCGCAACCGAATGCACATTCCGGCGGTGACGGCGGCGAATCCGAAGGCGAGATAGAGGAAGATGATCGACCAGACCCAGGCGGCTTCGCTCATTTGCGGTCCGCCTCGTAGTGCACCCAACGAGGAGAGAGCTTGAGCTGCAGCAGCGCCAGCGCGAGGATGACGAGGAACAGAATCCAGGCGAACGCGGACGCGTAGCCCATCTTGAAGTACCGGAATCCGTTATTAAACAGGAACATCACGGGGACCAGGAGGCTATCCACCGGCCCAACGGTGCTTCCGCCCGCCGCCTGCCTGCCAAGGATATAAACGCGGTCGAACTCCTGCAGGGTCTGAATGGTCCCCATCACCAGGTTGAAGAAGATGTAGGGAGTGAGCATCGGTATGGTCACGTTGCGGAACTTGCTCCAGATACCCGCGCCGTCGATCTCCGCCGCCTCATACAGGTGCTGCGGAATCCCCTGCAGTCCGGCGAGCCAGAGGATCATCCCGCCGCCGGCGCCCCAGAGCCCTTGAAGGATCAGTCCCGGACGCGCCCAATCCGCGGCCCCATACCAGCCGGGAGGGTCCCAGCCGGTCATCGGCGAGATGGTTGCCTTCCAGAGCGCATTGACCAGTCCGCGGTTCGCGTCCCCGTTCAGGACCCACGCCCAGAGCACGGTGCTCGCGACGACCGGCACTATGGCGGGCAAGTAGAAGATGGTCCGATACCCGCTCATCCCGCCGACCTTTGCGTTCAGGAGCAGCGCGATGGACAGTCCAGTGAAGATTCCGAGGGGGATTCCGTAGACTGCCAGGTAAAGCGCATTGCCGAGCGTCTTGGTGAGGTAATAGCGGTCCACTCCAAAGAGCTCGACGTAATTACGGAGGCCAACGTAGCGAGGCGGGTGGAGCACGTCGTAGTCGCAGAATCCGAGGAAGATGGAGACCAGGATCGGTCCGGCGGTCAGACCGACGAAGCCAATAATCCAGGGACTTGCGAATAGATAACCCGCCCATGCCTCGCGCCTCGTGATCTCGCCCAGCCGCCGAATCCGCCAGATTCCGTAGGCGATCCCGGCTAAGAGCGCCAGCCCGACGACCGCCGCTAATGCCATTATGATCCGCGCGTCCAGCAGAGGATAGTCGCCTCTCCGGAATGTCTTATCAAGCTCGACCTGTACGGCGCGGGTCCCCTCGTCCATCGCCTCCTTCGCTGAAGTGCCGGTGTCCTTATGGTGGGTTGCTTGTTCGAACGCGCGCGCGTGCTCGTCCCACATGCGCTGGCCCACGAAGGTGACCGGCCGGAACTTCGCTTGCGGCAGCAGATCAATGAAGACCTTCTGCGCCTTCCTGAACTTCTCATCTGGTGCCGGGTAGCGGGAGAAAACCGCCTCATTGACTTTGATGTTCGCTGCGAATCGGGGAACGAAAGGCCGCCCCTTGCTGCGATTGTAGGCCTTCTGCGCCTCGGAATAGATCAGTGCCGATTCCGGGCTGCACATCCACTTGGTGAACTCCCAGGCCAGCTCCTTGTTCTTCGACCCCAAGGGAATCGCATAGCTGAATCCACCGGACCAGGTGATGAAGGGCGGCTCACCGAAAAAACGCGATTTTGGATTTTGGATTTTGGATTTTGGATTTCCGCCGGTCGTCCTCGTGTTCCCCGTGTCCCCCGTGGTTCCATTCGGTACTATGGTCGTCGCATCCAATCGTTCTTGCGGCACCGGCGCGGGGGCTACGCCGAAGTCGAGGTCGGGGCCGAAGCGGGCGATGTTATTGAGCGTCCAATCGCCATCTACCTTCATTCCTACTTTGCCGGTCAGGAACGGGTCGAGGTCGTTGGTCTCGAATCCGCTGGCGAAGGCGTCAATCCGCGTGACTCCGCCCAGCATATCGTACATCTCGACCATGAATTCCAGCGCTTTCACGCTGTGCGGGTTATTCATGGTGCAGGTGCGGCCGTCAGGCGACAGGAACTCCCCGCCGTTCTGCCAACTGAACATGTAGAGCCAGGAGTTGCCGTAGTTGGGAATGAATCCGATTCGCTCGTAGGAGCCATCCGCGGCGTAGCGCGTCAGCTTCTTGGCATACTCCTTAAGCTCTTCCCAGGTGCGCGGAGGCTTATCGGGGTCTAGCCCTGCTTCGCGGAATAGCTCACGGTTATAGTAGAGCGCACGGTCATCCGTATCGGCCGGAATGGCGAACACCTTGCCCTGATACGTCGCCTCTTCCCAGCAGGGCTTATAGTAGTCTTCCTTTCGGATTCCGAATTCCGCATTCCGGTCCCGCCGAATGTAATCGTCCAGCGGGAGAAACGCTTCTCGCGACGCCCAGTCACCGATAGTGAAACGGTCCTGCTTGATGATATCGGGAGGAACGTTGCCGACGATGGAGGTCATGAGCTTCTGCGGGTTCATGGTCCCCGCGCCCATGGAGAGGATGCTTACGGTAACGTTTGGATGCTGCTTCTCAAACGCCTTGACCTGCGCCTCAAGCCCTTTCGTCTCCTCGCCGAACGTGAACCCCCACGCGACCAGCTTAACGGTCTTTCCTGGAGGGAGGCGCTCGTCCGCGCAGCCGGCAGGCAGCAGAAGAATCAGCGGGAAAAGTACGAGGGCCAGGTAGGGGGTTCGGCGCAAAGCTATGCGCATCCGCGCGCAACCTCACAACAGAAGATGAGGCATTCTAGCAAGAGGAAGGGCGACTGTCAACAAACTGTATGGGTGTGTGGGTGTGTGGATGATCACCCACACACCCACACAAAAACTCATGCAGTACGGTCGGCAGGCTCGTCCGGGACGGGTGTCAGGTCGATTGGGGTGTAGGAGCACTCATCCGTGCAGACGTGTCTTACGCGGTGGCCGCCATCCAGGATCTCTAGTTTGGCCCTGGCGCCGCAGCTCGGGCACGTAGGGTCATCCAGCGCAAGCATGACGTAATTGCTGTGGTAATCCTCATCCGAGCTGAAGTAGATGTCATGCAGGACCCAGCCGGATTCGAGAAGATCGTTGGCGGCGGAGGCGCGGACCTCGGCTACGCGCTTAACTGCGTGCAGGTCAACGTTGTTGTCGATATCTTGTTCCATCGCGTTTCCTCCGGACGTGAAGTGCATTTGGGCGGAATCCGCCCGATTTGCTCCCCACGGCGTCGGGGCCGCGGTAGTACAGTGATCAGTGATCAGTGAACAGTGATCAGTGAACAGTGATCAGTGAAAAGTGAACAGTAAGGGACTCGCCGTTACTGATGACTCTCATCTGATTACTGGTTACTTCTTTGAAGAGCTACTCCGGCGACTGCTTCACGCGGCGGGCGCCGCGGAATCGGTTCCGGTAGTAGCCTTCTGTAATCGAGTCTACACGAACTCCGCCGCCTTTGCTAGAGGCATGTACGAATTTTCCGCTGCCGATATACATTCCTACGTGAGAGATTCCGGCCCGGGTGGTGTGAAAAAAGACGAGGTCTCCCGAACGCATGTCCTCATAGGCGATCTTCTCTCCTCGTGTGGACTGCTCACGCGCGGTGCGCGGCAATTTCACACCGTGGGAGCGATACACGGCGCCGGTGAATGCCGAGCAGTCGATTCCGCGGCGGGACGTACCGCCAAATCGGTAAGGTACTCCGCGGTAAGCGAAAGCCGTGCGTATCACCCCGGTGCGTGCATTGGAATCCGCCGGTCCGGGCTGAACGCGAGACAGCCGCTCGTTGCGGGATGAGCTTCGGTCGGGAACTTCAGTGGGTAGCCTATCGAGATCGACAGCGAACTGCATATCCGCCGATTCCGAAGGCTGTTCTACGCGCGTCTCGGTAATGGAGTGGGCGTTCGCGCGGCCGGTGATTGCCCGCACGGCCGAGTTCTTTCCCACCTTCTTCGGGTACATCGGCATCGCGCGCTTGTGAGAGATTCTCGCGGCGGACGCGACTTTCTTGCGGAATGGAGGCTTCACGTTTGCCACCGACGCAGCTTTGGGTTTAGCCTTGATGGCGGCAACCTTCGGGGCCGGCAGTTCTTTTCCGAGCTTCAGGAAGTCTCCGCGAATCCAACCGGAATCCCCGTCCGGAAGCTTTACCTGAATCCAGTCTCCAGACTTGCGGGTCGCAATAAGCCGCTCGCCGTCATCCAGGAGAGTCAGCCGCTTATAATCTTCGTTCGGACCTCGACGGAGGGAGACGCGATCACCCAGGACTTTGGCCGGGCGGCGCATATTGCCCCGTTTGCTCACGGTCCGGGTTCCATCTGGAATTGTCAGGCGGCGTCCCTTGCGGAGGTCGGTGTCAACGGAAATGTCATTGGCCCGCGCGATATCACGCCTGGTAACGCCGTGCTTTCGCGCGAGAGTTTCGAGGGTGTCGCCCCGTTTGACGACTATCGTTTCGGGTGAGGCGCTTGCCGGAACTGCAAGAACTGCGCTGATCGTAGCCGCGACGCACAATTGCGCACAGCGAAGTACAAGGTGCTTCAACAGCACTCTCCTTCCGTGGCGGTTGTGTCGGCACACCGAGCTGCGTGGCTTGCGCCGATGCTATGCTGGGGTCGGTAGTGGCGTGTGCCCGGTCGATTGGGGAACGGCGTCTTCGCCGGATTGTAAGTTCATCCCCTACCGTCCCTACTCTACCCGAACCCTACTAGCGGTGTCAATCGTTAAGAGTACGGGGTTCACAGAGGAGGTCTTTACCCTTCACTCGCTCATCACCCACTCTTCGCGTGTTATACTTCCTATACTTCCACATTCCGTGCAAGAACATTTCATGACCTCCACGCAGATTCTCCACGCGCTCGAGAACTTCAATTATGTAGTGATCGTGGATATCCTGGCGGTGGCCTGGTTGATCTACCGATTGCTGCTGCTGGCCAAAGGCACCCGCGCCTGGCAGATCATTGGCGGCCTGGGCATCTTCTTCCTCGCCCTGGTCGTCTCCGACCGGCTGCACCTCATCTCGCTGAACTGGCTACTGCGCCAGGCCCTGCCCCTTGGCACCGTTGCCATCGTCATTCTGTTCCTCCCTGAGCTCCGTCACACGCTGGAGGAATTCGGCCGCCTCGGATTCTGGCGCAGCAGCCTCGGGCTGGTGCGCACCGAAGAGATGAGCATCATGGTAAATGAGGTGATTAAGGCGGTCTCGACGATGGCGGTGAAGCGCGTGGGAGCACTGATCGTCTTCGAGCGCGAAAGCGGTTTGGAAGATATCATCGCAACTGGAACTCCGCTCCACGCGGATGCATCGGCGGATTTGATCAACACGATCTTCCACACGGGCACGCCCCTGCACGACGGCGCGATAGTGATCCGCCAGGACAAGATCGTGGCGGCCGGCTGTACGCTACCGCTGACCGCGAGCCCGCGGGTAGACGCGGCGGTCCATACCCGCCACAAGGCAGCCCTGGGTATGTCGGAAGACAGCGATGCCGTAGTCATAGTGGTGTCCGAAGAGACCGGGACGGTATCGCTCGCCGTGGATGGGAAACTGATCCGAGGCCTGCGAGACGATACGCTGCGGTTGAGGCTCGACCAGCTACTGCAAATCGGGGATGGACCAGGGTCCCCGATCTCCCAGGTCGCGACCCGGGTCGGCGACGCTCTCAAGACTGCCCGCTCGGTGCGGAGGAGCTAATCCCCGATGGTTCGCATGCTGAGCGAGAACTTCACACTCAAGCTCATCGCGCTTGCATCGTCGATCCTAATCTGGCTCTACGTGGGAAGCGAGCGGAATCCGACGCTCACTCGCGTGGTCAACGCCGAGGTACGACAGCGAGGTCAGGCCCGAGAGAATCTTCTCGTTCGAGTTTCAGGCGACCCGATTCCGGTAGAAGTCAGCGGGCCACGGGGTGATGTGGAGTCCATCACCGATAACCAGATAAAGGCGGTCGTGGATCTCAGCTCCGCACGGGCGGGCGACCGGCAGATCTATATAGTCGAGCTCCAGCGCCCAGCGAAATCCCCCATGGTGAGCGTCCGTCAGCTCCGTCAATACGTTGACGCTGAGGTGAAGCTCAAGGCGAGCAAGCAGTTCCCTATAACCGCATCGTTCAATGATGCTCCACCATCCGGCCGCGTATATGGCCGCCCGAAGCTCTCGCCTGCCTACGCCAAGGTCATCGGCGCCAAGGAGGACGTCCAGCGCGTTCAAAAGCTCGCCGTCTACATCGAGACCACCGGTGGAAACGTACGTTCGGAAGAGACTATCCAGGCGCTGGACGCCGATGGCGTTACGGTCGACACGGTCACCATCGAGCCGGCGACGACAAAGGTGGAGCTGGACCTGATGCTTGCGCCTTCGAGCCGGAGCCTGCCCGTGGCCGTGCAATTCCGCGGCCGGCCGACGCCGCCCTACACGGTCGCCGAAGTCAGCGTGAATCCGCCCATCGTTGACGTGAGCGGCCGGCCGGAACAGATCGTACAGATGCGCAACGTCCCTACGGGCCCCGTCTCCCTGGAAGGGCTCACGGCTGAATCGACCGTAGAAGTCCCACTAGTTCTGCCGGAAGGCGTATCCGTCCGAGGCAACAACATCACCGTCCGAGTAACCATCCGCGTCCGTGACGCCTCCCGCACAAATCCCTAGGCGATCATTGTGGATGTATGTCGCGTAGGAATTATTGGTGATGTACACGGCCAGGCCGTGACGTTAACGGATGCTCTGGCGCGGCTGGCGGAAATCCAAGAATTGGACCAGATCCTGTGCACGGGCGACATCCTCGGGGGCGACGGCGACTGGAATGCATGCTGCGAGCTCCTCCGGGACGCCGATGTCCTGTGCGTTCGTGGCAATCACGAACGGTGGTACTTCGAGACTGAGCCCTTCCATGCTGAACTTATCGAACATGCAGACCCGGCCGACCTAGTAGATTGGCCCATTCGCCTAAGCGACATGAACCGCGAGTTCCTCGCTGCCCTCCCACCAACCCGGGAGTTTCAGATTCATGACGGAGCTGTACTTCTCTGCCATGGCCTCGGCGAGAACGACATGGCCGGCGTGTATCCGGCGGACGACGATCTAGCACTCGATCGCAACGAGCCGTTGCTGGCGATTCTTCGGCGCAACGCATACCGGTTCGTGGTCTGTGGACATACACACCACCGGCTGGTTCGCAGAATCGGCGGATTGATACTCATAAACGCCGGGTCACTATTGGAAGACCCAAGACCCTGCGTTGCCATCGTCGATTTCGTCACTTGCGAGATCGAGTTTAAGATGATTTACCCTTAGAAAGCGTATCCCACCGAGGATGACATCAGGTAAGGTATCGCCCGTAGGCTGATCCTTCCGAGTGGCAACTCATGTACGTCGACTCACACTGCCATCTCAATCACCAACAGTTTGACGACGACCTGGTGACAGCTATAACCCGGGCGGAATCCTCTGGCGTGGCTCAGATGGTAGTGGTTGGCTTCGACGTGGATTCCAGCGAGCGTGCGGTGGAACTGGCGGAATCCTATCCTTCTCTGTATGCGGCCGTGGCGGTGCATCCGCATGACGCGAAGAACTACGATTCGGCGGCGGAATTGCGGATTCTAGAGCTGGCGAGGAGCGAGCGGGTGGTGGCGATCGGGGAGATCGGGCTGGACTTTCACTACGATTTCTCGGAGCGCGAGGCGCAGTATGCGGCATTTCGGTCGCAGCTTGCGCTAGCGGCGGAGCTGGAGCTAACGGTGATCATCCACTGTCGCGAAGCCTACCCTGAAACGCTGGAGGTGTTAGAGGAGGGTCTGAGCAGGGAATCCGGTGGCGTAATGCACTGCTGGGCCGGCAATTCCGAGGATGCGCGACGCGCGCTTGCTCTCGGGATGTATCTCGGATTCGGCGGCGTTGTTACGTTTAAGAACGCGGATTCCGTCCGTGAGGTTCTGGCAGCTACGCCGCTCGACCGGATTCTGCTCGAAACGGATGCGCCTTATCTGGCACCGGTTCCCTATCGGGGCAAGCGGAATGAACCGTCATATATACCTCTGATTGCCCAGAGGGTTGCGGAAGAGCTTGGAAGTGACCTATCCGTGATCGAACGGGCCACCACCGAGAACGCGCTGCGCCTCTTCACGGGGATTCCCCCTTGAGGGGGCTAGGGGGTAGATTCCGTCTCCTGCGCAGCTATGATGTACGCTGGTACGACCTCATCCACCGACCCGTCCATCCGTATTGAGCCCTCATGAAGCCACACGACGCGGGTAGCTACCTGCTGGACGACGTGCATGTCGTGGGAGACGAAGATGATGGTCTTGCCCGCGCGCTGCAGCTCCTCGATCTTGCTATAACACTTGTGCTGAAACGCCTCGTCCCCCACCGCCAGCACCTCATCGAAGAGCAGGATGTCCGGATCAGTGTGGATGGCGACGGCGAATCCGAGGCGCATCTTCATGCCGTCGGAATAATTTCGCAACGGGGTGTCGATCTTGGAGGCAAGGCCCGGGTGGTCGAATCCGAAGGCGACGATGGACGGAAGCTTCTCCCTGATCTCGTCACCGGACATTCCGAGGATCGCTCCGTAGAGCTCCGCGTTCTCCTCTCCGGTCAAGTCGGGGTGGAATCCGGCGCCAAGCTCCAGCAGGGGCGCGACCTTTCCGTCCAACTCGATTTGACCCGAGTTCGGCAGGTACACCCTGGCGATAAGTCCCAGCAGCGTAGATTTGCCCGAGCCATTGCGGCCTATCAGCGCCACCGTCTCGCCGTGAGGAATTTTCAGGTCGATTCCGTGAAGTACCTCGATGACTTCGCGGCCCGCGCGACGAAAGACACCCATCACCGCCCGCTTGATCGATCCGCCTTGATGGTAAACGACGAAGTTCTTGCGGAGACCTCGGATTCGGATTGCGTAGGTAGTCGCTCCGGCCATGGAGATTACGGGCGCTCCGCGAACTGCCACTTGCGCTGATTGAAATACCAATACGACCCGGCCAATACGATGAACGAGAATAGGCCGGCGTACACGAGGCTTCCGTAGTCCAACGGCGAGTAGACGGCGTGTCCCGGCAATGCGGCAGGCGGCGGGGCTTCCAGCAGGATCTTTCGGTAAGCGGTCATAAGGACGGTGAGCGGATTATAGGTGTACAGCAATGAAGTGGCCGCATTCTTGACCTGGACCTGCTCCACAACGTACATGATCGGCAAAACGAAGAGTCCGAGTCCAAGCAGAACGCTAACGATATACTTCACGTCCTCATAGAATACGTTCAGGCACGAAACGAGGAGGCAAATTCCGGTCACCAACATGAACTGAACAAGGATGAGGTAGGGAAGGAGAAGGGTGGTCCACAAGATAGGCGTATGGTCACCCAATAGCCGGCGCACCCCCCACCAGTACACTGCGAACACCAGCCAGGACAGCAGGAAGTGGATGAAGTTACTGATAGCCGCTGATAGTGGAATTACTTCGCGCGGTACGTAGACCTTTTTTATGAGCCCGAACATCATCAATAACGACATGCTGGAGTCGAGAATCGCCGTGGAGAAGTAGGTCCAGGGAATGATAGCCACGAGCACAAAGGCGGAATAGTTGTCGAAGTCCTTCGCAAACGTCGTGGCGTGGCGGAAAGCGAACGTGATGACCGCCACTTGCATGAGGGGCGGCATGATGGACCAGACGAATCCGAACCGGGAGTTCTTATAGCGGACTTTGAGGTCCCGGCGCACTAGCTGCCAGAGGAGGTAGCGGAATCGCCATAGCTCGGCCAGGTTTTCCCGCAAGCCTAGCCCGTCCCGTCGAGATTCAAGTCTGCCGGATTGTTGCGCGCCGGTTCCAGGAGGCCGAGGAGTTCCGGGCGCGGGATGAGGACTTTGCGTTTACCCGCTATGCGGAACGCTTTCAGGCGGCCCTGCCGGATATAGGACCGGATGCTCGATTGGCTAACCTGAAGGTAATCAGCCGCCTGCTCGACCGTCAGCAGGTCTCGGGATTCGTTCTCCATCCACGCCGCTCCTGGAGCCTTCGAAAGAAGGGAATACCGTCGCCTCGCCGCGAGCAGGTCAGGATATCAACCCGTCCGCGCGGAGGAGTCGCGCAGGGGCCGGCGAATGTGGAAGAGTATATCGATTCACCACTATGATGTCAATACGAAATCCGGTTCAATTGTCCGTTTCCGGCAGCAATGTCAGCCTCCTTGTTGGTAGTACTGTTGCGATCTACCTGTTTTGCCCGCTCGCTTTCCTCCCACCCGCCGCTCAATGCCAGGTAACTGTCTCATCGGGGGCGGCCTCCCCCGCCCCACTGGCATTCGTTCGCATTCTCGCCGTGGAGACTCCGCGGGTTTCTACCGCCCCTGACAAACCGCTTAGTCCGAGGCCGGTCGCCGCAGACAAAAAAGCGCTCGCGCGATGGAAACGCATGCAGCAGGACCGCAGCGACCTTCTCGCGCTCCGCCAATCCGCCCGGGAACAGCTCTCATCCGCGCTCACCGGGCGGTTGGGGACAATATCGGGACTGACGGTCATTTCCGATTCCGATCCGGGTAAGGGAAGTCCCACGCCGGACGCCGCCTTGCGGGTATCCATTGACCGCGTCGGCGCGCACACTGGGGCGTCGAGAGAGGTCTGGATGCGGGCAGTCGCCCGGCTGGAAACCGGCGGTCGGACGTTCGGCCCGTTCTATGCTATCGGGCAGGCGGTCTCGCCGAAATGGCTGATAAAACCGGGATACGTCTGGGCGGACCCAGAGATCATGGCGGAAGCCGCGAGGCAGTCGGCACGCCAACTCGTTCACAGTCTAAGGACAGGTGTGGAAGCCCTTTTCGTCAGGAAAACGAGAGTGGCCGTGTTTCCCGCACTGGCTCCGGCGAGCGCAGAGAAGGTATTTGAGGGCAAAGAGGGCGAAACTACCATTGCCGCAGGTCTTGTAGGGCGTTTGGGGGACGTACTCTTCCAGCCGAGCCTGACTCCGCTCGTGGAAAAGGTGACCCAAGACGAGATCGAGCGGGAGCGGAAGAAGCGCGGAATCCCCAGTGAGGGACTGTGGGCCGCAGGCAACAAGCCGGACCTACAAAGGATCACGCAGCTTGGGCAAGCGCTGAAGGTAGATTACGTATTCGTCAGCCGAATCGGAGAGATGACGTTAGAGCAGAAGCCTGCTGTGATCCAGCAGTTCGGCCTTACGCGCGACGGAAACGAAGTTCGCGCCGAAGTGGATGTGACTGGATCGTTCATTCGCGTCTCGGATTCCAGGATTCTTTGGTCCGACAGGTTCACTGGCAGCAGCGTGGCCCGAACTCAATTCACGCGCCATGGCCCGCGCATTCGGCGTGACGAGCAGTGCCTGGCAGATGCGGCCCGCGTGGGATACACGTGGCTGCGATCCAGCTTTGAGAACTACAAGCGGCAATTCGAAAGATGATAGAATAGTCAAGTCGTTATCTTTCTTTTATGCGGATGTATGCCTGTCGAACAAAGGAGACGGCAATGCAGCAATGGCATTATCACTCGCTGGTTATCCGCGATCTCTCCATCTGTGAGTCCAAGCTGAACTCCGAGGGAGAAAAGGGCTGGGAGCTCGTCTCAGTCTGCCTCATCGACGCCAACACGGCCCGCGCCTTCTTCAAAATGCCGCTCGAGGAGGGCGTGGCACTCCCCAACCACTATGCCGCGGTGAGCTCAACGATTCCGACGGCTGTTCCGCTAGGATGAGAGTAATCAGTGATCAGTTATCAGTGACGGCAGCAATTACTGATTACTGATTACTGGTAACTGATTACTCCCCACCTGTAGCGAGATGCATGATCTTCTCCTGCGTGGCTTCGGCGCGGGACAGTTCTCCGGCGATGCGGCCTTCGTGCATGACCAGGATTCGGTCGCTCATGCCAAGGATTTCCGGCAGCTCGGAGGAGATCATGATGATGGCGGCGCCGCGGGCGGCGAGTGCGTTCATGAGTTGGTAGATCTCCGTCTTGGCCCCGACATCGATTCCGCGCGTCGGTTCGTCAAAGATCAGCACCTTGGAATCGGTGAAGAGCCACTTGGCTAGGACGACCTTTTGCTGATTGCCGCCGGACAGATTCTGTACTGTCTGCTCGATAGTGGGGGTTTTGACCGTTAAGTCGCTCACGTACTTCTTGGCGACTTCGCGCTCTCTGCCAGATCGGATGAAGTTAAAGGCCGTGACCGCCCCCAGGTTGGCCAGCGTAATGTTCTCCCGCACGGCCATTCCCAGAATTAATCCCTGCTGTTTCCGATCCTCGGTTACCAGGCCAATTCCGAGCCGGATGGCGTCCTGCGGGGATCTGATGCGTACCGCTTTGCCGAAGAGCTCGACAGAGCCGGAATCGTAAGGGTCGGCGCCGAAGATGGCGCGCGCCAACTCGGTCCGCCCGGCGCCGACCAATCCCGCGATTCCAACAACTTCCCCTTTTCGCACTTCGAAGCTAATGTCGTGCAGCTCGCCCTTGCGCGTCAGATTTCGTACCTGGAGTCCTGGCTCGCCGACCGGCGCCGGCTCTTTCGGAATCATCTGCTTGAGCTCGCGGCCCACCATCAGGCGGATGATCTCTTCCCGGTTCAGTTCCCCAATCGGCCGGGTGGCTATCCAGCGCCCATCGCGGAGGATCGTAACGCGGTCGCAAATCTCGAATATCTCTTCCAGCCGGTGAGAGATGTAGACGATGGAATGACCCTCAGACCGAAGCTGCCGGATGAGGCCGAAAAGGCTTTGAAGCTCATGCTCGGTCAGCGTCGCAGACGGCTCGTCCATGACGATGATCTTCGCGTTCTGGGATGTCGCCTTCGCGATCTCGACCATCTGCTGTTGCGCCACCGATAGGCGGTTGACGGGCGCCCGTACGCTTAGCCGCACGCCCAGTCTATCGATGATAGCCTGCGATTCTCGATACATGGTGCCGAAGTCCACGAACCCCGGAATCCGCGCCCTCGGCTCGCGTCCAAGGAAGATATTCTCGGCTGCGTTTAGGTACGGCACGAGGTTGAACTCCTGGTAGATGATGGCGATTCCTAGGTCCATCGCCCGCTGCGGCGAATCTATCTGGGCCGGTTTGCCCTGCAGCAGTATCTCGCCGGAGTCCATCGGCTGCGCGCCGGCGAGAATCTTCATCAGCGTGGACTTCCCCGCCCCGTTCTCCCCCACCATCGCATGGACCTCGCCCGGCCGCAGCTCGAAACTGACGTCCTCCAGCGCTTTCACACCAGGATAGGTTTTCGTGATATTACGCATCTCCAGCGCCAGCGGCGGCGCGGCAACAGCCGAAGCCATGGGTGAGAATCTCCTGCGGGATTAGAACGACGGCCAGTTTCACGCGTGGAAGCGGCCCCATTGTATCAGGGCATGGCGAGGACAGTCAATCGGTAAAAGGAAGCGCCAAAGAGGGTGACGAATGGCTATTCGGAAGTGCGAACCATTCCAAAGCGGTTTGTTTGAGCTATCGAATGACAAACCTTCGCAAATCGATAGAGGCTGTCAATCGTAAATTCATGGACGCTTTTGCGCGACGGGACGCCGCCGCCGTCCCTTCGCTTTATACCGCGGAGGCTGCGCTGTTGCCGGCCGGCGAAGACTTCATTCGTGGAAGAGAAACCATAGCGTCTTACTGGAGCGGCGCCATGAAGCTGGGTCTTGATCGAGTGACACTGGAGACAATGGAAATTACGGGAGATGGCTCGAACGCCCAGGAAGTGGGAACCTATGACTTCCGAAGCGACAGAGGCGCTCTGGCCGATCGCGGCAAGTACATCGTGCTGTGGCGTCGCGAGGGCGATCAGTGGAGAATTCATCGTGATATCTGGACAACCAGCGATCCTGACGTGTAGCGAGGGGCCGGCATGAGCAAAGTGCAAGCCACAGCGCGCGTGGCCCGAGTCGAGTGATCGCACTCAGGCGGTCCAAGTGCGGCGATAAGGAGGCGTCGCCGTTCAGTTCTGTACGACAAGAAAATTGGTCGCGACGACTAGCGTCGCGACCAGAAATTAACAGACGTGACCTGACGGATGGACCCAGGAGAAAGTCCTACATATCCCAGCAGTTAGCGAAGCCGATGTGGAGTACCCGGTCCCTGTTCTCCATCGGGACCGACACACCATTTACGTACGGGACAGGTGTTCCGTCAAGCGTCGCACCGGTAATAGGGTTCTCCGGCAGTAGAGTGGCGGAAACCCGATAGACCCCCGATAGCAGATCGCAGATGTTTAGACCGGCGCCGTTATACCCGGTGAAAAACGGGCCGATCAGCTGAGCGCCCAATGGATCAACGACGGTGACCGGTACGCCGCCCCAGTCATAGTCGCCGGAATCCATAACGCCGTCCTCATCTACGTCCTTGAAAACGATAACCTTCAAACACGGCAAGCGGAGGTTACCGCGCCGCACCTTAAAGACGTCGACCTTTGAGAAAGCGGGGATGAACCCGTGGAAGTATCCCGGAGCATAGCCGTTGTCTACAATGGTTGGATCGCCCGAAAAGTCCTCGATTCGAGTGACCCAAACCTTATACACACCGCCATTGTTCGGGGTATCGGCATAGGGCAGAAGCTGGATGGTGGCGGCGCCGTGATCTTGATCTACTCCGGTCAGGTGGTTTCCGTCTCCGGAAACGCTCAAGATCAGACCCCCACTTACCTCGAACTGGCGGAAGCGAACCGCATCCGTGCTTAGGAGTACTTGGCCGCTCGGGTCCGTGACCTGAAAGTAATAGTGCCCGTCCGGAAGACCGGCGGCTGTGGCAGGCGCATTCTGTCCCGGGCCTCCATCCAGGTAAACGTCGCTCTTGCTGGCATAGATGTTTGCGTTCACCCGGGATCCATTCGCAGTAGTTGTAAAGATGGCTCCCGTGAGAGGCGCAAACATGGTTGCAGCCAGTGCAGGCGCCGTGACCAACAGGGCGACTAGCGCGAAACGGCCGGGCGTGGACGACAACAATTTCCTCATTGATTCTCCTCTTGGATTTGAAAGTGACCTGCGTGGGACCGAGCCGACCCGTAGTGCTAGTGGAACAGAATACGGAACCCGATACGGCCTTGCACGAGCCTGCCTGCATCTAGAAAGCCAGCGCGCATCGGGTCAGAACAACCTCAAATTGTGGGTGGAAATCGACTCCGCAACCTGAGGAGAGCGGCCTCCGGAAGTGGTACAGTCCGGCAGTCTGGGCGTTTCGGGGCGGCGGTAAGACAAATTTGCCCAATTTGAGATGCATTCAGCCGAACGGCCGTGCAGTTGGCGCATAGAAAACTGGGATGATTTCGCGGGACTATTTTTAGACCGCTCCCCCGTAGCCAAATGGGTGGTCCGCAGGAACGCTGCTTTAGTGCGACGAACCGCCGTCTGAATCCGATCAGGAGAATGTCAATGAGCGAAGAAGCCGCCGAGCGCGTATCCCGTGGCGAGATGATCGCACTTCTGCGATCCGTGGCGGATGCAATGGAGACCGGCGAGGCGTGCGAAGTACACGTGGGGCTTCAGACCATCAACGTGCCCGGACAGGCCGAGGTCGAGGTCGAATACGCGCGCGACGGCGATGACGAGCAACTGGATATCGAGCTGACCTGGAATCGGGGACAACGTTCGACAGGCGGGCGGAATCTGCGAGCGAAGGCAGGGCTCGGAATCGCGGTGGCCACCGCCGCGATAGCCGCCGGCGCGGCCCTCCTCGAGTACATTCAGAAGCATCGTGAGTCCTCAGTTCGGCCAACGGAATCGACCTTACGCGACACGCAGAAGCCTGACCCGCAGGAAGGATAGGTACTCCGCGAGGAACTCGAAACGCGTGGCCCTCCCGCCGAATCCACTCCAAATTAGCCTATACCCCCTCTACTCGATGCCGACCCCCGTTTTTGCCATGATTCCGTCTGTCTAAAATACCAGACAATTTACGCTGCAAACGTTGACAAAGCTATACATACTTAGGTATAGTGATCCTGGATTTTGACGATCGTTCAGACGGATGGAATCTGCACTTTTGAACGAGCCGATTCAGTGACGAATTGGCTTCGCTTCGCACTTTACTGCATGTTTGGGAGATTGACTGATGCGCAGACGTGAGTTTCTGACAGCAGTTGGCAGCTTAGCGGCGGCAGGCGTTGCTCCCGCGCCTGTGGTGGGCGGCGAAGTGAAGGTCAGAAGCACCTCCGGTGGGCCGCCCCGTAAGGTCATCGTGGGCACGATGATGCAAGGTTTCTGGGTGGAGCATCCCGGCTTGCCGAGTCGGCTGCAGCAGTTGGCGGGCTTCGTGGATCAGGTGGTTGAGCAAGCACAGAAGAAATACGGGCGCCGTCTAGACCTTGCGGTGCTGCCCGAGAACGCCATCACGGGCGAGTGCGGGGAGAATGCGCTGGCGTGCGCGGTCCCTCTCGACGGCCTGGTGCAGGATGTTTTTGCCCGGAAGGCGCGCGAGCACGGCTGCTATATCGTGGTTCCCACCTACCTGCTGGATTCGAAAGAGAAGAAACGATGTTCGAATGCAGCGATATTGTTCGGGCGCAAGGGCGAAATTTTGGGGACCTACCGCAAAGTGCACCTGGTCGTCAACCTAAAGAGCGGATCCATGGAGGGCGGTTCTACCCCCGGTAAGGAGCTGCCGGTCTTCGACTGCGACTTCGGCAAGCTCGCGATCCAGATCTGTTATGACATGGACTTCGACTACGGCTGGAGCGAACTGGCGCGCAAGGGCGCCGAGCTGGTCGCCTGGCCGACCCAATCGCCGCAAACCTCACAGCCGGCGTTTCGCGCGATGAAGCAGCGCTGTTACATCGTCTCCAGCACCTGGCGGCATAACGCGTCGATTTTCGAACCCACGGGCAAGATCGCCGCGCAAATTAAGCCGCCGGACAGCGTCCTGGTACACGAGCTTGACCTCAGTTACGCCATCGTTCCCTGGAGCTCAAAGCTCCAAAAGGGAGAATCGCTGAAGAAGATCTACGGCGACCGAGTCGGATTCCGCTACTACGAAGACGAGGACTGCGGAATCTTCTGGTCCAATGATCCGCGGATTCCGGTTGGCGAGATGGTCCGCTCAAACGGTCTGCTTGAGGTCGAAGAGGAGATGGCGCGCGTCCGGCAGGTCCATCGGAAAGCCGGGGTGCCGAGCAGCTGAGCGCCCCTGAGGATTCCCAAAGATGGAGAAGCTAAGTCGCAGGTCGATGCTGCGCGCGGGAGCGGCGGCAGCACTGCTTCCTGTTGAGAGGGTCGACGCCGAAGAGAAATCAACCGCAGTTCAGCGGAAGCTGAAGGTGGTTGTGGTTGGAGGCCATATCGACGACCCGCAGAGCTGTTGCGGCGGGACGATGGCTCTTTATGCGGACCTCGGGCACGAAGTGGTGGCCCTCTCTCTTACCGGCGGGCACCCTCCCAATCCGGACATAATTCCACAAGACCGCCAGACAAAACGGCACGTTGAAGCGATTAAGTCGGCCTCGATCCTGGGCGCTCGATTGGTTTGCTTGAATTATAGCGGTTCGGATAGCGGAATGAGCGGCCGTCCCAAAGTCTATCGGTCCGGGTCGGAGCTGACCGGAGAGCGATATAAGGAGTTTACGGAAGTCCTGCTGGATTACAAGCCCGATATCGTCATCACCCACTGGCCAATCGATTTCCACATGGATCATCGGGCCGCTTCCCTGCTCACTTACAATGCCTGGTTGACCAGCGGAAAGAAGTTTCCGCTCGCGTTGAGGAGCGCAAGCGCGACGCGTGCTTCGCCAACGCCCTGACGATCAACGAGTGGTGGCCCATTCATGAGGCGATGCACCGCATGCGGGGGATGGAACGTGGATGCAAGGCCGCGGAGGCCTTCAACCACCACCCGCAGAGCCCGATTGAACCGGCGCTGCCGTGAGGGCGATGTGTGGGTGTGTGGGTGTGTGTGGGTGTGGGTGATCTCGTAGATTGGTCGGTTCACCCACACACCCACACACCCACA
>JBKJZI010000031.1:0-81276 GCA_046715155.1 Chthonomonadales bacterium | reverse complement strand
GCGGGAGGCGGATGAAAGCGGAATCCCAAAGGCGTGTCTCCGGAACGACGAATATGCCCGTAAGTTCGACGCGCGTTCCGAATGCTCCTGTCGCTATTCAAAGCTAGGGAATACTTTCACAACCCCTTGTAGTACCGTTTTGTGCTGCGAATGGTTACGCAGAGCCTCGCGTGGGCGTTAGAGCCAGTAATCAGTGATCAGTAATCAGTGATCAGTGGGCCATGCCCTTGGGCCGGCGCCGGACCGGCACGTTGCGGACGGTTCCGCGGTCGGTTCCTCCTTGTCTTGAACCATCATTTTCCGGATTAATTGATTAGCAAGATGCAGAATCCGGCGTATGGGTGTCTACATTATAGCGAAAGGCGTGGAAGGTGTCAAGTGTCCACGCAAAAACATTTCAGGCAGTACTCATTTTGTAGTGCCAGACGCGGTCCGACGCGTGCGATAGAGCGCTACTCGGCGTTGAGCAAGGCGGCGTTTGGCGTTTGACGGCCCGACCTGTATGGGATAGATTGAGGTCACTATTTAGCGATTCCGGCGGTACTCTCTGACCCGGAGTAACGCGCGACCACGATGATCCGGCCTGGGCGCGGTTCCATATCGAGGAGGCGGTGCGCGACCGACCGGCCGGGAGCGCCTCGACCTACGACCCCCCGCGGCTTGATTTTCCGACGCTGCGAGTGGACACGTCGGACGGATACCGGCCGGCCTTCGACACGATCGTCGAGTTCGCCCGCGAGTGAGATACGCCCAATGAAGATGAAAGCCTATGCGAGCTTTGATGATTACATGGAGGACTAGGAGCCTGGGAATCAGGCAGTCATTCGGGCGCTAAGGGGGTTTGTGAAGCGCGTGGAGCCGGGGCTGAACGAGGCGGTCAAGTGGGGGATTGGGTGCTGGGTCGGGAGTAACGGACCGGTGGCGTACGTATATTCCGCGGAGGGGTACGTGCAGTTCGGCTTCTTCAACGGGTCTTTTTTGAATGATCTGGATGGGCTGCTGGAAGGAAAGGGGAAGTACGTGCGGCATACGAAAGTCCGCGATCCTTCCGAAATCAATGAGCGGGCCTTTGCCAAGCTACTCCAGCAGGCCGCGGATTCCCGCTAGGATCTGCTTTTCGTTGTCGTCTGCAGCTCAAAAGCTAAAAGCAGGTCCTTACAGGATGACGGCGTGCGGGACGTTTCATCTCACATGGGCTAAATTTGACACCAGAGCCACCATGCCGCCGATGAGCCATCGACTGTCGATCTGGCGTGTCCTCATTCGACCATAGGTAAACACCGAGAGGAGATATCGATGAAGATCACGGTTGAGACAATGGTGAACGCGGCGCCGAGCAAGGTCTGGGATACCTGGAACAACCCGGCGGACATCAAGCAGTGGAATACGGCCCAGGAGGACTGGCACACGACCCGAAGCGAGGTCGATCTGCGCGAGGGCGGGCAGTTCCTGTCGCGGATGGAGGCCAAGGACGGCAGCGTCGGCTTCGACTTCGAAGGGACGTACACTCGCCTCGTGCCGCAGCAGACCATCGAATACCGGATGAGCGACGGCCGGGAGGTGAGTGTCGAGTTTGAAAAGCGCGACGGCGGCGTCCTGATGCGGGAAACGTTCGACGCGGAGACTGAGAACCCGCCGGAGGTACAGCGCTCGGGCTGGCAGGCCATTATGGATAACTTCCGTCGGCACGTGGAAGCGAAGGGTTGAACCGGCTACCTGATGAGCTGGGCGATTTGGTCTGCGTATTTTTCGGCGATAACTTTGCGTTTCACCTTGAGGGTGGGGGTGAGCTCGCCAGATTCGATGCTGAAGGGACGGTAGGCCAGCGTAAATCGCTTGATCTTCTCGAAGTCGGCAAGGTCGGTTGAGTTGCGGTCGATCTCTTCCTTGATGAGCTTGCGCGTTTCTGCCCGGGCGACGAGGCCGGTGATGTCGGTGGAGTCCAGCTCCTGCTGCTGGGCCCAGGTTTTTAGACGGTCAAAGGCGGGGACGACGATGGCCACGATTCCGCTGGCGTTATCGCCCAGCAGCACCGCCTCCGATATGAATGGGCTCTGCTTTAGCTTGGCTTCGATGGGTTGGGGCGCTACGTTCTTGCCGTTCGCGAGGACGATGATGTCCTTCTTCCGATCGGTAATCCGCAGGTAACCGCCGCTCAGCTCTCCCACGTCGCCCGTGTGGAACCAGCCATCATCGTCAATCGCAGCAGCCGTAGCCTCCGGGTTGCCGAAATAGCCTTTCATCAGACTCGGGCCACGGCTGAGAATCTCGCCATCCGGCGCGATCTTCACCTCGAGACCTGGCAGGAGCTCGCCGACAGTACCCCTCCGCGCGCGTCCCGGCCTGTTCAGTGCGATCACGGGCAGCTCCGTTAAACCGTAACCCTCAAGCATCTCTACTCCCATTGACTGGAAGAAGGTGGTGGTTTCGGGGTTAAGGGGAGCGCCGCCGGCCACCAGGAATCGGATTCGGTCACCCAGGACCTTGTCGCGGATTTTGCGGTGGACCAACCGATCGGCGATTAATCGCTTGAGCGCCAGGACGGGGCCGATTCCGCGGTTCTCCGCTCGGCGCTTAACGACATCGCCTCCAACGCTCATCGCCCATTCGAACATCTTCCGTTTGTTCTCCGGCTGCTTGGCGGCGGCTTCCAGGATCTTCTCCTGCATGCTCTCGTACAGCCGCGGGACGCATAGGAACAGCGTCGGTTTGACCGCGGGAAATTCCCCGGCGATCGTAAAGAGGCCCTCCGAATAGACGATCAACGCGCCGGTGGACAGGGGCAGGTAGTGCCCCCCGGTCCGCTCGATGATGTGGCTGAGCGGCGCGAAAGAAAGGAAAACGTCCTCCTCGTTCAGCTTGACGATTTGCCGGGCGGCGAAGGCCGTATGCAGTAGATTCCGATGCGAGAGCATCGCGCCCTTAGGGTCGCCGGTCGTTCCAGAAGTATAGATGTACGTGGCGGTGTCATCTGGGGATGTCCCCGCCGCAATCACTTCAAGCTGGCGGTCGACTTCGGAATCTAGCTCTTTGCCGGCAAGGTCTTCAAACCGCAGCACCGATTCCGATTCCGGAATGTCCATCGAAACGATGTGCTCTAGCGTCCGGATTCCGTCCCTGAACTCCTGGGCTTTCGCGAGCTGTTTCTTGTCTGATACGACGAGAATGCGAGCGGCGGAATCGCTTACGATGTATCGGACCTGAGACGTAGGCAGGGTCGCGTAAATCGGCACGGAAATCACACCCATGGACTGCGCCGCCAGATCTGCGATGGCCCATTCAGGTCGATTCTCAGACAGGATCGCCAGCCGGTCTCCCTTGCGCAGCCCCATCGAATGCAGAGCCGCTCGTAACCGGCGGACCCGCTCCCAGAGATCCGCATAAGTTATGTAGCGGTACTCCTTGTCCTTCCGGTATCCCAGCGCGTTTCGACTGCCGAAATTCCGGCACGTCTCGCGTAAGACCTGATAGATTGTTTGGTCCGCCATGTCCACTTAGCCTCCGAGCATTCTTCGCGTCGGGCATTGATCTCCGCGGCGCGGTTGATGTTCGAATTATAGGCGTCCGCGCAAGGTGACGCCTGTGCCGAAAGGCCTGTTGAATCAGCCGGATGGTCCCGTATTTCTCGGGACTATCGGGCTGGTATGATGGGCGCCGGGTCCGATTGATAGACCTGTTGGCCGTCAAGATGCAGTACGAATCGCCAGGTCACCTGCTGGTAAGGGGTGGGGAACACCGATTCCGGTATGAACAGCAACACGTTCTTGAACTCGGCCGGGTCCGCTTCGACTTGAAGGGAGTGTGCCACGTTCAGTTGGCCCTCCGGATTGCGGAAGGGGCCGGCATTCGCACCCGATTGGAGAGGCGTCTTGCCGTCGGCCATGTAAAAGAATGCGGCCGCCGAGCCGGAACGGCCGGAAGCGCCGGTGATCCTGAAGGAAAGGTCGAAATAGAGGCCAGGCTGTGCGTTTTGCGGATTCGGCGCTGTAACCGGCGTCACCTGTACGTTCACCAGCTGTACAACGGCGCTGGAGGTAGGCGGTTCCACTTTCCGTTCTGCAAGCTGCGCATCCAGGGCGAGTGTTTCCCCAGGTTTGACCTCCACACTCCGTGTCCATTCCGAGTAACCGCTCCCTTCGGCCGGTACGACCTTCAAGGAGTGGCTCCCGGCTGTAACGTTATCGAGCTCGAACGGAGTCTTCCCGACTTCGACGTCGTCGAGGAATACGGTCGCGCCGGTCGGGTCGCTGTCAATTCTAATCTTTCCCTGCTGAGTAGTCGGCAATTCCGGAAGCGGATTCGCAGACTGGGGAGCCGGCTTTGCGGGAGAGACCACCGCAGGCTCCTTGCGCTGCTGCCGAATCCAAACGGAGCCGAGAACAACCAGGGATATAACGATGACTGCGGCAGCGGCAAGTCCGAGTGGCCCGGGCCGCCTAGCGCGCTCCTCTGCCTGGCCTCTCTGGCCGGCAAAGCGTTCTGCCCGTGCGCGCATCTCATCGCGAATCCGAGCCAGCGTGTCTCGCGCCTCATGCGCGGTCTGGATGCGCCTGGATTCGTCCATCTCGACGCTGCGCTGCACAAATAAACCGAGGGAGGGTGGCAGCGTGGGGTTGATCGAACGGATCGACGGAAACTTGAATGGGGTAGGGGCCGGATCGCGTCCCGTAAGCAGATGATGCAGCGTCGCGCCTAGCGCGTAAATATCCGCTCGGGGATCTGTCTGCGCGCGGCCGTACTGCTCGGGCGGGGAGTAACCCGGGCTCCCATACATCAGCGTATCTTTGGTAGCGCCCTGCTGGTACCGCCGCGCGATTCCGAAATCTATGAGCTTTGCCGCGCCGTCGGACGCGATCATGATGTTTGACGGTTTGAGGTCGCGAAAAACGATTGGAGGGTCCTGGGAATGCAGGTAGGTCAGCGCGTCGGCGAGCTGCACGGCCCAATCCAGCGACGGCAGTAAGGGAAGGCCCCTGCCTTCCTCCAGTTTGAGGCGTGATTCAAGGGTCTCGCCTTCGATGTACTCCATTACCAGGTAGCAGCGCGAGTCCTCAACGAAGTAGTCTGTTACACGGGGCAGATTGGGGTGGGAGAGCTGCGCGAGGAGACGGGCTTCTCGCTCGAAATGGCGGATCGATTCCGCGCGTTCTTCCTCGGTATCGTAGCGGTCGAGCAGCTCCTTCACGGCGACAACGCAGTGAAGGCGCGTGTCGAGCGCGCGGTAGACCGCGCCCATGCCTCCGCTGCCGACGGCCGCTTCGATTTCGTAACGGCCGCCCAGCAGCGTCCCTGCTTGAAGGCGCTCGCTCGCCAAAACCGGGGGTCTCCTTGTGAGGATATCACGCGAATCTTAGCACCTGACCGGACTCAAAAGAAAGGGGGCCAGGGATTACCCTGGCCGCACTACGCTTGCCCGGTCTATCAGGGCAAGATGGTAACTGATGCGGATTGGCTCTTACCGGCGGGATAAGTCGCCGTAATGGTAGCCTTTCCTCCGGCGGCACCTGCGACGGGGCGCTATATATGAAGCGCGCCTGGCTTAGCCCCGGCGGAATGAATACGCTCGCCGGTAGCCCACTGCTTGTAGATGACGTAAACCTTTCCATCGACTCCCATAGCGATGCGAGTAGTGCGGTTATTGGTAGTCGAGGTGTCGCCGACTCCAACGTGCACTAATGACCAGGTGGAAGCAAGGCCGACAAAGGCGGGGAGTTTGAGCGGAATCTCTTCGGGCGATCAGACCGGTCGCTCTTCTATGGCTTCGAGGATGGCGGGGGAGATGGAATCTGCCTTAGGGCATCGGCTGGCTTCGAGGGCGCGCAACAGCCGTTCGGCACGTGCGAAGTTGTTGTCGTCGATGGCCGCTCCCGCCTGGCATAGGACCCGTAGTTGCAGCATTACGACTTTCAACGCTTCCGGCATATCGTGGATGTGGCGCTGGGAACGGAGTCGCGCTGCTTCTCGGACGAGTGAGCTTCCGACGGCTTCCAGGCAGTTCGAAAAGCGACGTTGAGCGTCTATCATCGTGTTCTCTTGTGTGGGCGCTATCCCGGTAAATGTGACCGGTGACAAAAATGCTCAGTTTCCGTACTACAGTGAAGGGACCGGGGTTCGAGCCCGTCCCACTTGCCGGGCCGAGGGTTTGGGGCCATGGTTTTGTCCTAACCCTCGACCTCGGCTCAGCAGTAAAGACTCCAATAGCTCCCCCGACTGTTCCCCGCCTCCCGTCATTCTGTGCGGCGGAATCGGCTTATACTTTGGGCTCAAGGATGCATGCGTGCACCAGACCTCGCGTTGACAGGTTGGGGCGCAATCCGCTAGAATGGGCGCGGTTGTAGCCTAAGATTATCGGAAGCTCGTTCTCCCCTCAACTGCTTCCGTCTGTTTCCTCGATTGACTTGTAAGCTAACAGTTTGTGGTCATTTTCATTAGCTCGATCGATCACTCCGCGCCCTCCTCCAGGGCGCGCCTCAGGAGTATCCGAATGACTCGCTGGCTGAGAACCCCCTCGCGTTGTGTCCTTCCGCTCTTGCTCGTTTTGATAGCTTCGGCAGCCGTCTTGGCCCAGGACAAGGTATCCCCGCCACCCGCGAATCCGCTTGTGCGAACGGACTCGGAGAAGGCGACGCGAGTGCGTGTCCAGGAGCTCACGGACTATCGCCGCGAAGTGAATCCGCGCTCTCAACGGGAGCTGGGGAAGTCGGCAACCGATCTGCCGCTCTTCGGTTACACGTTCTTCGATCCTTCGCGACAGGCGATCCTGGCGCGGCGCAGCTTTATGCAGCGCTCGCTCGGCGGCGGAACCATTCCCGCGCCTGCGCCAGCGGATGTGGTCGAAAAGTCAAAGTCAAAACGGATTGAGCCCACGATTGAAGAGAAGGAGGCGGTCGCGAAGCTCACGTCCGGAGAAAAACTGGATCTTCTTGAGCGCAAACGGGACGGCAAACTGACGGAATCCGAGCGATCACGATATCGGTCGTTCCTTGAGCCGGTGGAACTTGTTGACACGAAAGACTCCGATTCTGAGGAAGAGACGAATGGCGAGGAACCGACCGAGACCACCACCGGTGAGTCCAGGAAGAAGCGTACGCCTGCCCGGCCAAACCGGCCGTCGCCCGTGCTGACCGCCAATCAACAGCCGATTCCTCAGACACCTCCGCAGTCGGGACCGATTCCGCCGGCAAACGCGTTTTCCCAGATCGCAGACCCGCTGACTCTGATGTATCAGAACATCGCAGCGTCCGTGCCCTCCGACTACCAGCTTTCTCCAGGCGACACACTCGTACTCCGTTACTGGAGTCCCACGCTCGTCGCGCGGGAAGCCAATCTGACAGTCGATTCCTTCGGGGCGGTGAATGTGCCGGAGGTGGGACGCGTCGTGGTGCGTGGCCAGACCGCATCCCAGGCCGAGCGGGCGCTGGCGGAGCGGATGAAGCGACTCTACCGGAATGCTGAAGTCTCACTGACGATGAGCGAACTGCGGACGATTCCGGTCACCATCAGCGGCGAATCCTTCTCACCCGGTCCCTACAGCGTTCCCGCGGTGGCCACGGCGATGGGACTCTTGATAGGAACGGGTGGGCCAACGGAAGAGGGGACCTTGCGCGGAATCCAGGTCGTAAGGCGAGGGCAGGTGGTCGGTTCCCTCGATTTATACCGATTCTTGATCACCGGCGATAGAACGACTGACGTGCCGCTCCAATCGGGAGACGTGATCTACATTCCGCCGCGGATGCAGAGGGTTGCGGTGCGTGGGGAGGTGCGGCGTCCAGCCGTCTATGAGCTGAAGCCGGGCGAATCTCTGAAAGACGCCGTGGTATTCGCAGGCGGGATAAAGGCATCTGGCGTGGACCAGCGCGTGCAGGTATCGACGCTCCAACCGGGCGCAGCCAGAATGTTAAAGGACGTGGATTTGCGAACGGCTCAATCGTCCTCGCAGGAGCTGTTCGACGGCGATTCCGTAGACGTCTTCTCGGTACGTGCTGAGTTGGTGAACAAGGTGACGGTCGAAGGGGCGGTGGATCAACCGGGTGAGTATGCTATCGGCTCGGGAATGACTGTGGCCGACCTGGTTGAGCGCGCCCGGCGACTTACGAGTGAGGCATATCCGCGGGAAGCACACCTATACCGGTGGAACCCGGACAATACGCTGAAGTTGATTCAAGTGGACCTCGAAAAAGCGTTGGCCCGCGATTCGGCGTCAAATGTCACATTGTCACGCTGGGACCGGTTGGTTATTTACACGCGTGAGGAGATTGCCTGGACGGGACGCCGAGAGGTGACCGTTAAAGGCGCGATCAAGAAACCGGGATTGTACTATCGCAGCGAAGGAATGCGGGTGCGCGACCTCCTGATGCAGGCCGGTGGGACTTTGCCGGAGGCCTATCTCCCGCATGCGGTACTCCAGCGGCAGCGCGCAGATGGCACATTCGCCCTCGAGTTCGTGAGCGTCGAAGAAGCGCTGAAGGGTGATCAGAAGCATAACGCTTTGATAGAGGATCGAGACATCTTGGCGATCTACCGTTCGGATGAAGCGAGATTCATGCCGGAACATACGGTGACCCTCGCCGGAGAAGCGGTAGCGCCCGGCAAGTACGCACGCGGCGACGGCATGAAGCTCAGCGACCTACTGAAGGTTGCCGGGGGGTTGAAGCCGAGCGCCGGGGACAGGATCGTGGTGTCCCGGGCGCGTACCACACGAACTGCAGAACCTCTGGTCGCGGCCTACGCACCAGCGAGCCTGGCGCCGGCCCCGGACATCCTGCTCGAGGATGGTGACATCATCACCGTTCAGGGGCGGGGGGACTACATCGAAAAACCTTACTTGATCACGGTTAAAGGGGCGGTGAACCGGCCGGGGCCGGTGACGGTGCGAGGGAGCAATGTGCGGCTGTCCGATGTGATCAAGCTGGCAGGCGGGTTGAAAGACGAGGCGTACCCGGAAGGCGCGGAGTTTCAGCGGAATCCGGAGATGCTCGCGACGGCCGGCCAAAAACAGCTCGCAGGGGTCATCAGCTCCCTCAACGATGAATTGAACAAGCTGCAGCAGAGCCGGGAGATGGCGGCTGCCGACATCGCTCGCATTAAAGCCATCGGATCGGCCGTCCGTCCTCAGATTCCAATCAACGTGCCGGGGATTCCTCAGCTCGACGGGCCTCCGCCGGCGGTCGCTACGCAGGCGGGAACGCAGGCCGTTTTCGGCCACAGTCTTGTGTCGCCGCCGCGTGTCCTGACGCCGGAAGATCTGGAGCCGAAAGGCAACGTTGCCGTAAACCTTAACGCGGCTCTGAAGAACCCTGGGAAGGATGACGACATCGTCATGATGGATGGGGACGAACTGACAGTTCCGGAGAGGCCAACAACGGTCCTTGTGCTGGGAGCCGTCATCCGCTCCAGCGCCGTTCTATTCGCGCCTGGCGCGAAATCGGACTACTATATCGAGCAGTCCGGTGGATACACGGCGGACGCCAAGAAGGACGGAATCGTAGTCATACGTCTCGGCGGAGGGCTCGCGCCGCTCAAGAAGATCAAGAGCTTCCGGCCGGGAGACGTAATCGTCGTGCCCACCAAGGTACTCGCCGAGAAGATCGGCAGCCGCTCCAACGATATCGAGACCTTTTTCCGCTCCATTACGGGGGCCGGCCTGCTTTACCTGGGGGCAAAGAAGCTGCTGGGGCTATAGTCATGCGGGCATTTCGGCAGGCTTTCCTGTAAGATGCGAACCATCTCTGTGGTTACGATCGGATTCAACGCCCTGGAAGGACTCCGGAGCACAATCGGGAGCGTTCTGGGTCAATCGTCGACGGCTGACGAGTATATCCTGGTCGACGGTGGATCCACGGATGGGTCAGTGGACCTGCTGCGTGACGTTCATCGGGAGAATCCGCGGTTGACGGTAGTAAGCGAGCCGGACCGCGGGATCGCCGATGCGATGAACAAGGGGCTGCGGCTGGCTTCGGGCGAGTGGATATGCCATCTGCACGCGGGAGACGCCTTTCATGACCCGCTAGTTCTGGAAGAGGTGCGTAGAACGCTATCCGAAACCTCGGCCGGATTCGTTTACGCTGCCTGCCGGTACGTAGACGAACAGGGGCGGCCGATTCGGGAATGGGACCCACCGAAGTACGATGCCCGGCGGCTCGGAATCCGCAATTTCATCCCGCATCCCACGGTGTTTTTTCGGCGAGACCTGATGGAACAGCTAGGCGGCTTCGATTCCGGAGTTCGGATCGCGATGGACTACGACCTGTGGCTGCGAGCCTCCAGGGCCGGAATCTACGGCGAGAAAATAGAGCGGATTGTGGCGGACGTGCTTGACGGGGGAATCTCGGCAGACCGGTGGAAGATGCTGATGGACGATCGCCAGGTGCGTCTTCGAAACATTCCTAAAGGTCCTTTCGGCCGTTCGCTGGACTATGGCATCACTATTGCCCGCTATCTGAAAAACCGCTCGAAGGAGACGCGCTCTCATGCAATCTGAGGGCCCGCGATGTCGGTAGGCATTCGAGCGAAGGAGGCTTTGGCGGTCGTCCGTTTCAGGCCGTTCGACACCTCGACCGAGCAGGGCCGCTCCAAAGAGAGGTCGCGGCGGATCGCTCTGGCAGCCATCGCCTCAGGAATAGCGAGACTCCTGAGCATTGGGACAGCGCTCTTTACGATTCCGCTGACGCTCAACTACCTGGGAGCGGAACGTTACGGTCTCTGGATGACCATCAGTTCGTTTGTGGCGCTGGTCACCTTCGCCGATCTCGGAATAGGAAACGGCCTGCTTAGCGTCCTATCCGAGTGCGACGGCCGGGGCGACCGAGAATCCGCGCGAAAGTACGTTTCAAGCGCCTTAGCGCTCCTCCTGGCTGCCGCCGCGGTGATCCTCATCGCCTTCTACGCGGCATATCCCTGGATTCCGTGGCCCCGTCTATTCAACGTGACGGGAGCCGCCGCGGCTGAATGCGGCCCTGCCATCGCCGTCGCCGTCACGTGTTCCGTGATCGTGGTCCCGCTGAGTATTGGACAGACGATTCAGAACGCGTATCAGGACGGATTCGGCGCGAGCCTCTGGTCCTGCGCGGCAAGCTTTCTATCGCTTCTAGGCTTGCTCGCTGCAATCCGCATGGACGCCGGTCTGGTGATTCTAGCCCTCGCGTTGTCCGGAGCGCCCCTCGCCGCATACCTTTTGAACGTCGTCTTCGTCTTCGGACGAAGACTGTCATGGTTGAGGCCCAAGGTCTCAGATCTCACAGCCGGTTACGGCGCCCGGGTCGTAAAGTTAGGCGGGGCGCTCCTGCTGCTGCATGTCTGCTTCACCGTGGCAATCGCTTCGGACAACGTGGTGGCGGCTCACGTACTGGGGCATGAAGCGGTCGCGCAATTCTCCATAGTACACAGGCTGTTTAGCATCATCCTCACCTTTGCCGCGATCGCTTCGCAGCCGTTCTGGCCGGCTTACAGCGAGGCGGCAGCACGCGGGGATATACCGTGGACGCGGCGAACGCTGCGCCGATCCATCCTCCTTTGTCTTTTGCTGACGGCGCCGGTGGCGGCGCTCCTCGCCGTATCAAGCGGACAGATCATACGTCTCTGGACCGGAATGGAAGTCGCCGCGCCATGGCAGTTGACCGCCGGAATGGCTCTCTGGTCAGTGATAAGCAGTCTGGGGGCGGCGCTCGCGGTATTCCTAAAAGGTTTGAGGATCATTCGGCTGCAGGTAGTATGCGCCGTGGCATTCGTGATCGGCGCTTTAATCGCGAAGATCACGTTTGCGAGATGGTTCGGCCTGCCGGGAATAGTATGGGGAAATGTGACCGCGTACACAGCTTTCATCGCGCTGCCTTATCTTGCGATACTTCCGCGCCAACTTGCCATAAGGGCGCCCGCGTCCGCGACAAATTGACCTCAGATCGGTTGCAAGCCATGGATCAGCCCGAGCTTCCGAGCGTATCCATCGTAACACCCTCTTTCAACCAGGCCCGCTTCCTACCCGAAACCATCGAATCCGTGCTTGGTCAACGGTACCTGAAGTTGGAATACGCCGTCATCGACGGAGGCTCGAACGACGGAAGTGTCGAGATAATTCGCCGCCATGAAGACGCATTGAGCTATTGGACGAGCGAGCCTGACGGTGGTATGTATGAGGCTATTCAAAAGGGCTTCGACCGGTCGACCGGTGAGATCATGGGCTGGATCAACAGCGATGACACCTACATGCCGTGGACACTGAAAGCCATAGGGTCTATCTTTGCTGACCTTCCTGGGGTTGAGTGGCTCACCACGCTCTACCCCGTTGGGTTGAACGAGTGTGGCGTGGTCGTCGGCGCGCGATACGGGGGAGGATTCGAGCGTCGGTCATTCTTTTCGGGCGCGAACCTGCCGAATGGGCGGAGGTACTTCCGCGGGTGGATCATGCAAGAAGGGACGTTCTGGCGGCGCACCCTATGGGAGAGAGCCGGCGGCAGGTTAGATACGAGTTTGAAGCTCGCGGGTGACTTCGAACTCTGGTCTCGTTTCTTCAAGCATGCCGACCTCTACGGCGTCGGTATGCCGTTGGCGGCGTTTCGGTTTCATGGCGAACAGAAGACCGCCACCCAGATGCCGGCATATCTGGCCGAGGCCGAAGCGGTGCTGCTGCGCGATGGCTTGCGGAAACCGACCCGAATGTCCAGCGGCGCGCGAAGAGTTCTGCACAAAGCCATCGGCGGCCGTCCGCTGGTGAAGCTTCCGCCCGTGGTGGCGCGGTCACTTTGCGGCGCGGGCCTTTTGAGACGCACAAGCTCAATCGTGTGGGACGGCGGCCGGTGGGCGGTCATTCCGGATTACGTGGTTTAGTCATGAGCGACACGTGGAGCGTCGGCGCTGCGGAGGTAATCGAGGCAAACCGGGTCTACCACGATTCCTGCGTCAACGAATACGGGCGGCTCGGAGGAGACACCCACGCCGGTTATGCGCACTATTCCCGCCGGGTATCACGTCATCTTGACCTCATCTTGACCCAGCTGCCGCGGCCGGCTTCCGATTCGCTGGCGGCGGACTGTGGCGCGGGCGCTGGCTTCTTTACGGGCATTCTCCTGCAGCGCGGATTTCGCGTCGTCGCGGTAGAGGTTTCCGCCGGCATGCGCGCCGTGCTCGTAGACCGACTGGGCGGCACGGCAGGATTAACAATCGTCGATAGAGACCTCGAATCGTTTCTCGGCGACTCCCAACCGCAGTATGATTTGATATCCTTTGTAAGCGTTCTACACCATCTTTACGACTACTCCGCGGCTGTCGCGCTGGCCGCCGAGAAACTGGCGCCCGGCGGAATCCTATACACGACATGCGATCCGGCAGCTTCCCACCGCCCGGGGTTGGCGGTCGCGCTCCAATGGGCTGACCGCGCGCTCTACGGCGCGCGCCGGCCCCGGCGCCTGGCCGCCTGGTTGGCCGGCAAAAAACGCATCGCCGCCGCATCCGACCCCATCATGCAGCTTGCAGAGTTTCATGCGCGGACCGGAGTTGAGCAGGAGCGACTATCCGCGGCGGTTTCCGGCGTAGGAATGCGCCCGATATTGGTATCCCGGAATCCCGCCGCGAAATCGGGGATCATTCGCGGCATCGAACGGCTAACTGGAACGGGAACCGATCTGGCGATGATTTGGCAAAAGCCCCCGGCGTAGGGAAGACCACTCGGCGATGTCCACTGATTACCAGTCTATCGGGCGATTGATCACCTTACCCCCTGCCGCAGCGGCGGCCGCTCGGGTTTCGTCGCGAATTCTGCCGCCAGGCTGGTTCGCCGCCTGCGACCCGCCGGGACGGAATCTTGGCTCGGGTGGCGGGACCGCGCACGCGCTCGCTTCTATGTGGCGCGACTCCGGCTCGCGCGAATCACTGCTCGATTGGATCCAAGCGTCTCCGAAGCTCGTCGTGCATGGCGGTGGTGAGAGCCGAAGGCTGCCGCCCTATTCCGTTCTCGGAAAACCGCTGATTCCGATTCCGCGACTTCCTGGTGAGCCTGGCTCCCGGTCAGACCGTTCCCTTCTGGTCTTGCAATCCGACTCCTATGAGTGGCTGCTTCGCCATGCGTCGTGGGCGCGCTTACTGGTTGCCAGCGGCGACGTCCTCCTGCGGCTCGAAAGGTCGGACCTTATCGTTCCTGAGGCGGATGTTGTCATCTTCGGGTGTCCGATGGAGCCGGAATCAGCCGTGGACTTCGGGGTGCTGTTCGTAGACCGCCGCAATCCTCCTGAGCTCCGAACGTTTCTCCAGAAGCCCGACCTGGAAGAAGTCCGCTCGCGCATGACTGAGTGCCGTATCCTCGTGGATACCGGCGCCTGGCTGTTGGGACCGCGGGCGGTTAAAGCGGTGCTTGACCGATGCGGTTATTGCGAGAACAAGGGTGGCTGCGAAACTCCCGAGATCCGATTCGAGCTTTACGCTGGTCTCGGGCCAGCTCTTGGGGCCGATCCGAACGTAAGGGATGCCGTAGCCAACGCGCTCTCAGCAGCGGTGGTCGAGCTCCCGGCTGGAGCGTTCTTCCACTTTGGCACAACGCGTCAGATGGTGGAATCCGCTCCGCTGCTTATGAACGGTAGGGACCCCGTAGGGGATTCATCACCCGTCATCCTGCAATCGACTGTAGGGGCCGCCATGCCCAAAAGATCGGGCAAGATATGGATAGCTGATTCCGTAGTTCCGGAATCGTGGAGACTATTGGGCGACAACGTTGTCACCGGTGTTCCAGGGAATAGTTGGACGCTGAACCTGCCGGAATCCGTATGCGTGGATATGACGCCGGTGGTTGGAGGTGGTTATTGCCTCCGGACTTATGGATTGGACGACCAGTTTAGAGGTCGCATGGATTCCGAATCAACTCTCTGGTTCGGGCGTCCTGCCGGACAATGGCTGTCGAACCGTGCGATAAACGCCGCCGAAGCCGGAATCCGCGGAGATATGGATATCTTCGACGCCCCGCTCTTCCCCGTCATCTCGCCGGATGAGGAATCCGAGCGCGTTCAATGGATATTGGATTCCCGCCCCGATCATGATGCCGGCCTGGCCGAATGGTGGGTTCGATCTCAACGGCTCTCTGCTAGGGCCATCGCGAGCCGCGCGGACATCGGCCGAATGCTCAAACATCGAGCTCTGAACGACATCCCAACGGTCGAAACTGCTGAGAACGAGGACGAATCGCTCAGCAGGTTGAGAGATTCAATTGTAGATTCCGCGCTCTCTCGGCCGGTGACTCCACGCAGGAACATACTGGAAGACCAGATTGTATGGAGTCGCTGCCCGGTCAGGCTGGACCTGGCAGGCGGGTGGACAGACACGCCGCCTTACTGTATCTTGAATGGAGGATCCGTCCTCAATGCCGCGGTAGAGCTTAATGGCCAGCCGCCCATTCAGGTTTTCGCAAAGCTCTCAAGGCAGCCGGAAATCGTTATTCGGTCGATCGATCTTGGGACCGAGCAGCGAATTACCGCCTACGAGCAGCTTGGAGACTATGCGAATCCTCGAAGCGATTTCTCGCTCGCCAGGGCCGCTCTTTGCATCGCGGGTCTGCACCCCAGGTTCGCGGATGTGCCGGCCGCCAGAAATTTGCCCGACCGCCTGGAGGCGCTGGGAGGCGGAATCGAGATATCGCTGCTTGCGGCCGTACCTCAGGGCTCCGGACTGGGGACGAGCAGCATTCTGGCGGTCACGCTGTTAGCGGCGCTTTCGGAATTGTATGGCCTTGACTGGACTCATCAAGAGCTGATAGCGCGAACGCTGGCAGTAGAGCAGCTCGTTACGACTGGAGGCGGTTGGCAGGATCAAGCGGGAGGTCTGTTCCCCGGAGTTAAGCTGCTCGAAACCGCTCCCGGACTGCCGCAGGCCGTGCGGCCGGAATCGCTTCCAGAAGACTTGCTCGCCGACGGGGCCGGGAACGGCTCGATCCTACTCTATTACACGGGGCTTACCCGGCTGGCCAAGGGGATCCTCCAGGAAGTCGTTCGCGGGATGTTTCTGAAGGATCAAGTCCTCGCGGCGGTACTGGACGACATAGGCGCAACCGCAAGGGCGGGCGCTGAATCCATTCGCCGGGAAGACCGGGATGGTCTTTGCGCCTGCGTGCTTGAAAGCTGGCGCTTGAATCAGGAGCTGGACCGCGGAACGAACCCACCTGAAGTCCAGGCTATTCTCGCAAGGATCCAGGATTACGTTGATGCCGCCAAGCTCCTGGGAGCGGGCGGGGGCGGCTACCTTCTGCTCTTTGCCAAGGATGAGCACGCCGGTGGTAGAATACGGCGCGAGTTATTGGATAGACCACCGAACAGCCGAGCCCGCTTTGTAGACTTCGGAATCTCGGCGAAAGGTCTGGAAACGACTCGGAGCTAGTCGAATTACGAACTACTTCTTATGTTAACCAGGAATCCTTTCACCAAAAGGCGTCGGCTGACGTGGATGCTGCCCGTATGGACGGCCGTGGCCGCCGGCGGTGTATGCTTCCTTATCACCACGCTTCTGCCGAAGACGTATCGCTCCGAGGCATCTCTCTACTTTCCCGCCGGCGGTGACAACACGACCGGGCTGCTCAGCGCGGTCGGAGGGCTGTCCCGATTTGGCAATCCCGCGGAACGGGGTGGCCAGGTTTCCCTATTCGGCGGTGCGCTGGTTTCTCCGCAGGTTGCAAGCGCGCCGCAAACGGCAATCGGCGTCCTCTCCAGCCGGCGACTCCGCGAGCGGGTCTCTGATAAGCTGGAACTCGAGAAGAAGTGGGAGCTTCCGCAGCAAAAGGCCGTAAAGCGGCTAGGCGCCGTGACTTCTCTCGCGGTCGACAAGAACGGCCTACTCGCAATTACCGTCGATGATGGCGACCCCGGGCTTGCCGCGGCGATCGGACAGGAGCACATCGAACAGCTCCGAGCCCTTGCGAAAGAGCTAAGCCTGGGACTCTCCACCCGGAATCGCAAGTTTCTGGAGGGGCGGCTGGAAACGGTTCGACAACGCCTGTCAGCGCTCGAGCGGAGCGCGATCAAGGCGGCCGAGCGAGAGCCTAACGCGGCGGTCGCGAGCGGGGGTATGACCAAGGCGGCAGAGGCGGCAGTCCTACTGCAGATGGACCGGGCGAAAGCCCACATCGCGCTCGATTCGGTTCGGGCCCAGCTCGAATGGCAAAGCCGGGTGCTCGGTGAGGCGGTGCGCTCCGGTTCACTGCCCGCGCACGCGGAGATAGGCCAGATTGAACGCGCACGGCTGACGGAAGTCGAGTCGAAGTTTGCGGTCGCAAAGGCCCAATATGGTCCCGACCATCCCCAGCTTCGACTCCTCACGGAAGAACTGGCAACCGCCCGCGCTCACCTCGATCGCGAGATGCAGCGAGAGGCCAGGGCGCTTTCCACCGGTGTAGCCCCGGAGGTCGTTGCGCTGCGTGCGCGCATTGCCGCGGGGGAAGCGCAGGTTGCCGGCCTGGACCGCGCTATCTCCGGAGTGCAGCAGCGACTATCGGGGCTCCCAAGGCGGCAGCTTGAAAGAGAGAGACTGCAGCAAGAGATCAAGGGGCTGCGCAGCCTCATCGAGTACCTGGAGACGGAAGCCGAACGGGCGCGGGTAGCGGAGACGCGCGAGTCGACTACGTTCGAGGTGATCGATCCCCCTGAGACCCCATCGGAGCCGGTTTCCCCTCGGCGGATGTTCAGCACGCTGTTGTCCGCATTGGCCGGGCTGCTCCTTGGGGCCGCGTGGCTCGTCAGCCGCAGCCTCTCGCGAGATTCCATCCTCGATAGGATTGCTACCGTTCACCCCGAGGATTCTGAGATAGAACGAGAGCGGATACTTCCGTGAGCCTGGCGGCTCCGGTTCCACCAGTCGCACAAAGGCGTCTTCTAGGGGCGGTTCTCGGTGTGGCGACGGCTTGCGGCGCGGCCGCTGCCTTCTCGCCTTACATCGCCTATGTCTTCCTCGCGCTCGGACTCGTCGGACTGGCGACGCGGTACGTCGAACGGCTTGCGGTTTTGACGTTCTGGACGCTGCCGTACATGGTGGTCAACCTTCCCACCGGGGCTTTTACTCTCAAGCTCCCTGAAGTCACCGCGTACCTGTTTGCGGCTGCCGTACTGGCTCGCGCTCTCTGGCGGCGAGAGTCTATCAAGATGCCACCTGCCACCGCGGCCGTGCTTCTCTATCTCGCGGTGCTCTGTATCTCGACCGCCGCTGCGCCGGTGGTGCCTGCAAGTTTCCACGGAGCTATCGCGCCGACCGACCGCAATGCGCCGACTTTTCGTTCGATCAGCATAATCGTCTGGCTCATCATCTCCTGGAGCGTCGTCGTGGCCGCATACCACGTAATCGGCACGAGGCCCGCGTTATTTCGCCGCTGTCTGCGCGCCCACATTCTCGGCGGAGGCCTCGCGGCGACCTTAAGCCTGGGAATTTACGTACTAACCCTGGCCGGGATGACTGTCATCAACATTGGCGGATTAGGCGTCACGCGTAATCTCGCGCCGTTTACCGGTGACGTCTTCCGCCTGGCCGGTGTGGCCTACGAGCCTCTCTTCCTGGCCTTTTATCTCGTAACAGTCATTCCGATCACCGTTGCCGCTGCCCTGTTCGATATCGCGCAGATTCCTCGTTCGCTGGCCGCCGGCTGTCTCTTCATTGAGCTGCTTGCGATGACCTTGACGTTTTCAACCGGGGGATATGTGGCTCTCGCGATCGCGCTGCTGCTGCTCGTGCCGGTTTTCAAATCAGTAGTATGGTCACGGCGGGCAAAGCTTGCGCTTGCCGCATCAGGCCTCGCGCTAATCATCGTAGTAGGCGGACTGTTGGTCGGCCGCAGTGGAGGATTCGGCTATTTCGGGGTAGTGTTCGGCAAGCTGCTGACCGGGGGCGACGACATCCGGCAAGCTGAGAATTCCGCGGGGATGCGGATACTGGAGGATTATCCCATCCTCGGTGTAGGACCCGGAATGGCCGGGTATCACTTCCCGCGCTATCATCCTGTGATGCAGTCTCAGTTAATGGCGGGCGGCATCCCGGAGGTGAACAATGCCTACTTCTCGGCGCTTGCCGAAACCGGTGTCGCGGGATTGGCTGCGCTTATACTTTGCGGCCTCGTCGGCGGCGGAGTTATATTAAGGTCTCTCCGCTTGCACGGATGGCGCCGAGGCAGGGTCCTGGGCGCATTTGCCGCGTCACTAGGAGGCTGCGGTGTACAGTACATGGGCCTTAACCCACTGTTCTTGATCTATTTCACCGGCCTGCTCGCGTTGGCTGTCAGCGCGTATCGTCTGCTGGATTCCGGAATCGAAGCACCCGTGGAGGCATGAACGCGAGTGAATACAATACTCTCGCGAACCCCGATGCGTCTCGGCTCCCAGGTCGATCACCCATTCCCGCGCGTGCTGCACGTGATCACGGGAATGGAACGGGGCGGCGCTGAAAAGATTGCCGTCCAGCTAGCGGCGGCAGCGCCCTCCGATTCCGCTATCTCCTGGCTCTCGGGAGAGTCCGCTTGGGTCGCCGAGACAATGCAGATTCGCGAGAAGGCGCCGCTGCGGATGAATGGCCTGCTCGGATTTCCGGGTGCGATCTCACGGCTGGCGGCGCTAATCCGGCGGAATCGACCGGACGTGCTGCACTCGCATCTCTCTCACGCAAACGTCGCCGCAAGGTGGGCCGCCCGAATCTCCAGATACGCCGGTCCGGTCGTCAGCACGGAACACAACCTGGGCTTCTATCGGGACGCCTCCGGTTGGCTCCTGCGCCTGGACGCGCGCACCAGCCGGAGGTGCGCTGCGGTCGCAGCTATCAGCGGGGCCGTTAAACGCCATCGTCAAAGCGCCGGATGGCAAGCGGATCGGATTCGCGTCATCTACAACGGCGTATCCCTCCCCGCGGCTCCCACGGCGCCGGAACTAAAGAACCCCGTGATGCTTGGAATGGTCGGGCGCCTTCATCCTGAAAAGGGACCGGATCTCTTCCTCGATGTATTGGAGCGACTGGATTCTGTCGGCGGAATCCTGCTGACCCACGGTCCGGACAAAATGGCGGTCGAGGCCCGCATCCAGCAATCTACTGCCCGAGCGCGTATCCAGATCGACCGGACCTTGACCGCAAATGAGCTCTTCCGTTCCGTGGATATCGCGCTCGTACCCTCACGGCTGGAAGGTTTGGGCCTGGCGGCGCTGGAAGCCATGTCATGGCGACGACCCGTCGTTGCCGCGAACACGGGGGGACTACCCGAAGTGGTATTGGCCGATCAAACCGGCCTCCTCGCAGAACCGGGGAATCCGGACGACTTCGCGGATGCCGTGCGGAGGCTGGCGGACGAGCCGAACTGGGCGCGCTCGCTGGGCGATGCCGGCAGGAAGCGCGTAGAAGAGCGTTTCACCATAGAGCGTATGCTCGCCGAATATGAAGCCCTGTACCGCGAGGTCGCTGCATGAAATGCGATCCGCCAGATCCTGGGGCGAGCAGTTAGCATGTGCGGATTCGCCGGATTCCTTAGCGTAGGTTCCACCGATCCTGAAGAGCGCCTTTGCGACATCGCAGGCCGAATGGCGGCAAAGCTGCAGCACCGAGGGCCGGACGATTGCGGCGTCTGGGCGGACGCAGGTGCCGGCTTCGCGGTCGGATTCCGCCGCCTCTCTGTCATCGATCTTTCCGCCGCCGGTCATCAGCCCATGGTTTCGTCTTCGGGCCGGTTTGTCATCGCGTACAATGGCGAGGTCTACAACCATCCCGAGCTGCGAGCGACTCTCGAAAGCGACCAGGGCGTGCGATTCCGCGGGCATTCCGACACCGAGGTCATACTGGCGGCGGTGGAAGAGTGGGGACTGGAGCGGGCGCTGGACCGCTTCGTGGGAATGTTCGCCTTCGCGCTGTGGGACAGTCAAAGTCGCCGCCTGATCCTCGCGCGTGACCGCCTGGGCGTAAAACCGCTCTACTATGGGACTTGCGGCAGGTCGTTCTTATTCGGATCGGAGCTGAAGGCGCTGCGGGTCCATCCAGCCTTCGACTCTGAGGTGGACCGTGACGCGCTCTTGGAATACGTACGGTACGGCTACGTTCCGGCGCCGCAATCGATCTATTGCGGAATCCGAAAGCTTCCAGCCGGTTCCGTCCTTGAAATCAGCATTGACTCCGGCCTGGCGGGCGAGCCGCGCGCTTACTGGCGTGCCGAAGATGTTGCTGTCGCGGGAGTGCAGACCCAGATTGTAGATGCGGAATCAGCAACCGGCGAGCTCGAAGCAGCGCTGCATGAATCCGTGCGCTTGCGAATGGTTGCGGACGTTCCGCTCGGCGTGTTCCTTTCTGGAGGGATTGACTCCTCGCTCGTGACGGCCTTGATGTGTGAGCAATCTTCAAACGCGGTCAAGACGTTCTCCATCGGATTTCGCGAAAAGGCATATGACGAAGCGGCGTGGGCGCTCGGCGTCGCGAAACATCTGGGCACAGACCACACGGAACTCTACGTAACTTCCACCGAGGCAATGGAAGTGATTCCGCGATTGCCCGAAGTTTACGATGAGCCGTTTGGCGATGCCTCGCAGATCCCGACCCTCCTCGTGTCCAGACTCGCGAGGGAATCTGTTACGGTCGCGCTCAGTGGGGACGGTGGCGATGAGCTGTTCGGTGGTTACACCCGCTACCTGTGGGGACCGCGGATGTGGGCGAACGTTCGGCGCCTCCCTGTCCCCGCGCGTAAAGCGGTCGGTCGACTTATGCGCGCGATCCCTCCCGCGGCATGGGACCTGGCAGGAGGCGGCGTATTTCCACGGTTGCGAGAGCGGAATCCGGCCGATAAAGTCCACAAACTGGCGCAGGCGTTGAGCTCCCGAGGAGACTGGCAGTTCTTCAGGAACATCCAGTCCCACTGGCTGACGCCGGAATCGGTGGTACTGGGAGCGTCAGACTTCGACGACGCCCCGAACACCGCTGTACCAGGAATGCCGTTTGCCGAGCGAATGATGCTCTCGGATCAGATGCGCTATCTCCCCGACGACATCCTCGTTAAGGTCGACCGGGCAAGCATGTCCGTCGGCCTTGAGGCGCGAGAGCCTTTGTTGGATCACCGGCTGTTTGCCCTCTCCTGGCGGATTCCTCTGTCGATGAAGATATCGGATGGCAAAGGTAAGCAACTCTTAAGGCGGGCGCTCTATCGCTATGTTCCGCCGGCCCTGGTCGAGCGGCCCAAAGCCGGCTTTACGCTTCCATTGGACAGCTGGCTCCGCGGCCCGCTTCGAGAGTGGGCAGCGGCGCTCCTGGAGCCTGCACGGCTTCGCCGAGAAGGGTACTTCAACGCTGGAGTGGTCGATCAAGTATGGCGCGAACATCAGACCAAACGCCGGAATCGGCAGCTCGCTCTGTGGGATATACTCATGTTCCAGGCGTGGCTGGAACACTATGGATTAGGATAACAGGGGTACGGCGAGTATGGCTGAAAAGATAGCAGTAATTGGACTTGGTTATGTGGGTCTGCCGGTGGCCCTGGCTTTTGCGGGAGTTTTCGACGACGTCGTCGGGTTCGATATCGACTCAATCAAGATTCGAGAGCTCAACGAGGGATTTGACCGAACCGGAGAAGTGGACCTGGGAGAGCTGACAGCCGCCTCCATGCGGTTTAGCTCTGACCCCAACGACCTCGACGACCGTAGCTTTTTCGTCGTGGCGGTCCCCACTCCGATAGACCAGCGGAATCAGCCCGATCTCACTCCCCTCGTGCGTGCGTCCGAGACGATCGGGAACCACCTGCAGAGAGGGGCGGTCGTCGTTTACGAGTCGACGGTCTATCCGGGGGTGACGGAGGAAGTCTGCGGACCGGTTCTCGAGCGCGTTTCCGGATTGAGGCAACGCGTGGACTTCAAGCTGGGCTACTCTCCCGAGCGCATAAACCCTGGAGACAAAGAGCACACATTCAAACGAATAACCAAGGTTGTATCCGGCGAGGATTCCGAGACCCTGAGTCGCGTCGCCGACGTTTATGGAGCGGTAGTGGATGCCGGCGTTCACCGGGCGCCATCCATCAAAGTGGCCGAAGCCGCGAAGGTGATCGAGAACACCCAGCGCGATCTCAATATCGCGCTTATGAACGAGCTCGCGCTTATTTTCGACCGCCTCGGAATCAGCACGAAGGACGTTCTCGAGGCCGCCGGCACGAAGTGGAACTTTCTTCGGTTCGAACCCGGCCTCGTTGGCGGCCACTGCATCGGAGTGGATCCTTATTACTTGACATGCAAAGCGCAGGAGCTGGGGTACCATCCACAAGTCATCCTCGCGGGCCGCAGCGTCAACGACGGCATGGGCAGGTTCATAGCGCAGCGGATGATCAAGCTCCTCATTCAGCAGGACCTTCAGCCGATCAAGCACGCAAAGATCGGCGTCCTTGGGCTAACGTTCAAGGAGAATGTGCCGGACCTGCGCAACAGCAAGGTCGCCGACATCATCGCGGAACTGCGCGATTTCGGAATTGAGCCGTTGGTCCATGACCCGTTTGCAGACCGGAAAGAAGCGTGCCACGAATATGGAATAGAGCTCTGTGAGATCGATCAGCTCTCGAGCCTTGACGGTCTCATCTTCGCCGTGACTCATCGCGAATACCGCGATATGGGAGATGCCGGTCTGTTCGCAATGCTCAAGCACGGTGGAGTATTCATCGACGTAAAGTCGATAGTGGATAAGGCTCGGGTGCCTGAAGGTATAGCCTATTGGCGCTTGTAGACCGACATTGATTCTGCCCAGAGGCAGGATGGGCGGAACAATCTACTCGGGTTCATCGACAATACACGTGGCGCCCTCAGTCGAGGGCGCCAGAAAGTCTTTCGGTAACCGAGCGGGCGAAAACGGTGTTGCAGGTATTGATAGCCGCACCGTCTATGTGGCACAATTTGTACCGCGAATTGGTCTTACTGCGGGTCGCTCATGGCTCTGCTGCCGCAAATCAGCCCGCACGCAAACTTGACCGCACAGTAATACCTTATCCCTGTCTAGTTAGGAAGCAATGATTCCGTGCCGCAGACGATAGTGGAAGACCTTCCGCAAATGCGCCGAAAGGTGCCATGAATGGACGAAATAGACCGCCTGGGCTGGGCGGCCGGCTTTTCATTCATGAGCTACGGCGTTCGTGTGGGAGTGAGAACTAACCTGCCGGAGCTGATTCCACAGATAAAGGAGCATCTGCCTCCCCAGGCGCGTTCTATCCGCCCGCGGCACGTGGATTTGCTCTATTCAATAAGGGTTGCAGATCGGCCGCGGCGGCGAGGAACCAGAACGTTCCACTTGCTGTATGAAGAGTTTATTCAGATCGCGCGCACCGAAGATCTGGGCGAGCTCCTCCGCAGCTTCCGGAACAGCGTGGAGTATTTCGTACCGCAGATGGCGCCGAAGGTGCTCTTTGTCCATGCCGGGGTTGTTGGTTGGAAGGAGCGGGCGATCTTGCTGCCGGGCCGAAGCTTCAGCGGCAAGTCGCGGCTGGTTGCGGCCATGGTGGAGGCGGGGGCCGCGTATTACTCGGACGAATACGCCGTAATCGATCGAGAAGGGCTGGTACACCCTTATGCGCGGCCGCTTTCGATAAGAAAAGGCGCCGAGACGGTTGGAACGCCAACCCCGGTGGAAGCGTTCGGCGGACGAGCGGCAAAGAAGCCGATTCCGGTTGGAGCGGTACTTTCTCTGACTTATAAGGAAGGCGCGCGTTGGCAGCCGCGCACTCTTCCACATGGAAAAGGTATTCTTGAGCTGCTATCGAACACGGTACCGGTGCGGAAGCGTCCGGCCGATTCAATGGCAACGCTCAAGCAAGCGACCGCAAACGCGCGATTCCTGAAAGGGACGCGTGGCGAAGCGGATGAAATTGCAGGTAAGATACTGAAACAGATGAGCCGCTAGCGGCTCGAATGCCCGACGGAGAGGAATCATAAGCCATGCAGCTTCCGAACGCACGACGAGAACGTCTCCTCGTTGAAGAACTTGCGGAGGAAACCCTCGTTTATGACTTGGACAACCACAAGGCACACAGCCTTAACGCGACCGCCGCGCTGGTCTGGCGTCACTGCGACGGAAAACGGAGCATTGGGGATGTGGCGCGGATTATGCATGAGGAGTTGAACGCTCCGGAGAGCGAAGAGTTGGTCATGCTTGCGCTCGAACGGCTTGAGACCGCCAGGCTCCTAGCCGACGACGCACCCAAGAGCGATACTCATGTTTCCCGCCGGGCAGTCATGAAAAAGCTCGCGCTCGTGGGGGGACTGACCGTGCTCCTTCCCGCGATCCATTCCATCGTCGCACCCACCCCTGCCCAGGCTCAAACCTGTGTCGGGCCCGGGACCCTACCGCCGGGGGCGGCATGTACCAACAACGACCAGTGCTGCAGCAATACCTGCGATCAGGGTACGCTGCGATGCCTCTAACCCGCAATTCCTCCCGGTCGTCCGAGTCTGCCTTTACTGCTTGAGTTTGGCGGCTGCGATACGATTGTGATCTGCGCGGGCCGTCTCCTGAGATAGGGAGACGGCCCGCTCACTTTGGCGTGTAATTGCCTGATTCGACATTGGACTTCGGATTCTCAAATTGCCCGCCTGAAAAAACTCTTTCACAAGCCGGAACAAGCGGCAATGTTCGTTCGTCTTGCGTTTGACTCTGCAATGAGTTGCGCGCAAATTGCCGGTTCAGTTGCTGGCGGCGCGGTAGAAGTCCCCCAGCTTCATCGGGGACTCCGAGGACAAGCGGTTCGTGCGCAATGCGCACCGTCACGCTCAGCACCTCCGGCCTGACGGCCCTTTTCCTCATTCTTCTTTGCCGTTTTGGTTCCGGCGTCGTATCCCTGGACCAGGACAGATGGTCATACTCGGTTATACCAAGGAGTAGAAAGATGCAGTTCAAAAGATTCCCGCGACGGTATCTACCAGTTGTGTGTTGTGCGTTCATTGGAGCAACGCTCGCCGGCTGCGGAGGCCGACTGCCCAGCAAGCGGGGCAGCGGCTCAATCGCTAGCTACGCTTTACCGCGTGATCGACCTCGGCGTGCTCCCATCTTCCACGTCCGGCGACCCCGGCCGAGAGCTTAACAGTTCCGTGCTGCGCGTGAACAACGCCAATCACGCCACGGGCGCGTATCAGAGGTTTTCCAACGGGGACACGCATGCGTTCCTGTTCACGGGGCCAACCCCGCCCACCGACATTGGTACGCTTGGCGGCCGGAACAGCTTCGGCGTCAACATGAATGAGGCGTCCACGGTAGTGGGCAACTCGAACCTATCGGACGGAAAGCTGGTGGCTTTCTTCAAGACGATCAGTGGAGAGATGTCGCCGCTCGACACGGCGGCCGGATTCGGCAGCCGCGCGGACGGGATCAACAATCCGGGAGTCTTCCCGGCGCCGATGATGGTCGGTTCCCTTCTGGACGGCTCCGGCGTTCATACCGCCACTTCCTGGGTGAACGGGGCGCGAACCGACCTGCCCAAGAACATCGGTGGAACGACGTTCGCCCGAAGTGGCGCGACCGATGTGAACGACTCACGGCAAATCGCAGGCGAGATGCATAACGGCACAAGCGACTTCCAGGCGGTCGTCTGGTCCGGCGGCACGGCATTCGCCCTCCCGAGCATCTCCGTCAATCCTACGCCGGTCGCGTTCTCTTCAACATTCGCTCGGGCTATCAATAACTTCGGGCAGGTCGTAGGATTCGGCGCGGCGCCCGGGAACCCGCAGCAGGCGTTCCTCTGGACGCCGTCCGGAGCGAATGCTACTACCGGAACGACGTTCGCCCTGCCAAGTCTGGGAGGAACGTCTAGCATAGCATTTGACGTAAGCTCTGCCGGAATCGTCGTCGGGACATCGACGAACGCGTTGGGCCAACGACGGGCCGTGGCCTGGACCCCGTCCGGTACGAACGCGCCGAACGGAACGGTCACCGACCTCAACGACCTCCTGATCCCGTCAGATCAGACCTGGACGATCGAGTTTGCTACGAGCGTCACGGATGCTGGGACCGCGATCATAGTAGGCTGGGCGCGCAGTCCAAGCAACCAGCCTCAGCGGGCCGTCATGCTAGTCCCGCAGTAAGCGCGGAGGATTCGCTCCGAAACCCGAAAAGCCCCTCGCCGAGCGAGGGGCTTTTCTCGTTCGTATCACGATGCCGGTGAATCGGCTAAACGCTATCCCTCCCAAGAATCTTCTTGCTTTCTGCTGTAAAGTTGATATAATGGCGGCAAGGTCGCTGAAGATTAACTGTTTTTAACGAACCAGCCTCGGTTGCTCCTCGTGTAACTCCTGGCGAGCGCCTAACGCGAAAGGGGGTGATTGCGCTGAAGAAGGAGGTAGACCCCAAGGTCCTATGGCTCGCCCTGGGCGTCGTCCTCATCGCCGTAATTTTCATCGGGTACCGCATGCTCGGAAGTTCCGGCTACAAAGGTACGAAGGCCGGTGGGGAAGAGGTCCAGAAGAAGTTCAAAGAGACCGGGACGTTTTACCAGCCGCCGCCGGGGATAGTCTCGGGAGGCGGTCCTTCCGCTCCAAGCGGGGCGATGGGTATGCCGCCCGGAATGACTTCTCCCGGGGGTGGGACCGCAGGCGGCGTGCCTGGCGGGCCTGGGGGCGGTTACAATTTCACACCGCCGTCCCGATGATCAGAATCGGAGAGGAGACTCATATGCGTCAACGGAGAACGGGTTTCACCCTGATCGAACTTCTCGTAGTGATCGCCATTATTGCCATTCTTGCCGCAATTCTGTTCCCTGTATTTGCGCGAGCAAGAGAAAAAGCGCGAGAAACGAGCTGCGTTAGCAACATGAAGCAGATTGCCCTCGCGCTCCGCATGTACGCGCAAGACTATGACGAGAGGCTGTGCGCCTCCGGTAACCTCCCGCCCCAGGGAGATCCGTCATGGAACAATCGAAGGCCGGACGGCACGAACATCGTCCGCATGATGGGCGGCGGTCTTTCCCATTTCGCGCAGCCCTACATCAAGAATGAGCAGATCTTCAAGTGCCCGAGCGACACCGGCGAGAACTTCTGGGGCCGCAACAGCACCGGCTGGTCCTGGAACGCCGCGCCCTGGTGGGGCAAGCCCACGTCATACCACTTCCGCCACATCTTCGACTGCGGCGGGCCAGCTGAGCACAACCGAATCTTTGCCAGCGCAACACCGACCTACTGGCAAGGTACTCCGGACTCCATGGTGAACAAGCCCGCGCAGCAGATCATGCTCTTCGAGACCGCGGCATTCCACCAGGAGAAGCTCGGCCTATACGGCGCGCGGCCGGACGTCGGCGGCAACCATCCCACGGCGAATCCACTTCGCCCGCCGGACGGACGCCAGTTCAATGCCGCCTTCGCAGACGGCCACGTCAAGGTATTCCGCCTGGGCTACCGTGAGCCCAATTGGAATGTCAACCATGACATGAACTGGATGCTCTACGGCCCGAACGACCTCGTCAACGGTCAAGACTACCGGTTCTAAGGCATAGGGTCTAGGGTTGTGGGCAAAATCCCTGCATCCTGGCCAGATGTAAGTAATTAAGGCGGCTCGCCGTTTCGCGAAATGCGATCGGCGAGCTGCTTTTTCGTGTAAGCGCCCGTGTCCATTCGTGAACAATCGTGGTTCCAAACCTTCAATGCGTCGGCTCGTCGACGCGCAGGATCTGATCCACCTGCGGCGTTTTGATCTCGGATTCTCGGCCCCCGGGCCAGCGGATTCGGACGGAATCTATGGTTTTGTTCTTGCCGAGGCCGAAGAGGGGGCGGGGGTCGTTGGAGGAGGCGTAGGAGCCGGCGGATTTGATATCGCGGCGCTGGGTGATTCCGCCGGCGTTGAGCCAGACCTTTGCGCCGATCGCCTGCGGATTCCCCTTGCTCGCCCGAAGGTCCAGGGATATCCAGTGGGAATCCGGCGCGGTCTCGTTGCGCAGGACCAGGGGTTGCTCGCGGAGGACGTTCACCACGATGTCGGTGCGGCCGCGGTTGAAGAGGTCGCCGAATGCCGCGCCGCGCGAGACCCGCTTACCCTCGGAGATTCCGCTGGCAGCCGAGACTTCCTCGAACCGGCGGTCGCCGATGTTGCGGAAGAGCTGATTGGACTGTTTCCAGGTGACGGCGTCGGAGTAAGTCTCGATGTCGTCCAGCACGTGGCCGTTGGCGAAGAACATGTCCAGCAGGCCGTCGCTGTCGTAGTCCAGGAACCCCGTGCCGAATCCGAGGTACATCAGGGTGGCCGCGCCCATTCCGGAGGGGAAGGAGATGTCGCGGAAGGCGGCGCCTTCGTTCAGATAGAGGGCGTTGGTCTCCTCGCTGAAATTGGTCACCAGGATGTCCAGGTCGCCGTCGTTGTCGAAGTCGCCGGAGTCAACACCCATTCCCGCCTGCGCGTTGCCCCGCTCGCCCACGGCGACTCCCATCGCCAGCGCGACGTCCGTGAACGTGCCGTTGCCGTTATTGCGCCAGAGGCGATTAGGAGTCTGGTCGTCCGCCACAAAGATGTCCTGATCGCCGTCGTCGTCGTAATCGAGCCAGACCACGCCGAGGCCGTTCGCGGCTTGCTTTCCGATTCCGGAGGTATCGGACACGTCGGTGAACGTGCCGTCCCGGTTATTGTGGAAAAGGATAGCGGAATCCGGCTCGTAGAGGTTAGGCCCGCAATAGCTCTTGTGGCCGGCGATTTTCCCGCACCAGAGGTCCTCCTCCAGCCGGTACTTCACGTAATTGCAGACGAAAAGGTCCAGGTAGCCGTCGCCGTCGTAGTCGCCCCACGCCGCGCTGGAGCTCAACCGCTTCCCGCCCCCAACGCGAGCTTTCAGCGTGATGTCCTCAAACTTACCCTCGCCGAGATTCCGGTAGAGCACGTTCCCGCCGAAGCAGGTGACGTAGAGGTCGATCCTCCCGTCGTTGTCGTAGTCCGCCGCCGCAGCGCCGATCGCGTACTTGCGGCACGCGACACCCGCGGAATCGGTCACGTCCTCGAAAGTCCCGTCCTGCTTGTTCCGAAAGAGGCGGTTCTGTCCGGGCGGTCCCGCATACCCAGGAAGAGCGATTCCGGAACAGAGGTAGACGTCCTGCCATCCGTCGCCGTCGTAGTCGAAGATCGCGACTCCCGCTCCCACCTGCTCAAGGAAGAACTTGCGCCCGCTGCCGCCGTCAACGTGCTGAAATCCGCCGATTCCGCTCTCGGACGCGACATTGCGGAATCGGCCGGATTCCGCTGGGATTGATGGGGCGCGGTTCACCCCGCGAGGAGTAGAGCAGCCGGCGACCAAGAGAACAGCCAGAATCCGGAGTCTGGTCATCTGGTGGCGCCGGAGGTAAGTCCGAGCTGCCGTTGGGCGGTGAGCAGGCCGGCGCGGGCTTCCGAGGAGGAGCGGTCCCGCTCCAGGGCCAGGCGAAACTCAGTCGCGGCAAGCGGGAAGTCCTTCCGGCCCATAGCGGTTCGCGCGAGCTTGAGGTGCGCTTCCGGAGTATCCCTGAACGACGCGGAGCGGTGACGGTCGCGGTTACCCTGACGCTCTTTGGAAAAGGCGACCTGGAAACGCTGGCGGTGCTTCTCCGCGTCCGCCGCCCGCCCGAGCCGCTTGTAGGTCTCATAGAGCTTGTACTCGGCGTTGGCGTCCTCCGGGTGCAGCTTCACAAGGCGCTCCAGAATGCTGATCGCTTCTTTCAAGTCTGCTTCATTACCCCTGCGGGTGAGGAGGACGGCGTAGGAGGAGAGGGCCTTGGCGTTCCGCGGGTCCAGCGAAAGCGCCTTCCGGTAATGTTCCTCAGCTTTCTCCATGGATTCCGGCGAGGAGGACTCCAGGGCGAAGGAGTCCCCGATGGCCCAGTAGTAGTGTGCTTCGCGAGGCTCCAGCTTGACTGCTTGTTGGAGCGCTTCCCGGGCTTCGGCGTAGCGCGTCAGATTCATGAGATAGAGCCCGATCCTGCCCGCGGCCGCTGCCGAACTGGGATCCAGTCTGAGCGCCTCCCTCATCTCCGTAATTGCGCCGTTGATATGATGGTCCCGCGCGTAAATCTCGCCCAGGAGGAAGTGGAGGTCGGCACGCTCCGGGTTCTGCTCGACCGCCGGTTTCAGGACTTCGGCTGCGCGGCGCGGCGAGTGTAGGATTTGGAAGAGATTTGCCAGAGCATAGCGTATCTCGGAATCCATCGGATGCTCCTTTACTCCCCGCTCCAATACTTCGCGCGCCTTCTCGAACTTTTCCTGAACGACGTAGAGTTGGCCCCGACCCCGAATGAGCAGAGGATGCTTAACGTCGATTCTGCCTGCGCGACCGTAGGCTTCCTCGGCGATTGGGAACTTCCGCGAGAGGGTTGCCGCATCCCCGAGGCCGATCCATGGCATGATCTCGTTCGGCCGGAGGTTGCCCGCTGCACGCAGATGAGGAATGGCCGGAGGGTATACGCCGGAGCGCATGTAAAACTCGGCCGCCCGCATCCGCATCTCGAAGACTTTGGGTTTCCGCGCTATCGTGCTCTCAACGTCTCGCCGTGCGGATTCAAAGTCGAAGGAAGGCTGGCCTGAAGCCGGCTGACCGGCGAATGGGACCGGTGCAGTGGGGTTATCAACCTGGCCGGCGGATTCCGTGACCGCGGGAGTTACCGGACCATCGCCGACTTTCGGAGCCCGGCTGCAGCCTGCCAATCCGATCGAAAGCGAAAGCGCAAAAGCCGCCATCTCCGTCTTCATCGCGGCTCCACCACCGAAGCGTAGCCATTGATCGTCGGTAGCTGCATTTCCTGTAATCGGCCATCCGGCCAGCGGATTCGAATCTTCAAGCCGGCCGGAGAAGCAGCGCCCAGGTTGAACAGGACTCGGAAGTCGGACTGCCCAAGATAGCTTCCGCCGCTGCGAACTTCGCGAACCTGCAGCATTCCAGGACCTCGGAGCTCGACGCGCGCGCCGATAGCGTTCCGGTTGCTCTTCGAACCCTGCAGCTTCAGACCGATCCAGGTGCCGCTCGGCGGGGTTCGGTTCTCGAGCAGGCGGGCCGGTTTTCCGAGGCTATTGATGAGCAGATCCACGGCGCCGTCGTCGTTGAAGTCTCCGTATGACACGCTGCGAGTTACGGACGGCGTCGTCGGAAAGGCGCCGGTGGAAGGCTGGACTTCCTCGAATCGACCCGCGCCAATACCTCGAAACACCTGGTCCACCTGCTCGTATGTCGCGGTGTCGTCGAAGAGCCGGACGTTATCGAAAACATGCCCGTTGCCGACGTACAGGTCCTGGAGTCCATCGCGGTCGATGTCCGCGAAGACGGTGCCAAATGCAAGACGGTTCAAAGTCGGCGTGCCGATTCCGCTGGGGTAGGTAACTTCCTCGAACGTCATCTTTCCAGCGTTGCGATAGAGCGCGTTGGGTTCGTGCTGAAAGTTGGTGATGGTCAGATCGAACAGCCCGTCGCCGTCGAAATCTCCGGCATCCGTGCCCATACCCGCCCGCATTGCGCCGTCCTCGCTGTAGGCCACGCCGGCTGGAGGCGCCAGGTCGCGGAATCGGCCCTTTTCATTGTGCAGGAGCGCGTTGGGGGTCCCGTCGTTTGCGACGAAGATGTCCGGCCAGCCGTCATTGTCGAAGTCGGAAACTACGACGCCAAGACCCGCGCCCGTTTTGTCTACTGCTCCGAGGACGACGGCTTTCTCCACGAACCGGCCGTTCCCTTGATTCACGTACAACTCGTTCGGCTGGGTTGGGTATTGGTTCGGCGTGCATCCGTGCTTGACGCCCCCGGTCTCGCAGAACGGCATCGCCGGGTCATAGCGCACATAATTTGCGATATAAAGGTCGAGCAATCCGTCGCGGTTGAAATCCAAGAATGCGCAGCCCATCCCCCAGGCCCCTGCTCTTCGAAGGATTCCTACTGTTTTCGTAACATCGGAGAACCGGCCGCTTCCGACGTTCCGGTAGAGCCAGTTCCGACCGAATCCGGTCACGAAGAGATCGGTCCGGCCGTCGTTGTCGTAATCTCCCGCGCAGCACCCCATGGCATAGCCGTCGATGCGGATTCCGGATTGTGAGGTCACGTCCTCGAAGCTGGAGCCGGTGTTTCGGTACAGCCGCGAAGCCGGTTTCTGGACCGCCATTCGAAAATCCTGGCCGGCGCTCACAAGAAACACGTCCAGCTTACCGTCGTCGTCGAAATCCAGGAAAGCGCAGCCGCTCCCCAGGGCCTCCACGATTGTCAGCGGCAACGTGGACCCGTGCGAATGACGGAAGTTAATTCCGCGCTCTGCCGCAGCCTCAACCAATCGAAACGGTGGCGGGCCTGCCGTACGTACAGCGGCCGAGCTGATCGGAAGAGGCGACCGGTTGCAGCCTGAAAGGGCAATGGTAGCGGTGAATGACAGTGCTGCAAAGACGCCCCAGGGATTAGATACTCGAATCACGGGTCGGATTCCGTCGGCGAGCCAAAGCGCGCGAATATCCGGGAGAGATTCGGCAGCTTGGGGTGTGATGGAGCGCCTTCCTTTATCTGCCGATATACGAGCTGAGCCAGGCCCGATTCTCCCGACTGCAAGTAAATCTCTACGAGGCGCGCGCGTGAATCCCAATCACCGGTGTTGCGGGAGATTCGTTCTTCCAGCAGATTTTTCTCCCTGCTGCGCATAGCCAACTGGTGGAATGCACGAGCTACTCGATCCGCCTCTTGGATTTGACCGGCCGCGCGCAGGGCGCGCTCGAGCTGATTCATCGCAGCGGTATGGCTGGATGAGATTCTGAGCGCGCGGCGAAACATTTCGACCGCCTGTGCCGGCTTTTTCTCGCGCATCGTCACACGCCCAAGGTCATACCAGACGTCGGGGCTTTGGGGGTCTGCTTTCGCAGCTCTTTCGAACAGTCCGCGAGCTTGCGGAAGATCGGAATCGCCGGTTGACCGCTCAAGGCGCATCCGTCCGAGTGTGGTCAAAGCGTCCGCATTGTCCGGGTCATCAGCAAGCGCTTGATTCAACTCGCGCTCGGATTCGTCATAGCGAGTGCGGGCGTACAGGATCTTTCCAAGTCCTACGCGCGCCGGAGTATGGGTGGAATCTACCTTTAGCGCGTCTCGATAAGCCTGTTCAGACGCAGCCTGGTTCAGCGTGCGCTGGTACGCTTCGCCAAGGTCGCACCGCGTAGACGGATTAGCAGGTTCCAGCTTGACCGCTTTCTCGAGCTCCTTCACGGCAGAGAAGGGCATGTGCGTCGCGATATAGAGTCGGCCGAGATTGGCGCGTGCGGGCGCGAAGTCAGGCCTTGCTGTCAGCGCTCCGCGAAGAGCGACCAGACACTCATGATAACGCTGCTGGAGTAGGTAGGAAACACCGAGGTCGTTCAGGACGTCCGCCCGAATGGGGTCCTTCTGGAGCACCGCCACAAATTCGCGTACGGCATCAGGCTGACGGTCCGCTCGGGCATACGCAAGTCCGAGCTGGTATCTGCCCTCGAGATTTGCGGGCTCTTTCTGGACGAGACTTTCCAGCTCGTGCATTGAAAGTGCGCGCAAGCGGCGTGTTTCGAAGCGCGCGAGGAGCCCTGGAGCGTTCACGGCCAGCGCCGCCACAGCGAGCAGTACCATGAGCCACAGAATCCCTCGCCGATGTCGGTTTGTCCGGTTAGCGGTTTTGCGCGGGGAGTGGCCGGCCGCCGAGGATATCTGTGATCTTCCAGCCATTATCGGTCATTTCCAGTCGATATTTGGTCGGCTTACCCTTGGCGTCGGGCACGGTTACCGTCGCGGAGCCTTTTCCCAAACGTGTGAATTCCGTTGCTAGAACCTTCCCGCTACTTGGAGCCAAATCAGCAAAAAGGAACTCCATCGTGCCGGGCATAGCGGTAACCGAGTAACCGGCCCATTTTCCGTTTCGCGTAACGGTCTGGTATCCGCCTGCAGCCAGGAGTTTGTCCGTCGTGGCCTTTTCGCCCTTCTTGCCGGCCTCCAAGAATTGGAGCACCACGCGACCGGGCGCGGCGGAATCCCACATGCGCAGCCGCGTGTAGCTGGAAATGTCTTCCTGGAAGTAGGCGGCGCCCATCAAGATCAGGATAAGGCAGAGAACGACGGAGTACTCGATCAGCCGTTTTCGTTGTTTTCGCGGCCTGGATAACCCGGATTCGTACGCGGATTTCTCCGATAACTCAGTGGACAAGTTTGGCACTGGAGTCTCCCCAATTAAGTACCGTGAGGTCGGCAACTAGGCAAAAGGCAACCGCGACGTGACGAGGATCGCCCGCATTTTCCCGGCAGAGCACAGATAGCTTAGACAGGCAAATTGTACAGCAATCGACGATTCAGCGCAAGGCAGGTCGGTCCCTGTTACTTTTACCTTTACACCCCTTTAGCTATTCGGCTATACTCGTTGGGCTGCTCCGGTCGAACTCCACCCACCGGGCGCGGGGGGCCGCGTCCGTAGATAGGAACACCAACGATGCGGATTCTCTGTGCAGCGCTTCTGTTGCTCTCGCTCCCCGTTTGCGCGGTCGCCCAGCGCGATCTCACCGGTCCCGACCGCTTTCCCCAGTTCCGAGGCTTATCCGGGCTGGCCGGAGGCGGGTTCGGCGTCGATCCTGACGGGCGGGCATCGCTAACGGGAGCCTCGGCTTTTTCCACGCCCATTGCGCATGTGCTGGGCCACAGTCAATGGCGGCTTGGTTACGGCCTGATTAGCCGGAACAGCAAATTCACCCTGGACTTCGGCGGTGGCAACGGTACTGGCGTGATCATGTACGGGCATAGCCTCACCGGATGGAATGTTGCGATCTCCGACATGATTCTGAGCAACATCGGTGACCAGGCGTTTAACCTCCAGGCGCAGTGGGTCCCCCAGGAAGCCTCTCGCGTTCAGTTCTCCGTCGGCGTCCAGGACATCTCGGGAAATGGAGGGTCCTCCGGCACGGGGATTCCCGGCGACGACCAGGAATCGCGCTCTTTCTTCGGTGTGGCTACCTTCAAGGCCACCGAAGGTGAACGCCCTCTATGGATAAGCGGCGGAATCGGCTCCCGCAGATTCAAGAACGGGTTTGTAAACGCCAGTGTATCGGTTGCGGACCCTGTGCGAATCTGGGGCGAGTATGACGGCTTCGACGGCAGCTTCGGCGTGCTTCTCGCGGCGCGTAGCGGATCGGGTGAGAAGCCCGTTGAGTTCAACCTGCTCGTAGGCATTGTCAAGAAGTATCCGACCATAGCCCTGGGAGTAGGCTTCTGAGAAGGGCCGCGGAACGATCCCTATTCGACGAGGAGATTGAGGACATGCGCTTTTCCCGACTGAAAGTCGTCCTGACCGCCGTTGCGATTCCGCTATTCCTGGCCGGATGCAACGGCAAGAAAGGTGACGCCGCGCCGGCCAAAGACCGGGAGATCGTCTTTGTCTTCAAGGTCGACGGACTGCTATATGGTGACGCGTGTAAACGCGGGGCGCAGCAGGCCAGCGATGAGCTGGACGGAGTGACGGTCAAGTACCTGGCGCCGGACAAGGCGGATGCGGGCAAGCAGCGGGAGATCATCGAGCAGCTTATCGCTCAGAACGTGGCCGCCATCGTTATATCGCCTAACGATGCGGAAGCTGTCCGCCCAATCATCGACAAGGCGACTGAAGCAGGCATCAAGGTTTTCACCTGGGATTCCGATGCTCCAAATTCGAAGCGGATCTTCTATGTAGGTGCTGACGACGTGGGAATCGGCGTAGATGTCGCGAACCAATTGGCGAAGGACATGGGCGAGAAGGGGAAAGTGCAGATCGTCAGCGGCGGCCGCGCTGCCGACAATCTCAATGCTCACGTGGTAGGTTTCGAGGAAGGCCTCAAGAAATACCCCGGCATCACGCTGGTTAAGCCGTACATCTACAACGACGATGATAACCAGAAAGCGCGATCATTCGCGGTGCAGGCGTTCCAGAAGGACCCTGGAATCACCGGCTTCGCCTGCGCAAACTCTCCCAGTCCGCCAGCCGTGGGTCAAGCCGTCACCCAGCTCAACAAGATCGGTAAGGCAAAAGTGTGGGGGTTGGCGCTTCCTAGCGAAACCAAACCTTATCTTAAGTCCGGCGCTGTTAGCGGCCTCATTCTGTGGGACCCGGCTAAACTCACCTACATGACGGCAAAACTGGTAAACGACTATCTGGACGGCAAAGAGCCGGCAGACGGAATGGAGTTCCCCGGCGTTGGGAAGTTGGCCAGGAAAGGCGCGCAAGTCGTCATGCCTACAACCGTCATCACGAAGGAGAACGTGGACGAGTTCAACTTCTAAATCCCAAGAGGCTGGAGTGAGCGCGGGGGCGGGAGACGGCGACACGCCGCTTCCGCCCCCGTCGCATCTCGGGTCGGACACTGACGAGGCGTCGTCGTCGCCTCCTAGCCGATACCGCGAGCCGATAGCCCTGTTCCTTTTGCTAATGTTCGCAGGCGCGCTCCACAGCCGCAGCCTCTGGATCGGTTATATGGCCGATGATTATGACCTGATCTACGCGCTCAATCGCCCTAACTATTCTCTCCTCGCACCGCTCCCATTCGGTCGAGGGAGCTACTTCCGCCCCACGGTGATGCTCAGCTTAATGTTGGAGCTAAGGGCCGGCGGGGGCCCGATGCTGCATCACGCCGTTAACCTCGCCATCCACTTGGTGAATGGCGTCGTACTTTTCCTCATCCTTCGGCGCCTGCGAGTGATTCCACCCCTGGCCTTTTCATTTGTGTTTCTGTTCCTTTGTCATCGGTCGAGCGTTCCGAACGTGTACTGGATCTCACCGCGCGCGGAGACGCTGGCCTGCATGGGATATCTGATGGCCATCCTGGGAATCCTTGGCTGCTCAAACCGGCGCTGTGCCTTTTCCATGATCCTTTTGACTATCTGCGGCGTGCTCCTCGCCTTCCTCTCTAAAGAGTCTGCGGTCTCGCTTCCGCTCGCGCTTCTTCTTCTCTGGTGGTTTACGAGGTCGGACGATCCGCTCGCGGGTTCCGTGGAGCAGCGTTCCGGATTGGCGCTTATCACCAGCAGTGCGGCGCTCTGCCTCATGTACCTGGTCTATCTGGCGGGTAGATTCTACGTTCGCCAGGGCGGCGTACCAACCGCAACCATCGGCGAGATAGCCGCAGGAGTCACGAGAGGCGTAGTCTTGCTGCTGGTGCCGATAACGGAATCCGGCTTGCAGTCCATTTCCCGAAACGTCACATCGGTCGCTTCCGTGATCGGTTTCGCCGCGCTGGCTGGGCTGATAGCCCTTCTTGCGCGGCGGAACTTGCGGGGAGTTGTTCTCACGGCTGGGCTGCCGCTCGTTTCGTTCCTTCCCATACTCGTGATACAGGGGGGCGGCGGAGCTCGCGTGCTCTATCTCCCCATTGCGCTCGCCTGCATCGGAATCGGAGCGGCAAACAGGACCGCGGGCCGCCATCTGGCGTTTGGGGCCGGTGCGCTAGGCGCACTCATGGCAGTGGCAAGCTTCACGACCGGCTCGGATTGGGTACGTAACTGGGCGCTCTCGAAAGCGTGCTGCCGCGACTTCAGGCGCATTTCGGGTGTATATCCCGATGCGCCGGTAGTTCTGTTGACTACCCCCCGGCAGAGGGGTGACGCGCCGGTATTGAGCAATGACGCACGCGCGTTTCTCTACTACTGCCGGAATCGGCGTCCCGGGTACCTTCAGAACCTCGAATCGGTCGCCGAGGTTGTGCTGGTCCAATCCACCGCCGCGTACCCTGTAGTGCGTCAGAAAGCTGCGGATTCCGCGGCGATTGCGTATCGGATTAAGCCAGGTGACGGTTGGTTCATATTCCCGGCGGCCAGAGTTCTCCCACTAAAGACTGGGGACACGATATCCCTGGCCGCAGGGCAGATACGATTGCGTCAGTCCTCTCCCGGTGAAGGCCTGGTCACCGATTTCGAGATCGTGCTTAATTCATCCGAAACGCCTCCAGAGCGGATTATCGTTGAGTTTACGGGAACCGGATTCCGCCGCATTCCGTCCGACTAAGGGACTGCGGATGGGCGGATTCCATTGGAGCGTCTTTACGACCCGCGTTCTTCTGAGTGTATAATATCCAGCCCGTTCTGAAAGCGGACCCCCCGAGAAAGCAATATGGCTGCCCTCAGCTGCCCGCCCGGACGTGGGCGAAATGGAGGATACTTGATGAGACCCCTGTTCTGGCTGCTCGCGTTGGCGCTCCTCTCAGCGCCGGCGCCTACGCTTGCGCAAAAGGTCGAGAAGCCGGTGGAAACGGCCTACGTCCTGGGTGCGGATGACATCCTGGAGGTCAGCATAACGAATCACCCCGAGCTGAACCGGACGATCATGATTCTGCCGGATGGCAAGATCACCTTTCCGGAAGTAGGCGAGCTGAGGGCGGCCGGCAAGACGACGAACGAGCTTGGCTTCGAGATCAAAAAGGGCCTTGACCGGGTACGCAATAACGTCGTCGTCAGCGTACTGGTAAAGGAAATAAAGTCGCGCCGAGTTCGCATTGTCGGCGCCGTGAAATCCCAGGGGGCATTCGAGCTTCGCCGCCCGCTAAAGCTCATGGACGTAGTTTCGCTTGCAGGGGGATTCACGAACAAGCCCCAGAAAATTCGCGGGCGTTTAAGCCGGGGCACAGAAACGATTCCGATTGATATCATGAAGGCGGGTGAGAATCCAGGCTCCGACGCCAACCTCGTCCTCGAGCCCGACGACATAATCCTCCTGGATGAGATCGAGCCGGTTTATGTGTTCGTCGCCGGCCAGGTTGACCGGCCCGGTCGTTTCGAGCTTGAGCCGAACACGACGCTCCTCTCGCTTCTGCTAAGCGCGGGAATCAAAGACGATGCAGCGGTGTCGAAGATACACGTGCAGCGTGGGACGATGCCGATTCAGCTCTCCGGCCTGCGAGACGCCGTTCGGGCCGGCAAGCCGACCGAAGAGCTTCTGAAGTTCCAGCTCATGCCGGGTGATCAGGTGTTCGTGCCTCAAATGGAGGCGCGCTACTCCGTGATGGGGATGGTCGGCAAGCCCGGGCAGTTCCCTCTTCCTGAAACAAAGGAAATCACGGTGCTTGAGGCCTTGCAGTTGGCCGGGTCGGACATACCTGGGCAGGCCGACTCCAGCAAGGCCGGTATTATTCGGCTGAAAGACGGCGCGCCCACGCTGATTCCAGTCAACTTTGACAGTATGCTGAAGAAACGCGACCTTTCGCAGAATCATGTTTTGAAGTCAGGTGACATTCTCTACGTTCCCCCGAAGGGGAAGAAGGGCTTCCAGTGGGGGGACCTTCTGAGTCCGCTCACGGCCCTTGGGGTGCTCGGATTCCGAGTATGGCGGTAGCTGCATTAACTGCTGCGGCGACTGTTTCAGCCTCCATTGAAGAGAGCATCCGGGTCAAACAAGCGGTACTCGAAAGAATGGTTCCGGATATCTGTCAAGCAGCGTTGTGGATAGGTGAATGTCTTCGCGGCGGCAACAAAGTCCTTCTCGCCGGAAACGGTGGCAGCGCCGCGGACGCACAGCACGTGGCCGCTGAGTTCATCGGTCGGTTCGAGCAGGAACGGAGCGCGTGGCCGGCGATCTGTCTCAGTACGGACACTTCGGTTTTGACGGCGATTGGCAACGATTACAGCGTTGATCGCATTTTCGCCCGGCAAGTGGAAGCGCTTGGCGCGGAAGGGGACGTTTTCCTGGCGTATAGCACCAGCGGCAACTCCTCAAACATTGTGGAGGCCGCGAGAACAGCGCGGGCTCGCGGTATGAGGGTGATCGGGTTTTGCGGAGAGACAGGCGGAGAACTGGCGGAAATTGCGGACCTCGCTCTCTGCGTACCTTCGCGCCGGACAGCCCGGATTCAGGAGTCGCACATTACGATCTCGCACGCAGTGTGTGAGGTGGTGGAGTTGGAATTGGCGCGGCTGGAGCGCCATTCAGTGACATAGGTTCGACAAGGCGGTCGGGAGGAAGCCTGGCTCCTCTGGACACGTTCCACGATGAATGCGCCGGCCAGAATGGCCGGCACCGGAGACCCATAAAACATGCCCGAAGACTATGGTACGCAAGCGTCTGAAATGACAGTCCGTGATTACATGGACCTGCTTCGACGCCGCAAAGCCATCATCATCCAAACCTTTGTAGTCGTCGTCTCTGTCGGCCTGGTCATCACCATGATGGCCAAGCCCCTCTATCAATCCTCTACGTCCATACTTGTCGAATCCAAGCGGTGGAACGCATCCCCGTCGGAGACGCTCGGGCCGTTTTCCCACATCTTTGCGCCCGATCTCGGCCATGGAGTGGACACGCAGATCGCCGTCATCACGGGCCGAAAAGTTATTGCCGCCGCTCACGAGAAGGCCGGCGTCACCGGCGTAAGTGTCAAAGCGGACCAGGTCGGACAAACTGAGGTAGTCACAATCATCTGTCAGGCATACGACAAGCTAGCCGCCCAGAAAGTGGCGAAAGCCATGCCAGACGCCTATGCAGAACATCAGGCCGGGACGAAAAAGAAGCAAGTAGAAACGATGCTGAAGTTTGCCCGGAAGCAGCTTGATACCGAAGAGAAGAAGCTGACCCGAGCACTCGACGATATGCAGAGGTTCAAGGCGGTGAATCTAAATCCTGACGCGCTAATGCTGGCCAAGGCCGAAGCAATAGCGCAACATGAGGAGCACATCCGCACAGCCTACACCGACGGTGCAGCTGCAAAGGCGAGCCTGGACTCACTGGAGATTGAGAAAAGCGCCATTCCCAAATTCATTGAAACGCCCATCAACAAAACGAATACAGAGAGCGAGCAGCAGATTCGCACGCAAATTGCCAACCTCCAGACGACGCGCGCCGCGTTACTTCTTCGGTTCAAAGCTGAACATCTCGAGGTCCAGCAGATCGACGAGCAGATCAAAGACTTGAGGAAGCGATTGACCGAGCTGCCGGCAACCATACGCGAGGTAACCACCGCGCCCAACCCTCAGATTCCGGAATACGACAGCAAGATCGCAGAAGCTCGAGCAATTCACGAATCAAGAAAAGCAGCTCTTGCCAGTCTGATAGCAACGCGTCCAATTGCCGGTGCAGCCAGTATGAGTGCCGCGGACCGCAAACATAACGAGCTCAAGAGGGACGTCGACAGCCTCCAGATGACCGTAACGGGAATGAAGCGGAGCGTCGAGGACCTGGAAATGCAATTGGTTGCCGCTCTTAAGCCGACTGCGATCATTACGGAAGCAGGGCCCGCGGGGCAGATCGCGCCGAAGCCGATGAACAACTTCATCACCACCGCGCTCATTGGTCTTGTGCTCGGAATCTGCCTCGCTCTGCTCCAGGAATATCTGGACGACCGGATCAATTCGCCCGAAGACGCCCGCCGGTTGCTGGATGCTCCTATACTCAGCTACGTGCCTCTGGTCGATCAGCCGGAGGCGAGATTGCTGAATCGCTCTGCCGGGGGCGGATCGCTTCTGGAAAGCTACCGGGTAATGCGATCGAACGTACAGTTTGCGACCGTGGATTCTCCCACAAGCTCGATCGTCGTTACAAGCACGTCGCCGGGTGAAGGCAAGTCGGTCACCGCGACCAACCTGGCGATTGCAATGGCGCTCGATGGGCGCAAGGTAATCCTGGTGGACGCGGACTTACGACGCCCAACCCTGCACGAGAAACTGGATACCGACCATCGCCCCGGTTTGACGAATGTACTCGTCGGTAGGGCATCGCTCGAGGAGGCGCTAAAAGACACGTCAGTTCCAGGGCTGAAACTGCTTGCGTCTGGTCCGCTGCCGCCGAATCCGGCAGAGCTTTTGAACTCCCGCGCAATGGCGCAGGTACACGAGACGCTTCGGGAGATGGCCGACGTGGTTATCTTCGACAGCCCGCCATTCCTGGCAACGGCTGACGCGCAGGTGCTCTGTTCGCTTACGGACGGTGTGATCTACGTTGTGCAGCTCGGAGAAGCCAGAAAGTCTCCGGTCAAGCACTCGTCGGAGCTCATGCGACAAGCCCATGCCCGAGTGCTCGGGGTCGTCTTCAATAAGATCGACCTGCGGTCTCGCCGGGACGACTACTACTACGGCTACTACCGATACTACAACTACTACCACACGCCGCAGGTTGAGGATGGCAAGCCGCGACGCCGAGCAACCGAGGAGTTCGAAGCGCTCGCGGCGGGCGGTCCCGTTCACCCGGACCTGAGGGATACCGAAGACAAAGGATCGTGAACCAGAGGACGGCGAATGAACCCTGCCGTTTCCCTGAATTGCAGTGGGCGGCAAGGTAGGGTTCTTTCACGTCCCTTCCGCTTCTTGAGGAGTGGCCCAGGTGACCCAAGTAATCGAAGAGCGTGAGAAACCGCCGCTTGTCGCCGTAGTCGGCTGCGGTTATTGGGGCCGGAATCTGGTCCGCAACTTCAATCAGCTCGACGCGCTTGCGCTGATCTGCGAACCCACACCGGCAGGCGCGGAAACCGCGCGTTCACTCGCCCCCGAGGTCCCCGTTGTAACGCGGTTCGAAGACGTACTCGACTCCGAGGCTTCCGCCGTCGTCATAGCCACTCCCGCCGAAACGCATTTTGACCTTGCAAAGCAAGCTCTGGAGGCGGGCAAAGACGTTTTTGTGGAGAAGCCGCTCGCCCTTACGGCGTATCATGGGTCGAATCTCCTGCGGCTGGCGGACGATAGCCGGCGCATCCTTATGGTCGGCCACGTGCTGGAATACCACCCGGGAGTGCTTAAGCTGCGCGAGCTCGTCGCGGGCGGAGAGCTCGGAAAGGTCCAGTACATCTATTCGAACCGGCTGTCGTTCGGGAAGATCCGGCGGGAAGAGAACATCCTGTGGAGCTTCGCGCCGCACGACGTGGCCGTCATACTTCGCCTGATGGGCAGCATGCCGTTCCAGGTGAACGCATGCGGCGGAAGCTACTTGCACGCAAACGTTGCGGACGTTACCGTGACGAATCTCCTGTTCGATAACGGTGTCCGGGCGCACATCCATGTATCCTGGCTGCATCCGTTTAAAGAGCAGCGTCTCGTGGTAGTAGGCGACGAGGCTATGGCCTCCTTCGATGACGTAGCCAAAAGGCTGACAGTCTACCGCCACCATGTAGAGGAAAAGGGCGGCGAGACGATTCCGGTGCCTGCGGTCGGCGAGGACGTGGAATTCGCTCCCGATGAGCCGTTGAGGATGGAGTGTAAGGCCTTCCTGGCCGCTATAAGTGCTAGAAAGCCGCCTATTACTGACGGCGCAAGCGGCCTGAGAGTGCTGAAGGTGCTCGAGGCCGCCCAGCGATCGCTGGTGACAAACGGTGAGCCGGTAGCCCTCCCAATCGAGACGTTCAACGGCGTGGAGGCCGGACTCTCCTGGTGAGCGAGCGAGAGTATTACGTGCACCCGTCCGCCTATGTGGACGAGCCGTGTGAGATAGGCCCCGGTACGAGTATCTGGCACTTCTGCCATGTCATGAAGGACGCGCGGATCGGAACTGGCTGTATCCTGGGACAGAACGTGTTCATCGCTTCCGGTGTCGTCATCGGAAGTAACGTCAAGATCCAGAACAATGTGTCGATATACGCCGGCGTCGAGCTCGAGGACGATGTTTTTTGCGGGCCTGCCTGCGTGTTCACGAATGTGGCGAATCCGCGCTCCCAGATCGTAAGACGAGATCAGTACGCCGGAACGGTCGTACGTCGGGGCGCAACAATCGGGGCGAACGCTACTATTGTCTGCGGTCATTCCATCGGCCGATATGCATTCATCGCCGCGGGGGCTGTAGTGCGAGATGACGTGCCCGACTATGCCCTTATGGTCGGCGTCCCGGCGGTGTGCAAGGGTTGGATGAGCAGGCATGGTCACCGGCTCAAGCATGCGGACGGCGAACGGACATATCAGTGCCCGGAGAGCGGCTGGCGGTACCGCGAGGTCGAATCCGGAGTATTGCGCTGCCTGGATTGGCCGGAGGATAAACCACTCCTCGCGACCGGGGAAGTGAAAGGGAAAACGTGAGTTTAACGAGCGAGGCGCCTCGCGTGGACGTGACGCCGGTTCCGCTTCTGGACTTGAAAGCGCAATACGCCACGATTCGGGAAGAGGTGCGCCTGGCTCTGGATCGCATCATAGAGTCTCAGCATTTCATCCTCGGTCCGGAAGTCGAATCGCTGGAGCGGGAAGTAGCGACGTACTCGCATTGTGCGCACGGAATAGGTGTTTCCTCCGGTACCGATGCGCTCCTCGTGTCATTGATGGCGCTCGGAATCGGTCCTGGCGATGAAGTCATCACGACCTCTTTCTCCTTTTTTGCAACGGCCGGAGCGATCGCCAGACTCGGCGCTCGCCCCGTTTTCGTCGACATCGATCCCATTTCGTACAACATGGACCCCGAATCGCTGGAAAAAGCGGTTACTTCGCGAACTAAAGCTGTGATTCCAGTCCACTTGTATGGACATATGGCCGATATGGACCCGGTCATGGAAGTGGCGCGGCGACACGGGTTGCGCGTCGTGGAGGACGCCGCACAGGCGATCGGCGCGGAGTACCGCGGGAACAGGGCAGGATCCATCGGAGACCTGGGCTGCCTTAGCTTCTTTCCTTCCAAGAACCTCGGCGGATTCGGCGACGGAGGGATGGTTGTGACAAACGACCCGGACCTCGCGGACCGAGTGGCGCTGCTGCGCGGCCACGGTTATCGGCCGAAGTACTACAACAAGGTTGTCGGCGGCAACTTCCGCTTGGATCCGCTGCAGGCCGCCGTGCTCAAAGTAAAGTTACCGTATCTCGATGGTTGGACCGAATCCCGTCAGCGAAATGCCGACCGGTATCGCCGTCTTTTTCACGATGCTGGCCTCGCCGCGGATTCCTCAGATTCGGACGGCTTGCCTGACAACGGCGTCATTCTCCCGGAAGAGACAGGCCAGGGCCGCCACATCTATAATCAGTTCGTGATCCGCTCCTCGCATCGCGATAACTTGATGGCCTATCTTAAGCAGTCTGGTATCGGGACCGAGATCTATTATCCTGTCCCGCTCCACCTTCAAGAGTGTTTCGCTGACCTCGGATATGGGCCGGGTGACCTGCCTCATAGCGAACGCGCCGCCCACGAAACGCTCGCTCTGCCGATCTATCCCGAGCTCACCAACGAAATGCAGGAATCGGTTGTAGAGGCCATCCGTCGGTTCTACCGTGAGCGGCGTTACTCATCGTGAAGGTTGCCTCGGTCCTTGGAGCGCGCCCGCAATTCGTGAAAGCCGCTCCGCTCTCGAGGGAGATCATCGCAGCGGGCCATGAAGAGCTCCTGATCCACACCGGGCAGCACTATGATTACCTCATGTCTCAGGTCTTCTTCGACGAGCTCGGAATCCGCGCGCCCGACGTGAACCTGGAAGTGGGCTCCGGTCCGCACGCTCGCCAGACCGGGGAGATCATGATCCGCCTGGAAGAAGCGCTGAGCGCTCACCGGCCGGACCGCGTGATCATCTTCGGCGATACCAACTCCACCCTGGCTGGCGCGATCACAACGGCCAAGCTGCGGATTCCGCTCGCACATGTCGAAGCCGGCTTGCGCTCGTTCAATATGGACATGCCCGAAGAGCAGAATCGGGTCCTGGCCGACCACTGCAGCGACCTGCTTTTCTGTCCCACGCAGACCGCGGTGGATAATCTTAAGAAGGAAGGACTCACTCGCGGCGTTCACCTCGTGGGCGACCCTATGTGTGACGCTCTGAGAATCTTCTCCGAGCTTGCCATGGACAGATCTCGGGCACTCTCGGACCTTGGGCTAACTCCTCGCGAATACCTGGTTGCCACCGTACACCGCCCTTACAACACAGACATTCCGGAGAATCTCACCGCGATCCTCCAGGCGTTTATGGATATCGGCGACACCCTCGTATTCCCCGTTCATCCGCGTGCCCGTAAGCAGATCGACTTGCTGGGGGATGAAACTTGCATGCGGCTTAAGGCTTCAGCCGTCAAACTGGTCGAGCCGCTCGGGTACCTGGACATGCTCGTGCTGCAGCAGAATGCCCGAATGATTCTGACGGATTCCGGCGGAGTACAGAAAGAGGCCTATATTCTCGGTGTGCCTTGCGTCACGCTTCGTCCGGAGACCGAGTGGATCGAAACGGTAGAGACGGGATGGAGCGTGCTCGCCGGCGCCGACAGAGCTACTATCGTCCGGTTAGCGAAAGAGCCCGTACCTTCGGATCGGCCACGTCCACCGATCTTCGGGGACGGGTACGCTTCACGCCGAATCGTGGAGCTCCTCCAGTGATATTCCGGCTCTTTTGGAGGTTGGCGCTGTGCGGGCCCTCTTGACCGGCGCGACCGGATTCATCGGCTCGCATGTCGCGAAGGAGCTGGTGAGCCGCGGAGTCCAGGTGACTGTGCTGGCGCGTGAGGGATCCGATCATTGGAGGATTCAGGACCTCTCAAACGATCTCTCTGTAGTTCATGGAGACATCGAAAATGGCGCCATTCCCGATCTTGCGGCGATTGCCCCCGAAGTTTGCCTTCACGTCGCCTGGTACTGCGAAGCCGGGGACTATCGCGATTCGCCTCGGAATGCCGCCTGGGTGTCCTCCAGCATGAAGCTGTTGCAGAATCTGTCGCTACATGGCTGCAGGCGCCTTGTTATCACCGGAAGCTGCTTCGAGTACGCGCAGGGTCCAGGCTTATTCGCAGAATCCGCGACGGTGGGACCGATAAACGTCTATGCCGCGGCAAAGCACACCTTGCACCTTCTTTCCGAGCGATTCTGCACCTCGATGGGCATGTCGATGGCCTGGGCACGGATATTCTATTTGTACGGGCCGATGGAGAGTGAAAAACGGCTTGTGCCCTACGTCGCCCGGAAGCTGCTGGCAGGCGAGCGTTGCCCGCTAACGAGAGGGACTCGAGTCCGTGACTTTCTGCACGTACGGGACGTGGCCGGCGCGATATGCGATGTAGCGGAATCGGAGGTGACAGGGGCGGTAAACATCGGTTCCGGGATACCGGTTACCGTGGCACAGTTGGCGAGTGAGATCGGCCGGCAGACCGGCCGGGAGGAATTGGTGGATCTAGGGGCACAGCAGGAAGACGAACGCGATCCACTTTTTTACTGCGCGGACCAGACGCGGCTAATGCGGGAGACCTCCTGGCGCCCGAAGTTCGATCTGAGCAGCGGCATCTCCGACGCAGTCGAGTGGTGGCGCCATAGGGGGGCGGAACCCAGACTATGAGCTTACCACCGCAAAAAAGACCGAGGGTACTCTTCTGTCCATGGGACGTCGGCGGACAGATGCCTATGATGGCCCGCACCCTCCGCGATCGGGGCTACTCCGCCACGGCCGCCGCTTACAACCGAGAGCCATTCGGGTATGTCAACGACATTGACATGGATCTCAAGCAGTATCCGACCACGCGCGAGAAGTGGACCCGCGCCTATCGCTTTTTTCGCTGGGCGCGCCATGAATATGATGTTTTCCATTTCTTCTGGGCGAAGTCGTTTCTGGGATCCAGATTCCTTCCACACCCGGATCTGCCGATTTTGAAAAGGATGGGCAAGACGATTCTCTGCCACTTCCGCGGAGTGGATCTTCTGGATATCAAGTATTTCGATTACATCCGCGCGCGCACGGAGGGCCTTGAAGGGCCGGAACCGCCCATGTGTCGTCCGGACCAATTGCGTTCGCTGAAGCACTGGGTCCGGTACGCGGACGCCTTGTTGGTTTCCGAGCCTGATCTGCATGCGGTAGTACCTAACAGCATCCTGGTGCCGCAGGCGATCGACCTGCGAGTTTACGAGCCGCAGCCGTATCGAAAGAGCCCCGACGGCGTCTTCCGAATAGCGCACGCACCATCCCTGCGTAAGAAGAAAGGGACCGATTACATTGAGCGCGCAGTCGCGCAGCTCCAGTCCGAAGGCGAGAAGGTTGAACTCATTCTCATTGAGAAGGTACCTTTTCATGAGGTGAAGGCGATGTACGCCCGGTCGGACCTCGGCGTGGACCAGGTCCTATTCGGCTGGCACGGTAAGGTCTCCCTGGAGCTAATGGCAATGGGGAAGCCGGTCATCTGCTATCTGGACGATGAGCTGGTTTCACGTTATCGGCCGGACCTGCCCATAATCAACGCCAACCCGCACAATCTAGTCGACGTCCTCCGTAAGACGATGGCGGACGATGCACTGCGTGAACGTCTTTCGCGCGAGGGACCCGAATACGTTAGCCGGTATCACGATGTCGAGCGGATAATGGACCAGTGCCTGGAGATCTACGCGTCCTGCGCCGCCGGACGGTCTAAGCATGCATAGCTTCGTTACAACGTGGGAACAAACGAGGGCCGGCAACCGATCAAATAATGCGGGGACAGGCGGCTCTTGAAGTTGGAACTCCGCCCGCTGACTGCGGACGAGTTTGCAGCGTGGGATGAGGCCGTCCTTTCCTGCCCGGCTGCCACGCTCTTCCACACGACCACCTGGCTGGCCGTGGGAGGCAAGGCGTTCACTATCTACGGCGCGTTCGACGGGATGGAGTTGATCGGCGGGTTTGTAGCCGAATACGAGAAGCTCAAGAACGATGTCCGAATAAGCGCTCGCTCGCGCCTCACTCCCTACAGCGGCCAGGCCGTGTTCTTGAGTCCCAGCAAGCGAAGCAGCGCGATCACGGCGCGTAAAGCAGTCGCCGAACTCGCCGCGGAGCGCCTCAAACGCGACTTAAGGCGTGTCAACGTTCGATTATCGCCGTATACGCCGGATGTCCAGCCCTACTTGTGGGCGGGGTATACCGCGGCGGTAAGATATACCTACCTGGTCGACGTTTCGTGCGCGGAGACAGTCTGGGCAAACCTGGACGAGAACCACCGCCGGAGCATCAAGCAGGCTGAGAAGTCGGGCCTGACCGTAGACGTAGGTGTGAGAGCGAAAGACTGTGTGGAGCTATTCCGCGCCTCGCGTGAATCCCCCGCTTGGTGGGAAGACCTTCTCGCGTCGTATACGCGTGCGCTTTCGCCTTCGGGAATGTGCAGGACGTTTGGAATCCGCGATTCAGATGGGGCGCTGGCTTCGGCCATCTTCCTTGTTTGTGACCGGTATCGCAGCTATTACATGTTGGGCGGCTACCGACAGCAAGATGATCGTATCTCCAGAGCGGCGACCACCTTTGGTCTCTGGGAAGCCATGCGTTACACGCGCGAAGAGTTGGGCTTGAAAACGTTCGACTTGGAGGGCTCGATGATTCCGGGGGTCGAGCTGTTTTTTCGCAAGTTCGGCGGCGAGCTGACTCCCTTTTATACGATTTCGTGGGGGCGCGCACCATCGTCAGCGAGCGGGATTCTGAGGCGAGCCGTTGGCCTTGCCGCGAGATTCTCGGGGGTGAAAAAGGGATGATTGATAACGAAACTACCCGACACACACGCGAATGGTGGGACAAGCGCGCCGAGGCGGTTGAAGATCTGCCCGAAGTCGTTGGAGTGGGCGCTTACGAACTCCAGCCGGGCACCACGCAATTCATTGAGGATACGGTTGTTCGCATGCTCGGATCCGCGCGCGACCGAGGGCTGTGTATGGACGGAGCGTGCGGCGTAGGGTTGGCCTTCTCAATCATCCATCGCGTATTTCCGCGCATCCTCGGGCTCGACTTTTCTCCGAACGTGATTCGCCGAATTCCGGCCAGGGAGCGCGACGAGTATCAGGTCCAATTGTGCAACGGATCGATAACCGCCATTCCCGTCGCTGCTAACACGCTCGACGCAATACACTGCCGAGACTTGCTGCAGTGCCTTCCGGCAGCGGACGTCGTAGTAATGTTCGCGGAGTTTCGGCGAGCGCTGAGGCCGGGCGGAGTTGCAGTCGTGCACTTCAAGAACAGCAGCAGCATGCTGCACCGGCTCGCTCGAGTTGCCTCCCGCGCGAAGCGGTTTGGCCGTCGGCCGCCTCCTGTGCCGAACCCGCTCACTGCGGAGACCTATGTCCCTGGTGACACTTACTTGCGACCGTGGCCCTGGTACCTGGACCAGGCACGCGAGGCAGGGTTGACCGTTGAGGGACAGTTCTCCTGGCAGCTCTTTTTCTGGGGTCGGTTGAAGAAGCGTGGATTAGCTAAACCTATGGAAATCCTCGAGCGGACGTTGAGGAAACTCCCGTTTACCGAGCCTCTCATTCGCCATGATGGAATCAACTACTACGTTCTGCTCCGGAAAACGGAGTAAGCAGGAAGCATCGTTGAAAGACCACCACTCAAAAACATCCGTAATGCAAACCCCGGCCGAGTTATGTGATAGCGGCGGTCCGCGGATTCTCGCGCTTTGCCAGGCCGGGCGGAATTCAGCGGCGGCCGCTTACGGTCTCTCGACGCTTCTGCAGCTCACCGGAGCGCGCGTAGATATCCGTGAATACGGTACCGATGAGAACATCCCTGCAGACTTGTTTGACTGCGTGGTGTCGTACGGCGCGTCCCTTCCACGAGTATCGTATGGACCCCATCTTCACATTCGTGCGAGCGGATTCTTCTGCCCCGAGCGATATCTGAAGCGCGAATCCTTGCCTCTGCGCAGATACGACCACGACGGAGTCAGCGCCCTTTACACGGCGGCCGAAACCGCTGATCCAGGCCTCACTCGGTCAGACGACCTCGGCGTAACTTTAAACGTTGACCTGGTAGCCTCGACCTTCGTGTTCCTGACCGGCTACCAGGAAGTAGTAACGTCCGGCACCCTCGACAAGCGGGGCCGGCGGCTGGCAGAAGAGAGTTTTCAGCTCCGGCTGGACCTCGTCGATCGCCCCATTGTCAATGAATATGCCCGGTACCTGCGCTCGATCCTGCAGGACCAATTGGCAAGTCTACGATTCCGCAACCCGGAATGGGCCGGCAGCAGATACGCGATGGCTCTAACACGGGACATAGATACCAACCACAAGGCGACCGACCTGTCGTTCCGTGGAATGATTTCGCTCGCGGCGCGCGGCAAGTTTCAGATTGTAACCAATTCGTTACAGCACAGGTTCAGACGGAGAATGGACCATCGAAAGGATCCCTACGACAATATTGACGCAATTACCGCATGGGAGGAAATGAACGGCGTCCGCTCGTCATTATACGTGATGCCGAGCAGTCTTATAGGTGACGCCGGCTACAAACTCTCACTCCTCGCGCGTGAGTGGGACCTCTCCGGCTTGCAGGAGCGAGGTTGGGAAGTCGGATTCCATCCCGGCTACCGCACTTACGCAAGCCAGGCGGCGTTCTTAGAGGAGAAATCCGCGTTCGATGAGTTCGTGGGAGAAAATGCGGAGGGAGGACGGCAGCATGGGCTTCGGTTTCTCGCGCCGTACACCTGGCGACATTGGGAGGACAGTGGATTCCGTTACGAATCCACTCTCGGATTCCCAGAGCGAGAAGGATTCAAATGCGGGATATGCGTCCCGTTTCGTCCGTTCGACATTCTTGAAAACAGGGTCATGAACCTTTGGGAAATGCCATTGACGCTGATGGACAGCACCCTGGACTACTACCGTAAACTCGATGCGGCCCAAGCTCGAGCGAGTATCACCCGGCTCCTGGATCAAACACGGGAGCACAGTGGAGTGTTTGTACTTCTCTGGCATAACACCACGTTTGGACGATACAGCGCGGGATATCTGCACGAAGAGCTAGCGACCCTGGTGAGGACGGCTATTGACGATGGCGCCCTCGTTGGCCCAGCGAGTGGCATATTGGATGCGTGGGAGGGGTGGGTACGTGCCTGACCGCCCCCTCCGTCTGCTGGACGTCAGCATTATGTGGCCGCCGGAGTTCCAGCCCTTTATATCCGGCCGTCTCCAAGCCCTGGCTGCGGCCGGCGTTGAGATTACGGTGGGAACCTCGAATCACGGCCCCATTGATCCCAGGCTGCTACCCTTTGCCAAAATAATACGCCTTCCCAGCGCTCTCGAATCCGGGGTCGCCGTTGGATTGCGGACCCTGCGAACCTCTCTAATTGCGCTGTTTCGGAATCCGCATCGGTTCGCAGCGCTGATTGGCATCGCTTGGGCCCATACTCGATCGCCGCGACAATTCGCCCACTGGTGGTGCAATGCGGCGCCGTACCTCAGCTCAAAGCCGGACATCATTCATTTTGAGTGGAATGGCGCTGCAGCCTCTTACGACTGGCTTCCCGATCTTTTTGGTGTACCGTTTGTCGTGAGCTGCCGCGGTAGGCAAGTCAGTATCCTGCCATATGTTCCTGGCAACGAACACAGGCGCGATGAGCTTGCGGAGTCCTTCTCCCGCGCGGCCCTTGTGCACGGCGTTTGTCACAATATCCTTGGAGAGGCCGAAAAGCTAGGCATGCCGCAGGAGAAAGGACGCGTGGTTTATACCGCCGTCGATTCGGAGTTCTTTCATCCACGCGACCCCGTGGACCGGAAGCCAGACGAACCGATACGGCTGCTCAACGTTGGTGCGGCTATCTGGCGCAAGGGATATGAATACTTGCTCCTCGCCCTCCAAGAGGTTGTCGACCGCGGATACAACATCGAATTGAGCCTGGTCGACTTCGATGGCCCTGAGAGGGACCGCGCGAAACACACCGTCGCCGAGCTTGGATTGGATGGCCGGGTCCACGTCCTCGGTAAGCTCGACGCGATCCGAGTCAGAGACGCTCTTTGGCGATCGGACATCCTCGTTCTATCTGCCCTGAGCGAAGGAATTTCAAACGCGGTAATCGAGGCGATGGCTTGCGGCGTTCCCGTAATCACCACCGATTGCGGCGGGATGCGGGAGGCTGTCACTCATGGCGTTGAAGGGCTGGTCGTTCCCACTCGTGATCCAAGCGCATTGGCGGATGCAATCATCCAGCTGGCCCGCGATCCGCGATTGCGGGTAGATATGGGGCGCGCGGGCCGCGCCCGAGTCGAGCGTGACTTTCAGCCGGCAATGCAAGCCCAACGATTTATCGCTCTTTATGAGGAAGTCTTACATTTGCAGCCGCGTCCGGGCGCTCCGCCGAACCCACAGCCTTCTTACCAAAACGGTCGAAGGGGCGTGGACACGCAGCCAATGTCACGAGATGGCGACGCCTCGTTGCGGGTTCGTCGCCCGCTTGAGATCGTTACAGTAGCGGATCTTGACTGGCGCAGTGGGCACGAATACGCCCTGGACGCAGTGCGCAGTCTGATCGACCGCGGATTAGCAATTCATTACACCATCGTGGGAAACGGGCCATTCCTGGAAGCTGTCGGATTCGCGCGCCACGAGATGGGGTTGACAGACGTGGTCGATGTGATTCTAGACCCGTCCCGCGGCCGCGAGGCGCTAGAAACCGCTGATGTGTTTCTGTTGGCAGCGGTGTCTGACGGGGCAGGTCACGCTCTGCAGGAAGCGATCGACGCTGGAATTCCTTGCATCTGTACGGATGCCCTGGGCCTAACTCGCGTGCCGGAGGCGAGCCACCATTGCCGCATTGTTCCGAGACGCGACAAGTACGCTATTGCCGATGCCATCATTCAGGTCCAGGAGCAGACTCAAACGGAAGTCGCCGTCAGCCGAGCGCGGGCCTGAGAAAGCATAGACCGTTGCGCGTGCTCTACCTCGTCGGAAACCTGGGCGCGGGAGGGCTGGAACGATTCGTGACGCGCGTATCGCTGCGCGCGAAGGAATCCTCGGACTTCGAGCCCATAGTCTGCTGCCTTTCGGAACGATCGGGCATATTCGTCCAAGTCCTGGAAACCGGAGGCGTAAAGGTCGTTCAAGCGCCGGCAAATTGGCGGCGGAATCGGCATAGGCTCGGAGAGCTCGGATCGCTCATTAAGATTCTTGAAGCCGATCTCGTTCATAGCCAGGTGAATTTCTCGATCTGGCAGCAGTTCTCAGCCGCGAGGCAAGGGGGCGCAAAGGCTTTTTGCGTGACCGAGAGGAACTGTTATCCCCTGCGCGGATTCGCCCGCGCGAGGAGGATGATTCAGTTTCACGCGCTGCGAGCGATGGGCGCTCATTACACAGCGAACAGTGCGGCCGTGGCGGAACACCTTGCGAGGCTCGTAAGCGTTCCTTCCCGAACGATCGGCGTGCTGGCCAACGGCGTATCGGTCGCGCCGCCTCGCCCAGAGATTCGTGAGCGAATCCGTGCGAGCCTGGGATGGGATGAGACCGTGACCGGCATCGGATACGTATCCCGGATGGCCGAGCACAAGGGACACTCGAACCTCTTATCCGCGCTATCCCTGGCTAGAGACCGCGGGCTGTCGCTCCGAACCTGCCTGGTGGGCGATGGTCCTGAACGCGGACGGCTGGAACACGAGATCGGCCGTCTCAATCTGCGGGACTCTGTCTCGCTCACCGGTACGGTCCCGAACGTCGATGAGTACATGGAAGCGTTCGATGTTGTGGCTCTCTTTAGTTCTCGCGAGGGGATGGCCAATGTGCTGTTAGAGGCGATGGCAGCCGGCAAAGCAGTGATTGCAACCAATATCGGAGCGAACGCAGAAGTGCTCGACCATGGTCGGGCCGGTTTGCTCCTAACGGATACGACGCCAGCCGCTATTGCCGGCTCGCTTCAACGGCTTGTGGAATGCCCGGAGATGCGCGCCGAACTCGGCGTCGCTGCACGGCAGCGGGCCGAGTCGACTTATAGCGTAGAGGCCTGCTATCAGGGTCTTCTTGCTCACTATACTAAGGCGCTTAAGATCTGACAAAAGCGCGGAATCTGCCGCAGAGGTTCAACGAGTAAGAGAATGGTTGAGCTTTTCCCATTTGGCCGAGATGCTTCCGTACTGCCGCATGGACTCCGCTGCTACGAGTCCGCCTCCGAAGCCATGAGCGCTATCGCCAATTGCCCGGCGGAAACGGCGGTGATCTACGACGCAGCACTCCACTCGTGCGCTCAGGAGATTCCGGCATCCGCGGCGGCCAGGGACGACTTTTCACACGCAGGGCTGCTTTTGGGAGGCGCAGGCGCTCTGGGGCTCTCGCGGTTCGCCTGTCTCAACTGGTTTCTGCTTGATCCTTGTTCGAAGTCCCGCAGCTCAAGCTGGAGAGCGACCCCTTCCCTGTGCATGATTCGGCCGAATGTCCTTCGCGATCTGGGCGGTTTCGATTCCGCGTATGAAAGCCCGTCGGCGCGACTTATGGATTTTGGATTCCGACTCCTGGCTGCAGGCGGCCGCGTGAGTCACGATCCGGCCTGGCTCACCTCCAGGCCGCCTCTGCCCGCGGTCGATCCCATTGGCCTGATCGATGAATTTGTATTTGTGCTCCGTCACATTGGGCGTTTGCATACGACGTGGGCAGCGTTCTGGGCGCCCCTTGCCGGAGATAATCCGTTCAAGGTGTGGACCGCGTTCGCGCGCGCCCGCCGCCGAGTCCGACAGCATCCCAGGCCCAAACGCGCTTCGGCAGTAGGCCCTACGCGTCTGATCGGTACGGAGAAACGGCAGGATGTCCGTGGAATCACGGCGATCATACCGACGCTCAACCGGTACGATTACATTGCCAGATCCATTGAATCGCTGTTGAAACAGAATCCACCTCCGGATGAGGTGATTGTCGTGGATCAAACGCCGAAGGATCGGCGGCAGCCGGAGGTGTACGCCCCGTTTGAAGGCCCCAAATTCCGAGTGATATATCAGGACCGGCCCGGCCAGTCCACCTCACGTAATGCAGCCATCAAGCAAGCTTCGGGAGAGTGGTGTCTGTTGTGGGAGGATGACACCGAGGCGTGGGACGCCCTTCTGGAGGAGCACGTGCGCGCGGTGGAATACTCCGGCGCCGATGCTTCTACGGGAGTTTCGCTCGCTCCATGGAAAACAGTCGACTACATTCCCGAGCAGAAACGACATCATCAGCTTTCGGACGTGCTCGCGACGGGAAATTGCCTTGTAAGACGGGATGCGCTCCTCGATGTCGGGGGATTAGACGTCGCCTTCAACCGTGGGTCCGGAGCCGATCACGATCTCGGCGCCCGGCTGTACCTTAACGGCAAGGAGATAATATTCAACCCGAAGGCGATAGAGACGCACCATAAGGCCCCGTCAGGAGGGATGCGTACCTATGGCGCGTGGTGGCGGAATAGCGCGACATGGCTCTCGCCCTACCCGCCGCCAACCCAGGTATATACCGTACGGCGTTACTACCCTCGGCCGTACTGGCTGCCTCTATACTTGTTGTATTTCTGGACGGCCGCACACCGGCGACAGAGGGCGGTAGAAGTGGCGTGGCTCTGGCTATCCGCGCCGTGGAAGCTCTGGCGCGCGACACGCGCGGCCAGCCAACTGAAAACGGAACTCGGACTTCTCGCGGACACGCGTGCCGGAGCATGACCGATACTGTAAGGGGAGACCGGACGCGAATCCTATGAGGCTTGCGGTCATTTCGCATACTCCGCACTATCAGCGCGATGGGACCGTTGTGGGGTGGGGACCGACAGTTCGGGAGATCGACTACCTCGCAAGCCTCTTCGACTCGGTGGTACACGTCGCGCCTTTGCACTCGGAGCCTGCTCCGGACAGCGCATCACCCTACACCTCTCCAGGGGTAGAGCTTCGCCCCGTTCTGCCGTCTGGCGGAGAAAGGTTCGTCGACAAACTGAGCATTCCCGCCCGTTGGCCGGGCTATTGCGCGGCAATTTGGCGCGCGAGTCAAAACGCGGATGTCATTCACGTGCGCTGTCCAGCGAACATCAGCTTGCTTGCGGTCCTCCTACTGCCCCTAATGCCACGTCACCGCACGCGCTGGATCAAATACGCCGGCAATTGGAGGCCCACCGCGGACGATCCGCTCAGCTACCGATTCCAGCGCTGGTGGCTCCGAAAGGGACGTCACGGCGCGCAGGTCACCGTCAATGGTGAGTGGGTTGGCGAACCCGGCCATGTTCATTCTTTCCTGAATCCATGCCTTACAAGAGAGGAGCTGAACGAGGGGGCGGCTGCAGCAAAGGACAAGAGTCTGGGACTCCCTGTCCGACTGCTCTATGTAGGCGGAATCGAGGTTGAAAAGGGGGCCGCCCGAGCGCTGGAAATTCTAGGCGAGCTGAAACGGATTGGTGTAGACTCAACGCTTGATCTAATAGGTGACGGCCCGGACCGCGAGTCCCTGGAGCGTCGGGCGACCGAGAACGGAATCTCCGATTGCGCGAAATTTCACGGATGGATTCCGCGCCGTGGAATTCCGAGCTTTTACCGAGAATCTCACATTATAATGCTCCCTAGCGACTCCGAAGGTTGGCCCAAGGTCTTGAGTGAGGCAATGGCGTATGGTGTCGTCCCGTTGGCCAGCGACGTCGGGTCGATTCCGCAGATTCTACGTCAGTGCAGTACTGGGTCGGCGCTTCCAAAGGATGATATCCGCGGATTTGCAGATGCGGTGCAGGATTACGTGCGGAATTCGGGCAGATGGATGGAGCATAGCAAGAACGGGCTCCAGGCGGCTCCGATGTTTGGATATGATGAGTATCTGGCGCGCATCCGCCCGCTCTTGAAGCTGGGTGAGCAAGACTTACCCCGTACACTCGTCTCCGTCGGCGTAGATTCGGCGCCGGATTCTGCTGCGAAAGGTGGCCCCTAGCCCTATGTGCGGAATCGCGGGATGGATAGGGGAGCCTCCTCGAGACCGTCAGGGGGCCGCCGGAATGGTCGAGGCGTCGCTGCGCCATCGCGGTCCTGACGCCGGCGAAGTGCGCGAATGGCCCGACTGTACGCTCATCCACCGCCGTCTCAGCATTATAGACCTCTCTCCGCTAGGGCTGCAGCCCATGTCCAACGAAGACGAGACCGTCTGGACCGTTTACAATGGTGAGATATACAATCACCGCGAGCTGCGCAGAGAGCTGGAGGCGAAGGGGCACAGATTCCGCGGGCATTCCGACACGCAGGTCATTCTGCACCAGTATGAGGAAGATGGGGCTGATTTCGTCCGCAAGCTCCGTGGGATGTTCGCCATCGCCGTATTCGACCTGAAGCGAAAGCTTTTACTACTCACACGCGACCGCTTCGGAATCAAACCGCTCTTTTACTCCCACACAACCGGCCGGCTCGCGTTCGCAAGCGAGATTCGCGCCTTGCTCCAGATGCCCGGCGTCGACAGGACTCCGGATTCTCAGGCGGTGCATGACTTCGCCTCGCTCTTCTATATCCCGGCGCCCCAAACGTTCTTCCTCGGCATCCGTTCGCTGCAGCCCGGTGAGACTCTGGTCGCCCAACTGGAATCTGAACACGTAAACATCCAGCGCAGCACGTATCATCGCTGGACGATCGCCCCGGATGACAGTTTATCTGAAGAATTGGCGGTGGAAAGGGCTGCCGATCTCATCGACACGGCCGTCTCCAGTCAACTCGAGAGCGACGTGCCGCTTGGTACGCTGCTCAGCGGCGGAATCGATTCTTCCCTGGTGAGCGCGTCGGCGCAGCGAGCCGCGTCGAACGGAATCCGCTCTTTCAACGTCCGGTTCCCGGAAGACGACTATGATGAGACCTGGGCTGCTTTGGAAGTCGCCCGTCATATCGGCAGCGACCACCTGACTCTGGACATGGGCGGGTTGGCGGGCACCTGGGACCACGTTACGGGCGTCCTTCGGCAGGCGGGCCAGCCTTATGCCGACACATCCCTTTTTGCCGCGAATGCGGTGTGCCGCCTTATGCGAAAATACGTCACGGTTGCGCTCTCCGGTGATGGGGGAGACGAGGGATTCGGCGGCTATGACAGTTTCTGGCGCATTGAGGACATACTCCGATGGCAGCGGATTCCGGCGCCGGCCCGCGTTGGCGCTGCGGCCGGCGCCGGTCTTTTGGCACGTACGGGGATTGTATCGGACCGTCTTCCATCCCGCCTCCGATCGCTCTCGGCTGCGGACGATTCCGACATCCTGCAAACGCTCCTCTGCTGGATTCGCCCAACGGAGCATCGCGAGCTGCTGATTTCGGCCGGCCATCTCCCCGTCCGCCGCCACTTCGAGCCGGTATGGGACTACCGGCTTCCGCGTGGAGCAGGAAGACTAGAGCGTCTATCGGCGCACGCAACCGAAGTCCAGACCCGCTTGACCCTCGCGGATGACTATCTATTCAAAGTGGACACGGCGAGCATGAAAGAGAGCCTGGAAGTACGCGTCCCGATGCTGGATGAGACCCTTTTTGATTTTGGGCTGACTCTTCCGCATAGACTGAAGGTCCGCGAGAAGACCGGCAAGCGAATACTGAGAGGCGTAGCCGCAAAACGCCTTCCAGCATCCGTAGCGTCGAAACCGAAGGGCGGATTCATGATCCCGGTGGACCGGTGGGTGGATTCAGAATTCCGAGCTCGCCTTCTCGACACGCTGCTCGGCCCGGGAAGCGCGCTTCCTCAATTCTTCCGGCAAGAGGCATACAAACCGATCGTAGAGGACTTCTGTGAAGGCAGGCAGTCGCCGGGAATCTCTCGAGAAGGCCTCTATCAGCGCGCCATCATGCTTCTCTCAGTTCAACTCGCCTGCGAGGTATAACGAAAAACGAATGACAAATGACGAATGACGAATGGCTAATTACGGTGGTGAGTAGTGTTTATCCTAGACCCTAAACCCCAGACCCTAGACCCTAGACCCCTTCCCCGACTTTGCATCGTCGGCCCTATGGTCGGTCGAACGCCCGGCTACGTCACCACCCAGGGAGAGCGACTCTCCGATCTTCTTGCATCGGAAGGCTTCCCGGTTGTCTCCGTGAGCAGCCGGCTGAACCGTTACGCCAGGATGCTGAATATCCTGGGTACCATTATTGCCCGGCATCGGTGCACCGATGCGATGATTCTCCAGGTTTTCGGCGGGTCGAGCTTTGTGGTTGAGGATGCCGCCAGCTTGCTGGCCAGGCGATTCGGAATCCCCATCATCATGGTGCTCCGGGGTGGGGCGATGCCGGAGTTCATGGCGAAACACCTGGCCTGGAGCCGGCGGGTGCTGGACCGGGCGGCGTCGATCGTAGTCCCCTCCGCTTATCTTGCCGACGCAATCCAGCGATACGGCTACGAGGCGAAAGTCATCGCCAACATCATCAATGTGGGACAATACCCCTACCGCCGCCGAATTCACCTTCAACCAAGGATTCTGTGGATGCGAGCATTCCACCCAATCTACAATCCGCAGATGGCAATACACGCCTTCGCCAGGGTAAAGCAAACTCATCCGAATGCCTCGATGGTAATGGCGGGTGAAGAGAAGGGTCTCGGGCAGGAATGCCAGGCGCTGGCGGAATCTCTGGGTGTTGCCAACAGCGTCCGATTCGCTGGATTTCTGAACATGGAGGCCAAAACGCGCGAGGGAGACGCTGCGGACATCTATCTGAACACGAACAGAATTGACAACATGCCGGTCTCTGTCGTCGAGGCTGCGGCAATGGGTATGCCGGTCGTTGCCACGGCAGTAGGCGGCGTGCCCTACCTTCTACAGAATGAAGAAACGGGCCTGCTCGTACCCGACGAAGACGCGGATTCGGCCGCTGCAGCCATTTGCCGATTGTTGGACGATCCGAATCTCGCCGAACGGCTTTCTGTCAACGGCAGGGCTCTCGCTGAGCAATCCTCGTGGGAGCGAATCCGTCCAATGTGGTTGGACCTGATAGAGCGGGTTACAACCGCACGAACTGCCCGGGCGGAGCATGAGGGCCTATGTGCGGAATAGCAGGCGCCGTATGGGACCGGCCGGGATCTCCCGTCGATGAGCAAACGCTTGTGGCGATGCGCGACTCGCTGCGTCACCGGGGACCGGACGACTCGGGTCATTGGATGGATGAAGGGGTCGCTCTCGCCTCGCGCCGACTTGCCATTTTGGACCTGTCCGAGCGGGGCCATATGCCGATGTTCTCGGAAGACGGACGATACTGCATCGTCTACAATGGCGAGGATTACAATTACCGTGACATTCGGCCCTTGCTGGAGGGCCGCGGCTATCGATTCCGATCAGACACCGATACGGAAGTCCTCCTCAACCTTTTTGCCGAAGAGGGGCCGGCGATGTTGGACCGGCTAAACGGAATGTTTGCGTTCGCGATTTGGGACCTTCGCGAGCGTGCATTGTTTATCGCGAGGGACCGCCTCGGAATCAAGCCGCTCTACTATGCATTCCGCGACGGTTCGTTCGTCTTCGGCTCCGAGGAAAAGGCGTTGTTCGAGGCCGGAATCCCCGCCGAGTTCGACCCGGCGTGTTGGGAAGAGCTCGTCTGTTTCCGCTATGTCGCCGGGGAGAAAACGCCTTATCGGGGAGTCAAGCGGCTACTGCCCGGGCACTACCTGCGATGGAAGGATGGCGAGATCACGGTTCGGCGTTGGTGGAACCTCTCGGAAAGAGCGCGCAGCCAACGAGACGAGCTCCCGCGCGATCCCCTTCGTTGGTACGGTGAGACGTTCGATGATTCGGTTCGACTGCGTCGCATTAGCGATGTCCCGGTGGGAGTTCTACTGAGCGGGGGGCTGGATTCTAGCTGTGTCGCGGGCGCACTCGCTGAGCAAGCCGGCTCCGGAGTAGCTAGTTTTACGGTACGGTTCGATGATGCCGGCTATGATGAGGGACCGCTCGCTAAGCAGGTCGCGGAGCGGTGGTCACTGCAATACCATGAGCTCACCGTTTCAGATGAGGAACTGTTCTCGAGGGTGCGGCGCGCAACCTGGCTGCATGATGAGCCGCTCGCGCATGGCAACGACCTCCATATCCTGGCCATTTCGGAGTACGCAAAGCCTCTCGTAACCGTTCTACTTTCAGGCGAAGGCGCGGACGAGACGCTGGGAGGCTATGTTCGTTATCAGCCGCTCCGGTACCCAGCGCTTCTAAGAGGCGGCCGTGCTGCGATGCCTATCCTCGCGCGGATTCCGAAAGTCAATAATCGGATCCGCAAGCTGCAACGTTTCTTGCACCTCGGTGCGCTCGACCGGTTTGTCCTGTTCAATGCCTGCGACGTGCTCCCCAATGAGCTTGATGCCCTTGGAATGCGCCCTTCGGGTGAATACGAATACAGGGAGGCGGTCCTCGAGGAGGCCAGGTTACTCTACCCTTCGGAGCCTGCGAGGCAGGTTATGTACAGTGATCAGCACACATTCCTCTGCTCGCTGCTTGATCGCAACGATCGCATGACCATGGGCGCGTCGATTGAGTGCCGGGTTCCTCTCCTCGACTACCGGCTTGTAGAAGGGGTTGCGGCTCTTCCTTCATCCGCGGTGTTCGACGGCCCTCGGGGCAAGGGCAAGCGCTTACTCCGCGATACCGCGGGAAAACGAGTTCCGGTATCAATCCGCAGGGGTCGCAAGTGGGGCTTCGCAACTCCATGGTGGCGGTACTTGAGAGAGTCCTCGGACCTTCGCGACGTCGTCCACAATCTCCCCCGGACGCCGCCCTTCGATAGTGGGCCCTTCGAGCCCCGGCGGCTGCAGGCGACGGTGGATGCGTTTCTCTCCGGAGACGACCAACTGCACATGTTGGTCCGCCAGCTTGCCATGATTGCCTTGTGGCACGATTCCTGTTGCGGCGATCGTAGTCAGGTGGCGCAAGCCGCCGCCGTATAGCACCTGGTGAGGCCAGGTCATGGCGGATGAGCATAAAACATACGATCAATAGAAAGCCCCGCACTTGAGCCCTACGCTTCTCAATCTCTTTCATTCCCTGCCCGCTCCCCTCCGTTCCGGAGCCGCTACATTGTGGGGCTATAAGCTCCGCGCAAATAGATTCGGCAGCGATACCGACCGGCTGGTGGCTCAAGCCCTGGAAAGGGAACACTGGAGCGAAACGGAGTGGGCCGAATGGCAGGCACTGCGCTTGAAAGCAGTACTCGATCGCGCTTCAAACACGGTGCCGTATTACCGTGAACAATGGGTGAATCGCGACGCGGCGAATTCAAAAGATCTCCAGGCGTGGCCCATATTAGAGAAGGAGCCGCTGAGGGCCGATCCCCACGCTTTCCTCTCGACCGACTGCGACCCGGCGCGTATGATCCACGAACACACCAGCGGAACAACCGGCAAGGCGATCGAATTGTGGTACTCCCGGGAGACTGCCCGATCCTGGTACGCCCTCATTGAAGCCCGCTGGAGACGATGGTATGGCGTGTCCCGCCATGATCGATGGGCGCATATTGGCGGCCAGCTCGTGACCGCGGTTCAACAGCGAAACCCACCATTCTGGGTGTGGAACGCAGCCCTAAACCAGCTCTATATGTCTGCTTACCACCTGGCGCCGGATTTGATACCGCACTACCTGGACGCCCTGCGGAAACACCGAATCACTTATTTGTGCGGCTATACGTCCGCTCTGTATTCGCTCGCGAGGGTAGCCCTGGATTCCGGCGTACACGACCTTGCGATGAAGGTTGTGGTCACCGACGCTGAGCCGCTCGACTCCTATCAGCGCCACGCAATTTCGCAGGCTTTTCAATGCCCGGTGCGTGAGACCTACGGTATGTCCGAAATGGTCGCGGCAGCAAGCGAGTGCGAGCATGGGCACATGCATCTCTGGCCCGAAGCCGGCATTATTGAAGTGGTTGAGGCGGGTCGCGCGGTTCCACCCGACGGCGCGGGCGAAGTCCTCTGCACCGGGCTGCTGAACTCGGATATGCCGCTCATCCGCTACCGTCTAGGCGACCGAGCAGCGCTCGCGCCTAAAGACGCTGTGTGTCCTTGTGGCCGTCGGCTTCCCATGTTATCTTGCATTGAGGGACGCACGGATGACGTGCTGTACACGAGTGATGGGCGTCAAATCGGGCGTCTTGATCCTGTCTTCAAGGCCAACCTCCCGGTCCGAGAGGCGCAAATCGTTCAGGAGTCGCTGACGGAAATTCGAGTGATCTATTCGCCGGCGCCAGGCTTTAGCGAGGCGGACGCTCACTCCATCATAGAACGGTTGCGCACTCGAATGGGAGATGTTCGGGTGATACTTGAACCAGTTGCGGAGATTCCGCGGTCCGCCAATGGGAAATTTCGCGCCGTGGTGTGCCGGATTCCGCCGTCGGAGCGTGTCCAATTCGGCATCCATACAGTATCACAAGTAAGATAGACTTACGTAGAAGTAAGGTAAGGTCTACCTCGACGATTATCGGGGGTCTTGCTCTCAAGCAAAGGAACAAGAGATGTTAATTCGAGCTGCTTTTGGGCTCCTGTGCTCTATTGCCGGGATAGCGACGTTTGCCGAGCGGCCACAAAATCCCGAACCCATCGACTGGCGATCTGCCAAGCCGCTGAGCGTGGAAACCATCGGTAAGCCCGTAGGACACGTCGTTGCGAAGCCCTTAGATCAGATACAAATCCCCGGCAAGAACGAGTTCGTCCAGCTCATCTCATATAAAATGGGGACTCGAAATACGGAGCTCGTTAACGTCGCTTCGCTCAACCTGACAACGGGAACCATTAAAACGCACCCTCCGGTTACCGGCCTCAATGTATGGCGCACGGCATTGGCAGGCTCCAAGCTCTACCTTGGCATGCTCGCGCCCGGCCACCTTGCGGAGTACGACCTTGTTGCGGATAGCCTGGTGGACCTGGGCAAGGCCTTCCCGAAAGGATCGCTGGTCTATTCAATGGCGCCGGGGCCGGACGGGACCGTCGCGCTCGGCGCCGGCGGTACCTCGGAAGTGGCGCTGTACAGCCCGGCCACTCGCAAGATTCGACAATATGGAAATGTCGGCCGCCCGGAGACGGGCTTTCTATATTACATAGTCCAGGACCTGAGATTCATTTACGCTGTGCCGCGCGGCGGCTGCCCCTGGGACCTGATTGCAATCGATAAAGCATCGGGGGTAAAAACCACGCTCCTCACAGTGCCGACTGAAGGTTACATCAACCTCTCTGGTCTGTCGGTGACGGCTACCAACGTATTCAAGAAGGCGGGTGAGCCGGAAAGGCGCTACGAGCTGCGTGATGGAAAACTGCTGCCGGCGCCAGCTTCCGCGCGCGGGCATCGTTCTAGCCCGATACCTCAGTTTGAGGTCGCGATCGATAAGCGGAATTCCGACGTTACGGGAAAAGTCAACTTACTCTTCCGACGCACGGCAGCCACAAGCCAACCCGGTGCCGCCGCAGCCTGGAATTCACGGCCCTTGACCGTTGGTGTCGAGGCATTGCCTATTACGCGAATGATTCCAGTTGGACCTTCGCAGATACTCGCAACTACCGGGCCGTACGGACCCGTTCTTTCCTTCGACATCTCACGAAACAGTACTCGCGGTCTTGGTTACCCAAGCGCGATGAATGCCTATAGCATCGCGAAAGTCGGCGGGATGGTCTACTTGAGCGGATATCCGTCCACGCAATTTGCGGTTGCCGATTTAAACCGCGCGTTCACTTCCGAGGAGGGGGCCGGCGATGTGAAGGGGATTCCGTCGACCGACCCGGGCGCCAATCCGCGACAGGTCGCGTTCATCGGCGATGTTTTGAAAGGCAGCCACACCGGCATCGGAATCTTCGAGGGCGTCAATGGGCTCATCTACGTAGTCGCCCAGCGTCACCGCCATCACAAGGGCTTTGGAATCGCGTGGTATGACCCAAAAACGGGGAAACTTGGCGAAGTAGAAGACGGCGGAATGCTTCAACAGCTTCAGGTTTCATGGGTTACTGAAATAGATGGAGGTCGCAAGCTTGCCATCAGTACGCGGGTACAGCCGGACGAGACGAAAAGCGCGCCGCCTCCAAAGGAAGCGAAGGTGCTGCTGCTGGACACTATGACGGGGCGCTTCCTTCCGCCGCTCATCCCGCTGCCCGGCGCACAGTCGCTCGGGCCTATCGCTGAAGTGCCCGGTGGAATGCTAATAGGCACTGCGTCGGCCGCCGAAACCGACCCGTCTACTGTCTACAAACTGGACCTTCGGACCGGTCGCACCGTTGCTTCGCGGGTATATGCCGGGCTGATATGCGGAACTTCCAACAACCACGACGCACCGTCGAAGAGCCACGATTTTCAGGCAGGGCCGGATGGCAAAGTATGGACAGTCTTCCGAATTCCGCAAGCCGACGCGCCGGGCCTCCTAATGCGAATCCGGCCTTCAGACCTCGGCGTCGAACTTATGGGCACATTGGGTGGAGACGGAATGCGCTTTCTGTTTATGGGCCGAGACCTCTATCTAACGGGTGTCCCCGAGCTCCGGCGAATCAGGAACGCGGCCTAGCTGGGATGGCGGATCGTCCGAATAGCGTCGGTGCAGAGATAGCATATGGCTCAGCCGGGCCCGTGGATCTCCGGGTGCTGAAGGCCGGCGACCTTGAAGCCGTTACGAGTATTCACTTAGCGGCTTTTCCGGATTCCGCCTTGACGGCTCTTGGACGGGAAGCCGTTCGCCGGCAGTACGCGTGGTACCTCGAAGGGCCGCATGACGCGATCTGCATGGGCGGATGGCTCGAAGACAGGCTCGCCGGATTCTGTTTCAGCGGTCTTTTCCGCGGCGCCACCGGCGGGTTCCTTCGCAAAAATCGGCCATACTTAATCAGCCGCGTGCTGCTGCGCCCGTGGCTGCTTTGGAATCCGTTCTTTCGCGAGCGCGCTGTAACGGCCATGCGCATCCTGAATCCTCTTCGGAGAAAGCGGGGTGGCGTGGCCGATGCACCGTGGTGGAACACCTACGGAATCCTCGCTATCGCCGTGGATCCGCGCTTGCAAGGCGCCGGCGTGGGGCGCGCACTCATGGAATATGCGGAATCGGCTGCTCGCGAGCGTGGTGTTCCAAGGATGGTCCTGACCGTCAGCTGCGCAAACGATCGGGCGATCCGATTCTATGAGAACCTCGGCTGGAATCGCTCCACGGAAAAGACAGTTTGGGACGGTACGATGATGAAAGACTTAATATGAGCTTCCACCGGAAGTTGTCCCCAATCAATACGGATGGAGAACGTAAGTCGCAATGATTAGCGCGAAGCCCGCGCCGGCCGATCGGGGGGAAAAGCCATTCCTTCCCTTTTCCCTGCCCTGGATCGGCGATGAAGAGATCGAGGCGGTCGTTGACTGTCTGCGAAGCGGGTGGATCACCACCGGCCCGCGCGTCAAGCGGTTCGAAGACGAGTTTGCGGAGTTTGTCGGCGTCCGCCACGCAGTCGCTCTCAACTCCTGTACGGCCGCGCTCCACCTCGCGCTGGAAGCGCTCGATATCGAGGCGGGAGACGAAGTCCTAGTCCCGACGATGACGTTCGCCGCGACCGCCGAGGTCGTCCGCTACCTTGACGCGCGCCCGGTACTCATTGACTGCGAGCCGGAATCCCTGAACATCAGTGTGGACGGCGTGCGATCCCATATTGCCGATCAGTGCGAGAAAACTCCCGATGGAGCTCGGAGCCTGACGACCGGCAAGTATGTACGAGCAATGATTCCGGTCCATTACGGGGGCCTTCCCTGCGACATGGGCCCGCTTCTCGATCTCGCCGAGGAATACAAGCTGAGTGTGGTGGAAGATGCGGCCCATTCCTTCCCGGCGACATACCGCAATCGCACGATCGGCACGCTGGGAAACGCATCGGCCTTCAGCTTCTACGCGACCAAAAACCTCACCACGGGCGAGGGAGGAATGCTCACGACCGACGACGATCGGATCGCCGAGCGAGTGAGGCTGATGAGCCTTCATGGAATCAGCAAGGACGCCTGGCTGCGCTACACGGCGGAGGGCTCCTGGTACTACGAGATCGTTGAGGCGGGATTCAAATACAACCTTACCGACATGGCCGCCGCTCTCGGAATCGCACAGCTTCATCGCGCGAACCAACTCTGGGCCCGCCGCCGAGAGATCGCCGTCCGCTACACCACGGCCTTCGAAGGATACCCGGAATTGCAGCCGCCTGCAAATTCGAGCGAATCGGAGCACGGCTGGCACCTCTATCCGATCCGGCTCCACCTGGAACGGCTTCGCATTTCACGTGGCGACTTTATCGTTGAGTTGAAAGAGCGCGGAATCGGCACCAGCGTTCATTTCATCCCGCTCCACCTGCATCCTTACTATCGGGACGGCTTCGGCTATCGCCCGTCCGATCTTCCTATCGCCGCGCGTGAGTATGAGCGTATTATCTCCCTACCCTTATATCCGCGCATGTCAGATTCCGACGTGGAGCGGGTGATCGAAGCGGTCGTGGAGATCGCCGAAGCGCACCGCGCATGATCGTGGTGGAAAGCCCGCTTACTGCAGCCACGCAGTATCCGGAGTGGATCAAGCGTGGGTTTGATCTACTGCTTTCAATCCTCCTCGCAGTTGTCGTGATCCCCCTCGGGTTTATTGTCGCGTGTGCTGTGAAGCTGACTTCTCCCGGTCCCGCGCTATTTCGCCAACAGCGCGTGGGCAAAGACGGGCGCCTTTTCTGGCTCTACAAGTTCCGAAGCATGTATATTGGCGACTCTGACATCAAGGTCACGGCTGAGGGTGATTCCCGCATCACACCGTTGGGAAAGTTCCTTCGTCGGCTAAAGATTGATGAGCTGCCGCAGCTCATCAATGTCTTCAAGTCGGAGATGAGCCTGGTCGGCCCGAGACCGGAAGTTCCCGAATACGTGGGACAGTACACAGCCGAACAGCGGGAGGTCCTCACGGTCCACCCCGGAATCACCGGCCTCGCGCAGTTGGAATTCCGCGATGAAGAGAGGCTGCTAGCAGGCCGGCTGGACGTGAAGTCCTTCTATCTCTCCGAGGTCATGCCGCGAAAGCTGGAGATCGACCGACAATATGTGCGCGAGCGTACACTGTCCTTAGACATAAAAATCTTGCTTCGGACGGCCGTTGCCGTGTTTAGACGGTAGAGGAGCTACGATTGTCACGCGTGCTGGTAACCGGGGCGGCGGGCTTCATCGGGTCGCATGTGGTTGAGAAGCTGCTCGAACGTAGAGACGATGTTATCGGAATTGACAACTTCGATCCGTTCTACGCGCGCGAAGTGAAGCAGCGGAATCTCCAGCCACTCCTGGAGAACAAAGGATTCCGATTTAATGAGCTCGACCTTCGTGATGCGGACCTAGTATCCGCTTTGATAGCGCGCGAAAGACCCTCAACCATTGTCCATCTGGCTGCCAAAGCCGGGGTCCGGCCGTCCATCGAAGACCCCGCCGCCTACATCGAGACCAATATTAACGGACTGCAAAGCGTGCTGAGCGCTATAGGACGGAATCCGATTCAGCACCTGGTCTTTGCTTCATCTTCTTCGGTCTATGGCAACCGCTCTGATCCGCCGTTCCGGGAAACGGACCGCACCGATGAGCCCGCGTCGCCCTACGCTGCCACCAAGAAGGCCGGCGAAGCGCTCTGCCATTCGTTCCACGCGCTCACGAGGACGCCTGTGACCTGCCTCCGGTTCTTCACAGTATATGGACCCAGGCAGCGACCAGACCTGGCGATCCACAAGTTCGTTCGGCTCATAGACGCAGGCCGGCCGGTGCCGCTCTTCGGGGATGGATCGACGAGCCGCGATTACACGTTCATAGACGATACCGTAGACGGAATCCTCCGCGCGCTGGATCGACCGACCGGTTATCAAATCTACAATCTTGGCCGAAGCGATCCAGTCAACCTGCGGGAAATGCTGACAGAGATCGAATCCGCATTGGGACGAACCGCGATCATTGATCGGAAGCCGGAGCAGCCGGGGGATGTCGGCATAACGTGCGCCAACGTGGACAAAGCCGCGGATAGGCTTGGATATGCGCCGAAAGTTGACTTCAAAGACGGCATTCGCCGATTTGTTGCGTGGTGGCGGGAGAACGGCGTGCGGGAGATGTGAGGCCGTCTGTCGCGCGGAGACTAGAACCGAACGGCTACCTGGCCCGTGAAGAGGTTGAAGGTGTTGCGCGCCCCTAACCCGGCGCCATTTAAAAGCAGGCCTTTTCCGTCATACGTGCCGATCTGATAGAGAAGCCGCAGCCTGGCGGTATTGGTGAGGCTGTATCCGGTGCCGAGTGTAAAGTATTGTTCCGTCGGATTCACGCGCCCGGCGCCCGGCATAAACAGGCTGGGAACCATTCCGCCGGTGAATCCGTTCGCCCCTTCCAGGTCCCAATAGACCCCCTCCCAATCCAGGGTCGTCTCCAAGGAGCGCGAAAGGTTCCAGCGGATTCCTACCAGCGCGCGGGTGATGGTATCGCTTTCGCCAAGTCCGCCGCGCGCAGCCCGGTCCCGGGCAGCGGAAAACACCTCGCCGCCGACATTGATAGCGAACCGCGGCGTGATGTCCCAGGCCGCGCGAACGGTCGGGCCTGCGATATTCGTAGGATTGAGCCAGCCCCCGATTCGCCCCCAATAAGCCGGAGCGTAGAAGTTGGGATCGACATATCGGTATCCGGCGGTCAAATTCAAAGAGCCCACGTCGTATCGAACCGCGGCATTAAATGCGTTGTTGAAACTCGGGTTCGCCGTATCGGTTCGGCTAGAGTGGGCGATGGTCTTACCCCAATCTCCCATCAAGCTCAGCCGATTGGTAAGGCGCAGGCTTACGTCGGCGCCGAGCGCATGCACGCCGTTTAAGCCCGCGCTATTGGAACCGGCAAGCTCCACAGCGCTCAGCCTGACGTGCCCACCCTCGAGCTGCCGCACGCCCACACCAACGCTGAAGCCCGCAAGTTGATTGACGGTCGGCTGACTGTTGCGTTTACTCCCGACTCCGAGAAACTGAGCCCCGACCGAGTCGGCGCCATTTCCCACTTGCGGACTGTTGATAGGTCCGCTATTAGCGCTGCGAACACTCGTTGTCTGTCCGCCGAATGCTTCGACAGCCAGGCTTCCGAAGCTAGTATTCAACCGCGCGCCGTTCATTCGGAGTTGTCCGTCCTCGTGCCAGGGCAGACTGAAGTAGGAATCGACTTCAGGACGTTGGAGTGCAGAGCGGCCCAATTGCTGATTGAAGCGCCCAATGGTGAGGTTAGACTCGCGGCCAATTCCTCTCAACGGCGCCCGGATCTCAAGCAGGTTCAGGTACGATTCGGCCGGAATTGCTGAGTTCAGAGAGCCTGAATAATGGCCCGTCGCCGGGCCCAGGTCGATACCTTGAGGCGCCTGCGAAAACTGTCCGATGTTGCCGCCGATGAAGTTCCTATAGCCGGCGCCGTTCAATGCGGTGGAGAGCGTCGAGGCCCCGGCGAGGTTTGTGGCGAGCCCGAGCCGAAGCTCATGGAGTTCCGATCCGCGGAATCCTGGCCGATTGACTCGGGTATCTTTATTCACATCGTTTGCGTCCCCCACGTTCGTCTTTACGCCCGTAAAAGCGCCTCCGGACAACCGAGGCATTCGTTCCGCTGCAGCCCGCGCCTCGGTACTTTCACGTGCAAGCTGGTCAACCCGGCGATTGACTGTTTGTAAATTGTTTCCAAGGGAAGCGAGCTCTGCGCGAAACTCGGAAATCAGCCGCCGAAGCGTGGTCACGTCGTCGAGTACCAGCCGCGCCGCTCCCTGGAATACTGTTAATCCGGATTGTGCGGGAGGGGAGCCGGGGACCCCGCGGGGTTCACCCAGCGCCCGCAGAAGGGCGCGGTCAAGTGCCACTGCAAACTCGTATCGGGAAAGCGTGCGTTTCCCCCGGAAGTAGCTGTCAGGGTACCCAATAAGAAATCCCTTAACGCGAAGAGAATCGATGGCCTCGTATGCCCAATTGTCGCGCGGCACGTCCTTGAACATGTCCGGCGCATCTTGGGCGAGCGTGCGGACGGGCATCCAGAGGACCAGGGCGATTAGGACAGAGACCCTTCCGATCACGGTGAAACCTCACATCATGACTTCGAGGCGAAAACATACGATGGACCCAAACAGCCGATCCGACAGCATAACCATATCATATGTTCCACACAGTGTCAATTCGTTGACCTACCAGTGTGTTTCCGCGCAGTTGTATGACTCGTTTAGCTCATCCGCGAGTTCCGTAATTTGCAGAGTAAAAACCTGGTGGGCGGCTATCCCCTCGCGATGGAATTTACGAACTCCATCAACTCCTTCTCGTATCCGAAATCCTGCGGCTCGTCATCGGGTGGGCGGAGGTATCCGTCCTCCTGAACCAGGGTATGAAGGTGGCCGCGGAGCAGATGGGCCATCGTCGAGCCTTCCCAATAAGCCTTTCGCCGGAGCCATTCATACTCCTCCGGGGTCAGCTTGACCGTAACAGATGAGGTCCGTGCCACGAGGAATCTCCACCTTACCCAGAAATAATCCGATTCTACCCGGCGCCCTTCAGGTTCATCGCTGTCGGCAGAGCGTTTCAGTCTTCTTCGCGACCGAGCGCGGCGGGAGGTCGCGGGCGCAGCATCATCGCCACAAGAATCGTGAAAACGTACGGAATGCTTCTCAGCAGCTCTCCCGGGACTTCGACGTTGCCCTGAAGCTGAAACTGGAGGGAATCGAAGAATCCGAAGACAAGAGCGGCTGCGGCAGCGCCGAGCGGATTCCAACGCCCCACGATTACGGCTGCAAGCGCGATGAATCCGCGGCCGCTCACCATCTTATCGCTGAATCGGCCGACCTGCGAGAGCGCAAGATAAGCCCCGGCCGAGGCAGCCAATATGCCGGAGAGAACCACCACCGCGAACCGCAATTGAGACGGGCTGATTCCGGACATTCGGGCGCTCTCGGGACTCTCTCCTACTGCGCGCAGCCGCAGCCCGAATCGCGTTCGGTAAAGCAGGAAGTGCAGGGCGAACGGAATCAGAATCGCCGCGAGGATGAACCAACCGACCGGAATCGAATGTGGTACGCGCGCTTCCCGTGGGGGATCGGCCTGATTGAACAGCATGCGCAAAAGGTAGGTGCAGCCGGCGAGCGCTAGGATGTTGATGGCGACGCCGCTTACCACATGGTTCATGCGAAGCCGTTGAGTAAAGAGGAGGTGCAGGAAGCCTAAGACCGCCCCGCTTGCAAGCGCAGCGGCCAATCCCACGATGAGTCCGCCTCCCTGGGCCGCCCACACCCCTACGAACGCGCCGACGACCATCATGCCCTCGAGCGCGATATTAATCACCCCCGCCCGCTCGGATATCACGCCGCCCATCGCCGCCAGTACCAGCGGAGTCGCCTGGCGCAAAGCCGGAAGCAGAAGTGGAATCGATCCCAGGTACTCGTCAATCATGACGCCTTCCGTCGCCGAACGTATCGGGCCGCTACGGCCAGGATAACGACTGCCTGGACGATTCCGCTGATCTGGCGGGGTGTTTCCGTTATCAGCTCCATATTCAACGCTCCGCTGTTCAGTCCGCCGAATAGAATTGCGGCGAGCGTTACTCCGAGCGCGTTCATTCCGCCTAGAAGCGCGACCGCGATGCTGTCGAATCCGTAGCCCGGCGAGAATGCGTCCAGGAACCGGCGGTGTACGCCCAACACCTCGACCGCTCCTGCCATTCCCGCGAGCATCCCTGAGAGCGTCATGGCTGTTACAAGGGTACGACCCACTGGGATTCCGTTTGCCCTTGCCGCCTCTGCCCCAGATCCGACGGCACGAATTTCAAATCCCAGCGCCGTTCGTCGGAATAGGAACGCCACGCCAACCGCCGCTATGACCGCCAGTATCAGCCCGGCCGACAGGTTCGTCCCGGAATAGAGAGGGTTCAAGTCCGCGGCGCTTACCAGCCGGGCGGACGGAAGGACCATCGGGGTCGCCGTCGCGCCGCTGGTGCGGTCCCGCAGAACGTTGTTGACGAGGTAGTGCGTAAGCTCGAACGCAATATAGTTCATCATGATTGTCACGATGACTTCATGCGTGCCGCGCCAGGCTTTGAGGATGCCCGGAATCATGGCCCAGAGCCCGCCCGCCAGCGCTGCAGCAGCAATTGCCAGTGGGAGGTGAACGAGGAGAGGGAGACCCTTGAGGGAGAACCCGACCCACGCGGCGGCAAGCCCACCGACCACGAGCTGCCCCTCCGCGCCAATGTTGAACAGGCCCGCGCGAAGCGCGAGCGCCACCGCTAAGCCGGTGAACAAGAGGGGAGTGGCTTTTGCCAGGGTGCGAAAGAGGCTGACTGTACTTCCGAAAGCGCCGTCGGCCATCGCACTGTATGCCTCCAGCGGATTACCACCCGTAATCAGAATCACTGCCGCCGCGATGAGGAGGCCGAATCCGACGGCCGCTGCCGGTTGAACCAGCGCCCGGGCCGACCTCAAGCCCGGCCCTCGACCATCATGCGCCCTATGTCGTCAGGAGTGGAACCGTCGCGAGGCACCACTGAGACGATTCCGCCGTTGTACATGACCGCTATTCGGTCGGAGAGCTCCATGATCTCGTCCATGTCCAGGGAGAAAAGCAGCAGGCCCATTCCGTCCGCGAGCGCGCGCCTGATCGACGCGTATATGAAGCGTGTGGCTTCTACGTCCAGACCGCGCGTCGGCTGCATGGCGACGAGGACGCGAGGGCGGGCTTCCAACGCCCTGGCGATTACGACCTTTTGCTGATTGCCGCCGGAGAGAGTCCGTACTGCCGCGTCGCTCCCGCCCGCCCGAATACGGTGGTCACGGATTGCAAACTCTCCATTCATGGAGATGCGCGTGAGGTTGAGAGTTCTGCCGCCACCGAATCCGGGATGCCGATGTTTTCCGAGCGCCATGTTCTCCGCGAGAGTAAAGTCCAGGATCAGTCCCTCCCGCTGGCGATCCTCCGGGATATACGCCACTCCCTCTGATTGCCGGGCGCCCACGGACAGGCGGGTCGCATCGCGACCGTTTACCATTATCCGTCCGGACCGAACCGGGAACAGCCCGACGATGGCCCGAGCAAGTTCGCGCTGACCGCTGCCATCAACTCCGGCAACACCCACTACTTCGCCCGGCATCACCGTGAAAGAGACGCCGTTAACCGGAATCACCCCTCGGTCCCCCGAAACGCTCACTTCGCAAACCTCAAGCGGCGGAATCGCCTGAGTTGTCTGTGTGGGTGTGTGGGTGTGTGGGTGTTCGGGTGTTCGGGTGTTCGGGTGTTCGGGTGTGTGGGTGAATTCCGCAAGAATGTCACCGGACTCGGTCAAATCCACGCCGGGGCTGATTGATGTCTTTCCCAGCATAAGAGCTAACAGTTCCTCCGGGTATGTGTCCAACGTCGCACGCTCTCCGGTGACCTTGCCTCCTCGAAGCACGGTGATCTTCTCGCTGTGGGCCATTACTTCTCGCAGCTTGTGGGTAACGAAAACGACTGTCACGCCCTGGGCGACGAGGGCGCGCAGAAGGGCGAATAGAGCCTCGGCTTCCGGGGGGGCGAGAGTCGCGGTGGGCTCGTCGAGAATTAGAAGCTGGGCCCCACGGTAGAGAGCCTTGACGATTTCCGCTTTCTGTAATGACGCAACGGAGAGTTTCTCAGCTTCCGCATCCCAATCTACGCGGATTCCCAATCGCGCCTCAAGCTCATCCACCTTCCGACGGGCGGCCCGGTGATCGATGATTCCGCCGGTGCTTGCAGGTTCATGACCGAGTATGATGTTATCCAGTGCGGACAGGGCCGGAATCATGGTGGTGTGCTGAGTGACCATTCCGATGCCCAGCGCAATCGCCGCGGAAGGGTCGCGAATCGGTGTCTCCTTGCCGCGATGGAGAATGCGCCCGGAGTCCGGTTGATACCGGCCGTAGAGCACGCTCATCAGTGTTGACTTGCCTGCGCCGTTCTCGCCGATTACCGCGTGTATCGTCCCTTCCCACAGGGCGAGCGAAACGTCATCATTCGCGACAACCCCGGGAAAGGACTTGGTGATGTGTTCAAGCTGAAAAAGGGGTACAGGCATGAGGGAGTATGGGTGTGTGGGTGGATGGGTGTGTTGGTGTGAACGGCCGTTACACCCGCACACCAACACACCCATATAGACTACTTAGCGGGTGTGTCTGTCAATTCGTAGCTTATCGAGGACGAGAAGTCACGCGGCAGGTACCAAGCGGCCCATCCGACAAGCGCCATCAGCGTCAAAAGGAGCAGGATTCCGAAGTTAACGCTGATCCAGGAGACTTTGGGTTCAGGCGGCTGCTTCCTGTTTCTTTCGGTCAAGGGTCGACTCCGGGGTCTGGAGCAGCCGCTGTAACAGCAAGAGGGCGCCGCGTTTGTCCAGAGGCTCGTTGTTGTTACCGCACTTGGGAGACTGCACGCAGGAGGGGCATCCGTCCTGGCACGGGCAGCTAGCGATCATTTCGGCTGTTGTCGTCAGCAATCCTTCGAGTCGGCCGAACGTTGATTCACAGATTCCGACTCCGCCGGGATACCCATCGTACACGAACACGGTCGCCATGCCCGTATCCGGATGGTGGGGAGTGCTTACACCGCCAAGGTCCCAACGGTCGCACGTCGAGAACAGTGGCATCATCCCGATTGCCGCGTGCTCGGCGGCGTGAATGGCCCCGCACAGATCGAGTCCGGCGCGGTTGATAATGTCGATTAGGGTGGCCGGCACGGTGTACCAGTAAGCCTCCGTCTCGAATACCTGCTCCGGCAGATCAAGGTCCACGATGTCCAGCACCGTGTCGGAATATAACTGCTTAACGCGGTAGCCGAGCACCTGGTTCGTTACGACAACCTCTCCGAAGTACGCCATCGCGCCCGGCAATGCGCGCGAAGTCCGCTCCGAAAGGACCGTGATGTGCGTGATTTCGCGAGGTTCGGTATAGTGGCCGACGTCTACGGAGCGGACGCTTGCCACCTTATCTTCGTCGTCTAGTTGCTCGACCAGGTACGTTTCGCCCTGGTGCAGATAGATCGCTCCCGGATGGACGGTCTGATAGACTCGCGCCCCATCGATCACGCCGATGAGCCGCCCGCGATTCCGCAGTGACTCGCGTCCATGATTGGAATCGAAAACGCGGCCGGCGCCTTCTCGAATCTCGTACGACTCGGAGGAAATCGAGCGGATATTGATCCCGCCGGCCGGATAGCCGTCGCCTCGATAGTACCAGCGGCCTGATCGCCACATGAGCCGGCCCGCCTCTTCGAGACCCGTAATCACTTCACGCGCCGCCGGGTCGAACTGCGTTAGGTCCTCCTCGGTCAGCGGCGACTCGTAGGCAGCGCATTGCAGGTGTCCCTCGAGGATTCGCCGGTTGCCCGGGTCTACTATCGCGTGCTCATGAACACGGCCGAAGAAGTACTCCGGGTGCCGCATGAGGTACTGGTCGAGCGGTCCGTCGAGCGCCACGAGAACGGAAAGTGATTCTTCGCCGCTGCGTCCCGCCCGTCCGGCTTGCTGCCAGGTGCTCGCAATGGTGCCCGGATAACCTGTAAGCACTGTCGCTTCCAGGCTGCCAACGTCCACGCCCAGCTCCAGCGCATTGGTGGAGGTGACGCCCAAAAGCTCTCCGCGGAACAGACCTTGCTCGATTTCCCGGCGCTCCTGGGGCGTGTAGCCTGCGCGATAGGACATAATCCGCCTGGCGAGCGGCGATTCGTCCTTCTGCAGCGCTTCGCGGGTGTACTTCAGAATGATCTCGGCCGTCTTGCGGGCTTTTGTGAAGACCAGCGTCCGGACGCCGTCCTCCACCAAACCCTTGAACAGGCCCGTAACTTCCATGTTGGCGCTGCGCCGCTCTCCGGCGTGGCCGACCAGGGGCGGATTCCAGAATACGAAGGTGCGGCGTCCTGCCGGGGCGCCGTCATCGTCAACAACGTCCGCGTCCACTCCCGTCAGGGCTCGCATCAGCTCATCCGGATTCGCCACTGTCGCGGAGCACGCAATGAACTGCGGGTTGGATCCGTACTGCCGGCAGATTCTGCGGAGCCTGCGCATTACTTGAGCGACGTGCGCGCCGAAAACCCCGCGGTAAGAGTGGATCTCATCGATAACCACGAAGCGGAGGTTCATGAAGAACTGCGCCCAGGACGTATGGTAGGGGAGTATTCCGACGTGCATCATGTCAGGATTCGTGAGCGCTATGTGCGCGCCGCGCTTGATGAAGGGGCGGTCCGCCTGCGGAGTATCCCCGTCAAAAGTGGCGAACCGGACCTGTGGGAAGAATCCGAGATCGTTCAGCTTTCCGAGCTGATCCTGAGCGAGCGCCTTGGTGGGGAAGAGGTAGAACGCGCGTGCCTTCGGGTCTTGCAGCACCGATTCGATGACGGGGATATTGTACGCCAGCGTCTTGCCGCTTGCGGTCGGAGTCACCAGGATGACATTTCGTCCCGCGCGGATTGAGTCCACCGCGCGCGCCTGATGGGAATAGAGCCGGCAGATACCTTGCTCTCGGAGCTGGTCCGCCAGGCCGGATTGGAGAGGCTCGGCCGTGTCCGCGAATTGTGCCGATCGTGAGGGAATGAGCTCTACGTGCTCGATCTGGTTCTGGTAGTCGGGGGAAGAACGTAGCCGGCGAAGATACTCGGCCGCGTTCATTTCTTTTGGCGTTCGCGCTTGCGCTCGATCATTTGGACGAGGAATATGCTCAAACCGTAGAGCACGAAGACCGGGCCTACCATGACGAAGATAGTCAGTGTATCGTTGGACGGCGCCACCATCAGCCCCGCGACGGAAATGCCGACGATGGCATGCCGCCAGTACTTCTTCATCCAGGCCGACTTCATGATCCCAACCCATGCCAGGAACATAAGGATCACCGGGAGCTGAAAGATCGCGCCAAACACGGCCATCAGCTTCAGCATAAAGAGGACGTAGGTCTTAGGGTCCTGGTAAAGCACGGCATTGGGGAACAACTCAACGAAGCCCAGGAACCATCCCACCGTATACCGAGCGACCCAGTAGGCGAGGGACACCCCCATTGCAAACAAGACGATTCCGATGGGCGCTACATACTTGATCGGCCGTCGTTCATCCTTTGTCAATGCGGGCGCGATGAAAGCCCACAGCTCCATCGTCACAAAGGGCGCCGCGACGATCAATCCCGCCGCAATCGATATCTGGAGCACGACCATAAACGGCGTCGTAAAGTGCATGAAGACGATTCGCGCGTCGGGGTACGGCTTGAGTGCCTGCTCCATGGGATAGAACAAGAATGCGTAGATCGGCTTGAAGTAGAAGTAGCAGATGATTCCGCCGACTGCAATGTAGAAAATGCAGCGGAGAATCCGCGAGCGCAGCTCGCCGAGGTGCTCGTGGAGCTCGAGCCGCTTCTCATCGTCGCGCGCGCGCTGCCGCTTTTCTGTCTGTGTGGCTACCGCCAAAATCCGGCTTCCCTGGAACGGAAAGTACGCCCGCGATTGCCAGACAAAAGCGAACGGGGCGCCACCGTATTATACCACGGCGCCGCCCCGTCGATTCGGGAGTCAGGGAGTGTTAGAAACTAGCCACTCTCGCTCCGCTGCGATCCAGTTCCGTCGTCGTCGTGGACTTGAGCGTGATCTGGGTGGCGCCGGTAGTTCCGCCTCCGCCCATTCCACCGCCCATGCCTGGGCGCATCATACCGCTGCCGCCGGGCATTCCGGGCATTCCCGGTCCCATCCCGCCGCCGCCCGGACTCATCATGCCGCCGGACCTACCGCTGCGCCCCATCATTCCACTCATACGGCCGCCAGCTCTACCGCCAGGGCCCATCATGCCACCGCCTGCGCCGGGAGGAGGCATTCCACCCCCGCTTCCCATAGCCCCCATGCCGCCCATTGCGCCGCGCATAGAGTTCATCATCGCGCCGCTCATGGCCGAGCCGGGGCCACCGCCCGCGCCCATACCGCCGGCTGCATCATCCATCCCGGCGCCGGGGAACCTCCCCGCTCCCGGTGCGCCGCCACCCATGCCGGGGGCAGCGCCACCCTGGAACGCGCTCGCAGTTTTTCCTGTCACTTCCATCCGGCGGACCATCTTGACGAGCGTGCCGGAGCGGTAAGCGATGTAGATGTCGCGCTCATACTTGATCTGCGGACTCTCCACCTGCACATTCCCGAAGACGAGGCTCTTTGGTGTCTTGAACCCGCCTTTGGAGCTGTCGAATACCTGGTGGATCTTGGCGGTCGGATAGCCGCCCTCCCACTCCAGACCTTCGAAGGTGCTCTGCATGGCTACCACGGGCTGCTGGTTCGGAGGAGTCCCGGGAATATCGAGGCGCTCCTTTGAGCTCACCCAGGTATCTTTGACCCGTTTGGGACTCTCAGGGAGCTTCGGCAGGAGGAGCGTCGTATCGACCGGCACGCCCAGTTGGGCGAACTGGTCGAATGAGGAGGTTTCATTCTGATAGAGCACATAGCCGAGGGGACTCACCTGCTGATAGAGCGACTTCGGGAGCGAGTCAAGCGGATACTCGGTCTCTTGCCCGCCCTGTCGGACGGTGAGGTCGGTCATCTTATTGCGAAGGATCGCCGACTGGTCAGGATACTTGTCTTCCACGGCGATAAGAAGCCGGCTCTTTTGGGAAACCAGTTCCTGGTCGGTCGTTCCCTGGACTACGCCCTGCGAGAGGCCGGCCACGACGGCCGTCTCGCCCCTGCGGTTGTAATACCGGCTGGAACCATCCGAAAATCGATATCGCAGTCGGATCGGGCCGGGATCTTCGCCAATCTTGTTGCGGACGTTGACCTTTACGGAGCTCGTCTGCTTGGCGACAGACGCTCCCGGTCCTCCAGCGGATGGAACGTAAAGGGTGGCGGAAATCTCATGCTCGCCGTCCTTCGGTTGTTCTTCCTTCATGCCGGCACGTAGCTTCATCGGCTCCTTAG
>JBKJZI010000030.1:0-10011 GCA_046715155.1 Chthonomonadales bacterium | reverse complement strand
CGACTTCACGGCCTCATCCACGATGGCCGGACCGTTGTAGGAATAGAGGCCGACCAGCAGGTTGATCTTGTCACCGAACTTCGTCACGGCTTCCGCGACGTTCTGGCGGGCGCGGCCAACGTCTTTGTTGTCCTCGAAAGGCGGCTGCAGCTCGGTGAACTTGTGGACTTTCACCGCATCCTGGAATCCGCGGTATCGGTCGCGCGCATTCTGGGCGCTCATATTCCCGACGAAGGCCACGTAGCTCCCACCTTGGGGAAGCATTTTCACGGCCGCTTCTCCCGCGCGCTTGCCGGCTTCGTAGTTGTTGGTGCCGATGTAAACCAACCGCTTGCTTTTCGCGGAATCGGAATCGAACGTAATGACCGGCACTCCCTTCTCGATGGCGGAATCGATCACGGAGGCAAAGGCATCCGCCTCGATGGGGGAGACTCCGATTCCGTTCACATTGGCCGCGAGGGAACTCTCGAAGAGCTGCCGCTGCGTGTTATTGTCGGCCGGCTCCGGGGCGCGCCAGTCTACCGTTCCCTCCACGTTCTTCTTCTCGGAATCTACCGCCTTGCCCAGCGCGTCCCAGAATGGCGAGGTACCGTTGGTAAGAAGCTGGATCTTCACCGCGCCAGTGGGAACGAGCGGCTTGTCGAACGCCGCCGTAGACCCTCCTCCGCCCGGCAGCGCAGTCGAATTTGTCTCTGGGGCGGGCTGGTCCTTGCAAGACGAAACGGCGAATGGCAGCGTCAGTGTGCCGATCAACGACAGAGTACGGGAAGCGCTACGGAATCGCATAGCATGAATCCTCCAGGGATGGTGAATTGCGAACTATTGATGACGGAAGACCGAATACCCTCACATTCCGTACCCCGCTTCCCATCATCCGTCATCCGTCATTTCGTCCCGGCCGAATTAGACTCCTGCCGGACGAGCGTGCATCGCGTTGACGCTAGTCTAGCGGGTGTGTTATAATGCGCCGGGTTTCCGCCCTTATTCTTGCCTCCTTGGGAGACGTTGTTAATGAGCTTCGACGACGCAGAGGCCCTGCGCGCGCGAATTGCCCAGCTTGAAACCGAGCTGAAGGCGAAGACCGAGGAGATCGAGAGACTTCAGAGGGCACAAAGGGCCGCCGAAGCCGCCGAAGGCGCAGTTGCCGTCGGAGAATACGAAGACACCCTCAAACGCCTCGTGCAGCGGATCGCAATGATTCTCCAGGCCGAGAAGTGCGCCATCCTCATTCGAGAGCGCGATACCGGCGACCTCGTAGGCCAGTCCCCCGCCTTCGGAATCCAGGAAGAAGACCTCAAGGCCTTCCGCGTGAAGGCGGGCCATGGGGTTGCCGGTGAGGTCTTCCGCTCCGAATTCGCCACCATTATCGAGGACGCGATGAACGATCCTCGCGCCGAAAAGTCCATCATGCAGCGCCTCCGAATCCGCAATGGGGTCGTGGTGCCGCTCGTAGTTGAAAAGCGAGATGAGGACAACCGCCTCGTAGAGAAAGCCGGAATCGGCGTCATTGGAGTTTATAACAAACGCTATAGCGGCGAGTTCATCGAGGAGGATGTTCGGCTGCTGGAACGCCTGGCACGCAACGCCGCCGCCGTCATCGCCAGCGCGCAGCTCTTCCGCGAGCTCATCGAAGAGCGAGAAAAGCTGGCCCACACCATCGAGAGCCTTTACGCGGGACTCATCCTCATAGGCGGCACCGGCAACATCATCCAGATGAACGCCCGCGCCCGCCAGATATTTCAAGTTTCCGATGAACCCATCGGCAAGCAGTACACTGAGATCATCGAGCACGACAAGACAAAGGAGATCCTCGGGCGCATGCTCCTTCCGGGAGATATAGGCGACTTGCCCCAGGACGAAGAGACCAAAGTCGCGGAAGAGATATCGGTCACCGAGCCGGAGACGGAGGAAGACCGCACGTATCAAATCCACTCCGCCGAAGTAAAAGGTGAGGACGGCCGCCTCATCGGCAACGCCGTGATTCTGAATGATGTGACGGACCTGCGTAACCTGGAGCGCATGAAGACCGAATTCGTCGCCATTGCGGCCCACGAGCTTCGGACGCCGATGACTCCCATCAAGGGTTTCATAAGTATGCTTGCCCAGGACGAGTTCGACTCGTTCGGATTCGATGAGCGCAAAGAGTACTATTCAATCATCGAACAAAATGTCGATCGCCTCGGCCGTCTCATCAACGATCTCCTTAGCGTCACACGTATCGAACGCGGCGTCGCACAACAACTTTTCTGGGAAGAGGTCGATCTCGGCGAGCTAGCGCGCTCGGTATTTGAAACACAGCGCGGCATGACCAATACGGATAAGCACCCGATCGTATGTGATTTCGCACCAGAAAATATCGTTGCGACGGTTGGTCGGGATCAGTTGGAACAGATACTGCAGAATCTCGTGAGTAACGCCATAAAGTACTCCCCGGACGGCGGCGAAGTTAAGATCACACTTCGCGAGGAACTGGAAACAGAATCGGTCTTGATCGGGGTCAGCGACCAAGGGACGGGAATTCCTGAATCTGCGAAGGGAAAACTGTTCAAGCCGTACCGGCGTATCCACAACCCGCGTACCGCAACCGTAAAGGGAACCGGAATCGGGCTTTTCCTCGTGAAGAACCTCGTGGAAGCCCATCACGGAAACATCTGGCTTGAGACGGAGCTAAACAAGGGAACTACATTCTGGTTTCGCATCCCAAAGAGGCCGCCCGTAGATGCCGAAGCAGACGGTAAAGAACACGACCCGTACCACTGAATCGGGGATCACGCAAAGCCCAAACGACGGATCCTTCTTTCATCTATGAAGTGTAGAGGCGGTCGCGAACCGCCCCTACACGTATCCTCTTAAACATCAAACTACCGGAGATAGCGTGTGGCCGACGATTCTTCCCTTCAGGAGACCCTGGCCGACAACCTCCAGGCTGCTATCGACAAAAAACTCACAGTAGGAGAGGCGGTCCTCATGACGCTTGCCGGGGCGCATGGCGAGGGCCTGGCCGCTACTGATCGTCGGGTCATACTCGTTCGCGAACAGATGCCGATCCTAGCCGGTGAGACTGAGATCGATTGCTTCGACTATCCCTATGACCAGATCTCCACGGTGCGCGTGGAGGATGCGATTGGCGGCGGCCACCTGAGGCTCGTACTCATCACTCCCCCGGTCGACGAGAAGGAAGTAACGCTCTACTTTCCACCTTACGCACTAAGCCAATTCGACGGAGCAGCCGCCCGAATTCGCATGCTCGTAGACCAGACCCGCAGCGTCCCGGTAGGTGGAGTCCCAGTCGCTCCGCATGTCACAGCTCCTCCTTCGCTTTGCAAAGTCTGCGGGCTGCCGGTGGATGAAGGGGGCTGGAATTACTGCGCTGCATGCGGCGCCGGTCAGGGCCCGGTGTGTGGATTCTGCGACACACTGCTGCCGACGGGAGCGCAGTTCTGCCCTCGGTGCGGTATCTCTGCTCAACATGCGCGAGGACCGGACTGTGCCGGATGCGGCCGGCTGGTGTCTGTCGCGTTCGCTTTCTGCCCGCAGTGCGGCGCCGCTCAAGGAAACCGTTGTGCCCGCTGCGCCGGGCGTATTCTAGATGAATGGCGGCAGTGCCCAGCATGCGGGCAGGCTACCGAACAGACGGTCATTGGAACACGCCCTGATGTAGCGCCGTCTGAAAGACAGGAGCCCGCCGGCGAGCCTTCGACCGCCGAAGAGCACAACGCCGAGGGTCGCCGGTTCTACGAGGCCGAGAACCTTGGAGAGGCGGTGGCCCACTTCCAGACCGCGATTGAGCTGGACCCGCGGAATCCGCTCTATCACTGCAATCTCGGGGTCGTCTTCGCCGAGCTCGGCCAGGACGTTGCGGCCATCGCGGAATACGAAGCGGCGGTGAAACTTGCGCCAAATGACCCAACGCCGTACCTGAATCTGGGTTATTTTCATTCTGAGCGGGACAATGATAATGAAGCGCGGGCGGCCCTGGAGAAGGTGATAGAAGTGGCGCCCGGCACGCCCGAGGCCGAGGAAGCCCGGCAGATAATAGAAAACCTGGGCGAGGTATGAAGTGTCTCACGTAACCGTAGCCGTCGAGCGCGCGCCGGGCACGGAGGACCTTCCGCTGCCGGGATATGCGACGGACGGTGCGGCCGGCCTGGATCTTTATGCTGCGCCGGAGTCCGAGATTACTCTACCGCCTGGCCACCGCGCGTTGATTCCGACTGGGATAAAGATTGCCATTCCCTTGGGTTATGAGGGCCAGGTCAGGGCGCGAAGCGGGCTCGCGTGGAAGCGCGGACTCGGCATGGTCAATGCGCCCGGTACGATCGACAGCGACTTTCGCGGCGAAGTGCACGTAATCCTGATCAACTGGAGCGACGAGCCACAGACCATACACCGCGGCGACCGAATCGCCCAGTTGGTGATCGCCCCTGTGGTCCGAGCGGAGCTCGTGGAAGAGAAACACCTGGACCTGACCGAGCGGGGAAGCGGCGGATTCGGTCACACCGGAGTTTAGGAGGCACTCATGGCAAAGACGGCAGAAGCAGTCGGCACGCCGGATACCATCGTTTGCAGCGCGTGCTGGACGGTGGTACCCACCGGAAGCCATTTCTGCGGCGGCTGTGGCGCCCAGGTCTCCACCAGCGTCACGGGAACGCAGCGCCTCGCCGCCCTTCTATCGGAAGCAAACCTCTACCGGATGCGCGCGCAATGGCTCGACGCCGAAAACCGCTGCATTGAAGCCATGCGCCTGGACCCTAACAATGTCGACGCCCACTCACTTCTCGGAGATATCTATCGGGACCAGGGCAAGCTGGAGGAGGCAGCCCAATGGTACCATCTGGCTCTCGATCTGAACCCCAGCAGCGTTGGAGACAAGGTCAAACTTGGCGAAGTAGAAAAGCAGCAAAAGAAATCAGTAATAAATCCCGGGGTCATTAAGCAGGCTTCAGGATCTCAGACGCAATTCGGTACGCAAAAGCTGCTGGGACTGCCGCCATCGACGTGGCTTCAGGGTATCACTGCCGTGGCGGTGATCTTTGTCGTGATAGTCATCGGAATCGCCATCTCCCTGCGCAGCGGGCGGACGGAAACTGAGACCGTTTCGGTTCCAAAAGCGGCCTCCGGACCAGTCGGGTCGCCCATTCCATCTAGCGGCGCACCACAGGTGACAACTCAGAACCCGCCGTCGCAGCGAGTTCAGGTTGCTTCGCCGAATCCGGTCCTACCACTCGCCTCCGGCAAATTGCCTCTCGTAGTTGAAGAGAAGTCGCAGGATCCAGTCCCATTCCTTGAAGAAGACTCCCCGGAACCGGCCGCTTCACGGACCGTTGTCAAGGCGGTCCCCATCGGCGCCACCGACTATGAAAAGAGCCTGCGCGCCTTCGTGGCAAGCCACGCTCAACTCACCAGAGATACCGTGTTGGGGGCGATAACCGTAGACCCGCGCCATCCCCGCGCAAGCATCGTAGTATCCATCGCTCCGCGCAGGTCCGATCTTAGCGTTATCCGCGGAATCGCCATCCGTACCGCCACCAGAGTTGCCGTGGCTGCGTTCGCTGGAGATTCGGTCTTGAATGCCATTACCGTAAATATGCGTCTGAAATCCGGCGGCGAACGATTCGTACCGGTCTTCGCCGGAGATGCCGACCGCAATGCGGCGGAATCGCTCCCGGAGAATGCGTCGCTCGAGCAGATGATGGCAGCCTATAGTTCCTATTGGTGGGCGCCCGCCTACGCTCCGCCCGGGCTGCCTCAGACAGTGAATGGTCCCACGCCGGCAGGGCCGGCGCCGTAACAGGATGCTCACCCGCCGCGACCTGCTGGCAGGCGCTGCCGCCGCATTTGCCCCAATGACCCAAGCGGAATCGAAGGTGATGACCGTTCGAGGTCCGATTCCGCCTGACCGCCTCGGACTCACGCTTCCACACGAACACGTGATGGTTGACTTCGTCGGAGCGGACAAGGTCGGCCCGCATCGCTACGACTCTGAAGAAGTGTTCCGGACCGTACTTCCGTACCTTCAGGCGGCCCGGAAACAGGGGATAAGCGGATTCGTCGAGTGCACCCCAAACTACCTGGCGCGCGACGTAAGGCTGCTTGAGCGATTCTCTCGTGCCGCTGACCTCCACATTCTCACGAACACGGGATTGTACAAAGAGCCATTTCTCCCACCGTATGTGTTCACAGAATCAGCGGACCAGCTTGCTGCCCGCTGGATACGTGAGGCGGAAAAGGGAATAGACGACACGGGAATCCGACCAGGATTTATCAAGATCGCGGTCAACCCGGGCGCGCTGATTCCGGTCCAGAAGAAGATCGCCCGCGCCGCCGCTCTCACTAGCAAGCGAACGGGTCTCGCCATTGCCTGCCACACCGGCCACGGACCCGCAGCGCTGGAGGTTTTGGGAATCCTGCGGGAGGAAAAGCTCCCGTTGTCCCGGTACATCTTCGTTCACGCCGATGGCGAGAAGGACCGCAAGTTCCACGTCGAGGTCGCGAAGGCCGGAGGATGGGTGGAATACGACGCCGTGGGGTGGAAACCGATTGAGGAACACGTAAAACTGGTGACTGAGTTCCTCGCAGATGGATTGATCCATCGACTGCTTCTTTCACACGACGCCGGGTGGTACCACGTAGGTGAGTCGAAGGGCGGCGAGATCAAGCCGTTCACTCGCCTCCTGGGCGATCTGATGCCCGCCCTTGAGAAGGAAGGACTCACACGCCGCCAGCGGAATCAGCTCCTGATCGATAACCCCCGCCAGGCTTTGCAAATCAGACGTGTCTGACTCGTCCGACTTGTCCGGCGCTTTAGCCTAACCGCCCGCCCAAACATTCGGCTGATGGCGCTCGCCCTGCCACCATGCGTCCGCCTGCGGGAGTAACGCCACTGCGGCATCCGCGGCCCGCTCGAACCGAACTTCGCTCCGCAGGAAGAGCGTGCTGCCGTAGATGAAATCGTACTTCGATTTGCCGGGCTGCGGCGTAAGGCGAGCGCGGTCCGATGTCAGTGCGTCGAAGGTTGTGGCGGTCTCCACCGCCACCCACACTCCGTTCGGCGCGGAGAAATCGCGAGGAGGGAGCTCCGCGACTTCGATCCGGAAGGATTTCGAAGGTTCATTTACGTTCACGGTCAATACGTCCGTTTTGTGCGGCGTAAAGCGGCGGTAAGTCGGAAACGAACCGGTAAACCTGCGACGCCTCAGCTCCGGTTCCAACCGTTCTTTCAGTACCTTAAGCATCTGTTCATTTTCGGAAGACATCCTGGTTTCACCTCCGGTTTCAGCGCTGCTACGCGGGATTCTTCCGCGAACCGCCACAGAATCCGATGCCAGTTCTCGACCATTGGAATGTCACCCTCACCCTACACCCCACACCCTCGTCAAGGGTATACTCCTCTCACCCGAAATGAGGTCAGACGCGCTGAACTGGGCGCCGATTCCGGCACGTCTCTGTAACATCCCGTTGACGCTCGGATCCGGAATGTCATTTCGGTGGCGGGAACGGCAAAACGGGGAGTGGCTCGGCGTGATCGCGGATGCAGCCATCCGAATCCGACCCTGCGCGGATGGATTCTGGTGGCAGACCTACCCACTGGGCGGCCGTTGGGATTTGTTAGAGCGGTACTTTGCTCTGGATGTGGACCTTCCGGCGCTATACCGGGATTGGGTTCGGGGCGAACCGCGGATACAGCCGGCGCTGGAGCGATTCGCGGGGCTACGAGTGCTTCGGCTGGACGCGGAAGAAGCATTCTTCTCGTTCATTTGCGCATCATGTAATACGATAGTCAAAATATCGCGCACGATTCAGGCCCTCGAAAAACGGGCTGGCGTACTTATCGCGGAACTTGATGGCAAGCCATTCCACAGGTTCCCAACGGCGGAGGCGATTGCTGTCCAACCGGAATCCGAACTCCGCAAAGACCTCTGGGGATACCGGGCGCCGCGGTTGATTGAGCTCTCGCGACACGTGATGGCGCAAGGCCCGGGCTGGCTCAATAGCCTGAGCAGGATTCCCTACAGGAAGGCGCATGCCGAGCTGGCCGGCCTGTTCGGAATCGGCGCGAAGCTGGCAGACTGCATTTGCCTGTTTGGACTTGGGCATGACGCCGCGGTACCGGTCGACACTCACATCAGGAGGATAGCCACTCAGCTATTCCGCCCCGATCTCCAGCACAAATCATTGACCGCAAACGTATACTGGACGCTGGGAGACCTGATTCGGGCAAAACTCTCACCCAAACCGGGCTGGGCCCAACAATACCTGTTCATGGAATCGCTGACCACCAGAACGACTGGACGCCTGAACGCCTGAACGCTAATGCTCGTATACAACACCCTCACACGCCGCAAAGAGACTCTTGAGCCGCTGGATCCGCCGAAAGTGGGTCTATACTGCTGCGGCCCCACGGTCTACAATTTTCTGCACATCGGCAACCTGCGAGCCTACATTTTCGACGACATCCTGCGCCGCACGATCAAGTTTAATGGATTCGACCTCACCCACGTAATGAATATCACCGACGTCGGTCACCTTGAGTCGGACGAGGACGAGGGCGAGGACAAGATGGAGAAGGGCGCTGCACGGGAAGGTATATCCCCGTGGGAGATAGCCCGCAAATATGAGGACGCCGCCCTAGCGGACTTCCGCAACCTCAACATCGAGCGCCCGGACATCGTTTGCCGCGCCACCGAGCACATCCCGGAGATGATCGCTCTGATCGAGCGCTTAATCAAGAACGGATGCGCGTATGCGGCTGAAGGAGGGGTCTATTTCGACACCAGCACGTTTGACAAATACGCGGAATTGGCGCGGCTGGACCTGCGGGGCCAGGAAGCGGGAGGCAGCGGCCGGGTGGAGATGTTGGGTGAAAAGCGGCACCCGAACGACTTCGTACTCTGGTTTCTGAACAAACCGCGCCATCTAATGCAATGGGACAGCCCCTGGGGCAGGGGATACCCCGGATGGCACATCGAGTGCTCGGCAATGAGCATGAAGTATCTGGGTGAGACCTTCGACATTCACTGCGGTGGGATCGACCATATCCCGGTCCACCACACCAACGAAATCGCCCAGAGCGAATGCGCCACCGGCCGCCAATTCGTCAAGTACTGGATGCACAACGAGTTCCTCATCGTGCCCAAATCCTCAGGCGACTTCGGCAAACTGTCCAAGTCGGACGAGGGAGAGTCCGATCAGACCGTTCTGTCGGATCAGTCGGATCAGGGCAGCTACGGCTTCCTGACTCTCCAACGCTTGTTGGATCGCGGCTTCGACCCGCTGGCCTACCGGTTCCTGTGTCTCCAGGTCCACTATCGCTCAGAACTAAAGTTTTCCTGGGAATCACTGGAAGCCGCCCAGACCGGACTCCGTCGTCTATACTCCATCCGCCCGGATTCCGAGCCGCTCACGGCAGATTCCGACTATGCGGCTGCCCGCGAGGAGTGCCGTACCGCGGTTAATGACGACCTGAATACACCTAAACTGCTGGGTCTGCTCAACCGTTACGCCAGTTATCGCCTCTGGACAGAGTTCGATTCCATCCTTGCCCTGGACATCGCGGAACGCTCCGCCAAACTCCGCGAAGATTCCACAGAAGAGTTACCGCCGGATATTCACGCCCTCGTGGATGAGCGGAACAAAGCGCGAGCGGACAAAAACTGGGCGCGCTCCGATGAATTGCGCAAAGAGCTTATCGAAAAGGGCTACGAAGTGGCCGATACCCCGCAGGGAACTAAAGTCAAAAAGCGCTTGCTCTAGTCGGGGTGCTTAGTCTTGTGGGTCGCTTACGGAATCTGGCGCTCCTGATAAAAGTCCACGTCTGGCAGTTGAACGGCCGTAAGGCAACCCCCGTAAGCGCAGCCCGTATCGATGGCTATGAAGTCTGGGCCTACTATTGGCCTGTCAAATACGGTGTGTCCGACGACAACCTTGCGTCCGCCCGTTAACGGTGGGTCAAGTAGAATCCGTCCCGTGAGCGGGTCCATGTCGCTAAAGAATCCAGATGCGCCCCAGAGC
>JBKJZI010000029.1:0-33588 GCA_046715155.1 Chthonomonadales bacterium | reverse complement strand
CAGTGCGCCAAGTGCCACAACCATCCTTCGGAACGGTGGAGCCGCGACGACTACTACCGGTTCTCCGCGTTCTTCGCCCGAGTCAGCGTTAAGGGCGTGGACGAAGTAGGGGTATTCGGAAGCGAGCAGGCGGTGAGGCTCAATCACGACGGCCAGGTCTATCACCCGCGTACCGGGGCTGTAGTCCCGCCCGCCCCGCTCGGCCATACGCCGGTCCCGGATCCGGACGCACGCGGCGACCGGAGGCTGCACCTCGCGGAATGGCTGACCGGGAATGGAAGCCGGATGTTCGCCCGGAATCTCGCGAACCGTTACTGGGGTTACCTATTCGGCAAGGGCGTCGTCAACCCGGTGGACGACCTTCGCGGCACGAATCCGCCCGCCAACCCGGATCTGCTGGAATTCCTGACGGATGAGGTCATCAAGGGCGGCTACGATCTGAAGCGCCTGATTCGCTTGATTTGCACGTCCCAGACTTATCAGCGCAGCTCGCAAGTCACCAACGGCAACCGGCAGGACGAGCTGTTCTTCACGCGGTACTATCCGAAACGGCTTCCCGCCGAAAGCCTGCTCGACGCCATCGATTTCGCATGTGGGACCCGCGAGAAGTACCCGGAACTCCCGCTCGGCACACACGCCGTGCAGATCTCAGACCCCGGCGTAGCGGTGGAGTTCCTGGATATCTTCGGCCGTCCCGCGCGCGTGGTATCGTGTGAATGCGAGCGGGTTGCGGAACCGAATCTCTCGCAGACTCTGCGGCTGATGAACGGAGAGATGATAAACCGGAAAGTCTCGCAAAAGGATGGGCGAGTCACTGCATTGTCCGCCTCGAAGAAGACGGATTCCGAGATACTCGACGAACTCTATCTAGTGACCCTTGGCCGGCCGCCGAGCCCGGTAGAACGTTCCGCCGTGTCGACCTTGCTTAAACCGCCGGCCGACCGTAAAACCGTCTTCGAAGACGTGCTAATTACTCTTTTGAACAGCAAAGAGTTCCTTTTTAACCATTAATGAACTATCGTAGGGTGGCCCTGTGTGGCCGCCCGGTCCCGGTTAGGAATTGACAATAAGTGTGGATGGGCGGCCACACAGGGCCGCCCCTACGGAGACAGGGGATCACGCCGATGTTTGAAATCGAAATGCAAGAGTACCGAGATTGCGATGGAGTAACGCGACGGGATTTCATCAAGGTGGGCGCTCTTAGCGCCTTCGGGATCTCCATGCCTGGACTCTTCGCGTCGCAAGCCGCGGCCCATCCATCATCCAAAACCCAAAATCCAAAATCGACCTCATGCATACTCCTCTGGATGGGCGGCGGGCCGAGCCAAATCGATACTTTCGATCCAAAGCCGGACACTCCCTCGGAGATTCGAGGCGAATTCGGCGTGATCAAGACCAATGTGCCCGGGACCTACATCAGCGACAAGCTGCCGCATCTTGCAAAGCATATGGACAAGCTGTCCATCATCCGGTCCGTAACTTCGCCGGACGGCAACCATGAGACCGCGTCCCATTACCTGTTGACCGGTTACCCGCACACCCCGGCCGTGCAGTATCCCGCCTTCGGTTCAGTCATAGCGCGCGAAAACGGATTCGGTTCCGGGATGCCGCCCTATGTCATGTTTGGGGGACTTGCGTTTGGATACGGCGGCGCCGGGTATATGGGCGCGGTCTACAACCCCTTCGGTATCAGTGGCGATCCTAATAATGACGGGTTCAGCGTGGCGGACATCTCGCCCCCGGCTGGAGTGGACGCTATCAGGCTGGAGCGGCGCAGGGTGCTGAGGGATGCGCTGGACAATTGGCAGCGCGGGAAGGAAGCCTCTGCTCGAGGGCTCAAGTCGGTGGACGAGTTCTACGCCCGCGCCTACAGCCTGGTGACGTCTCCGTCCGCCAAGCAGGCTTTTAACCTCAAGGATGAGCCGGCGAAGGTGCGCGAAGAGTATGGCCGCAACCGCTTCGGGCAGTCTTGCCTCCTGGCGCGCAGGCTGGTAGAGGCCGGTGTGCGCTGCGTCACCATCAACATGGGCGGGTGGGACACTCACACGGACAATTTCAACGCGCTCAAGAACGGCCTGCTGCCTCCGCTCGACAAGGGCTACGCGGCGCTGCTAAACGATCTCCACCGGCGCGGGATGCTGGACACGACGCTCGTGGTCTGGATGGGAGAGTTTGGAAGGACTCCGCGCGTGAATTCCGCCGCTGGCCGCGACCACTGGCCGGGCGCCATTAGCGTCTGCATGGGCGGCGGCGGCGTCAAGACCGGTATGGTGATCGGTTCTACCAACGAGCGTTCCGAGATGCCGAAGGATAGGCCCCTGCGAGTAGAAGACGTCGCGGCGACGATCTATCACGCCATGGGGATTGACACCGAGAAAGAGTATCTCTCGCCGCAAGACCGCCCCTTGAAGATCAACTATGACGGCCAGCCGATCAAAGAACTGCTTTAGGCCGGCCGCACTCCGGAAGCTAATTCCGTTGGCGTTGGTCTCTGCCTGGGTTTTCGCCACGCTTATGATAGCGGAATCCGCGGTCTCGGCCGGACGGAATCCACAAGCCGACGCGAGCACGAATTCTCAGGACGTATCGTTCCAAACTGGAATCAAGATCGGGACTGCGGCGCTGTCCTACTCATTGAAGATCGGGCCGCTGCCGCCGGTTACTGCGATCGCTTTTAGTCAGGACGGATCGACATTGGCGGTGGGAGGCTACCGTGTGGTTGTGTTGTGGGATATAAAGTCGGGGAAGCCACAGGCTTGTATTCCCAACCTGGCCGGTCAGGTTCAGTCGCTGGCATTTCATCCCAAGGAGAGCTACCTGGCCGTTTCCGGTGGCGAGCCCGGCAAAGCCTCACAAGCCCTCGTTTACGATTTGAAGGACCTCTCGCGCAAGACATTTCTGCTGGGTCATACCGATGTGGTCAATCACATTGCGTGGAGCGCGGACGGGACGCGGCTCGCGACGGCGGGGCATGACAAGACTGCGCGCATCTGGGGCTGGCCGGGTGGGCTAGTTAAGACCGTGCTGCGCGGCCAATCCGATTCCGCGACGCGAGTCTTTTTCACGCCGGACGGCGCCTCTGTCTTCACGGCGAGCGTCGACCGGAACATCCGCCGCTTCGATTCCGCCACCGGCCAACTCACCAAAACGTATAGTGGGTCCGGGGAATCCGTTTCGGCGTTGGCTATCAGCTCCGACGGTAAACAGATCGTGTCGTCCGGGGCGGAAGCGCGTATTCGCTGGTGGAATCCGGATGGTACAGAAACGGTGCGCTTCAGCGACGGCAGCGGTGGCGAAGTGAGCGATCTTGTATTCAGCAAGGATGGCAAGACGCTCGCCTCAGCCTCGGCGGACCGTTCGATTCGGCTCTGGAGGGTGGACAATGGATCGCATCTGCGAGCTTTGGCCGGGTCCGCCGAATGGATGTTCGCGGTGGCGCTAAGCCCGGATGGGAAGTTTGCAGCTGGCGGTGGGGCCGATGGCGTCGTTCGCCTTTGGGAGACGGAATCCGCCAGGCTGCGCGTGACTCTCGCGGCGATAACTCCGCCGGGAGTTAAGGAAACGGAATGGATCGCTGTGACTCCGGAAGGCTACTTTGCGGGCTCGCCCGGCTGGTGGAACGGAATCCGTCCTATGTCCGCCGAAAAACCGGTGACCGATTCGAGCGTTGCAAAGTTTATCCGTTCTCTGCTCCGACCTGAACTTATCGTTACGGCGCTGACACCGGCGGACGTAAAAGTCGCGGAATTACCGGTCCCGTCAAAGCCCACGGCCCCAGCGAAGGGAGGAGTCAAGTGAATCGAGCGCTCTTGATCGCATTTGTCTTGACCTCCGCGAGCGCGTTCGGCCAAACCGGATTCCCGATGATCGGATGCGCCTTGCCGGTCGGCGTGGAACGGGGCAAGACCACCGAGGTAAAGGTCTCCCTTCATGCGGGAAACTCCGGGTCTCCCGGAAATCTGCACAGCGCGTACAAGGTCCTGTTTCATGGCGAAGGCATGTCTGCCGAGATTGTCCCTCCCGAGAAGGGCTGGCCGGCGCCCGATCCCAAGAAACCGGACGAGCTTCCGGCAGTTCGCGAGGCGACAATGCGGGTCACCGTCGCTACCACCGCGGAACCGGGAATCCGGGAGTTCCGGATCGTAACCCCGCGACAGGGTGTTTCAACCGTTGGGTATCTGGTGATTTCGGAAGAGACTGATGTCCTGGAAAAGGAGCCTAACAATAGCGCTGCCGAGGCACAGTCGGTATCCATTCCAGGATCTGTCAGCGGGCGGATCCAGCAGGGCGAGGACGCGGACACGTTCCGGTTCAAAGCGGAGGCGGGACAGCAGATCGTGTTCAGTGTGTTCTGTTCTCGCATGCAGGAGAAGATCCACGATCTGGAAGAACGGGCAGATCTTCGCCTCGTTCTGCGGGACACGGCCGGAATCCAGCTCGCGGCAAATGACGACTATAACCGCGCCGATCCGCTGGTGCACCACAAGTTTGAGAAAGCCGGCGAGTATCTGCTGCAGGTCCGCGACACGCGCTACAAGGGAAGCGCTGCATGGGCCTACCGCCTGAGCATGAGCTCCGCTCCTTATCTTACAGCCGTCTTCCCCAGCGTCGTGCGTCCCGGCGAAACGGCTGAGCTGCGGCTCCTGGGGTTCAACCTCTCCGCGGAATCAGCGCGCCTGCAAGTCCCTGCCGACGTTCAGGCGGGAGAATGGATTACACGAATTCCATTGGGGGCCGGCCTCTCAAATCCGGTCAGGCTCCTCGTCTCAGACCTGCCTGAGTCTCTGAATCCGCCGCCGATGACAGGCGAAGGTAAACCGGCGGGTACCACGCCCACCAACCTCCCACTGCCCGGCGGAGTATCTTCATGGCTGCCGGATTCGCGTGACGTGCACGTCTACAAGCTCAAGGCCAAAAAGGGCGAATCCTGGGGGTTCGAGATCGCGGCGCGACGGCTTGGCTCCGAGATCGATTCCGAGATACGCTTGAAGCACCCTAACGGGGGTGTTCTAGCGTCAAATGACGACTCGCTGGGCAAGGATTCGCGAATAGAGTGGACGGCCGGCGAGGACGGCGAATACACGTTGGAGGTCCGCGGGGTCGACAACAGCCAGGGCCGTGGATGTTTCTACAACCTCTCCGCGCGCTCGCTTCGGCCGAACTTTCGGCTCCGCTGCGACATGGATCGAGCCGCCATTGCACCCGGCAATCGGACGACGTGGTATGTGCTCGTAGAACGCCGACATGGATTCGGGGGACCGATCAAAGTGGAAGTGACGGGCCTACCCGCCGGAGTTCAGGTCCTCCCGCTAACTATTCCGCCCGAGCTGTCGGTTGGCACTCTGATTCTCGAAGCAGCGGCCGACGCTAAGATCGATGCGTCATTGGTGAAGGTGATCGGTTCGGGGGACGTTCCAGGCTCAGAAGGGAAGCCTGAGTCGGTTCGCAGGGACGCGCGTCCTCTTGGCGAGGTCTACGTTCCGGGCGGCGGGCGGAACATGCCGGAGGTGGGGACACAGGCCGTTTCGGTCACGCAGCCCAACGACCTCGAGGTGTCGGTAGAGCCGCAGTCGATAACGCTTACGCCAGGCGGTACGGCCAGAATCGACGTGACGCTTCGGCGGAGGCCTGGCTATAACAAGCCGGTGACGCTGGACATATCTATCCAACACCTCGGTACCGTGTACGCGAACCCGCTTCCGCCGGGCGTTTCGGTAGACGACGGCGCCAGCAAGACGCTTCTTGGCGAAGGCGAGACGAAGGGTCACTTAACCTTTAGAGCAGCGGGGAACGCCAAGCCGATCGACGGACTCAGGATCGCGGTCATGGCGAATTCCAGCGTCAACTTCGTGATGAAAACCTGGTACGCCTCTCCTCCGATCTCACTTTCCGTCAAGCCTGCCGCTAATTAGAAGCGAAAGTACCTTCTAGAATCGGCCGACATACCTAGCGAGATGCAAAACGGGGTCATCGCCTTTATTCGGCGTCGACCCCGTTTCCTGAATCTGCTCGCGAGATTAATCAGGACACGCGTTGCCCATGTGGCGGCGAAGGTTGTTGATTCCGTGCCGCAGGAGTGACCGCGCCGTCGCGGTCTTCACGCAGAGGACGTCGGCGATATCCTCGAAGGAGCGGTGTTCATAGTATCGCCAGATGACGACCTGGCGCTGCCGCTTCGGGAGCTTGCTGATCGCATTCGGCAAGCCCTGTAAGACCTGTTCCATCGCCAATTTCTCATCCCATTCGCGGGTGGGGTCTTCGCGGTGCGTGGGCTCACATATCTCCGCCTTCTCCTCGTAGCTGAATTCGCGCCGCTGCCGGGTCCAGCCTCGACGCGCAAAAGTATACACGGACGCGCTCAACTGCCGCACGATATAGGGTTTCAAAGGCACTCCGCGCGTAGGATCATAAGCTTCAAGAATTGAGCAGAACCGAAAGTAGATCTCGCCGGCCAGGTCCTGGCGCAGCTCCGGGCAGTCTCCGTATTGGCGGATCAGTCTTCGGACCAAGGGTTGGAATTCCCGATACAGGGATTCACGGTCGAGCCTGGCCCGCCCAATGGCTCGGAGCCGCCGCTCTGAATGCCGGCGGCGGTCGAACGAGCGGCAATCAAGCGCTTCTGCCGCTCTGCGGCTATGCGTCCGACGATCCGTCCTTCGCCTATCGGGAAACCCCAGAAGAGCCGCGCCCAGATTCCGCACTCGGCGGTCGATGCCGCGACGCTCGAGGGAATCCCGGCGGTTGTGGAGTCGGCGGTCTTGGTTCCGCCGCTCGTCTTCTGCTGCGGAATCTCCCGCTTCAAAGGGAGTATGAACGACCCTAGGGTGCGGTGAAAGGGTACCGGCCAAGGACGGCGCAACGCTGTCCCGGTCAATTAAGCTCATCAACGATGACTCCTCCGGAATCGCGCAGTTCGGTAGACTGGCAACCTTAATAATGTCCAAACTCCAAATTCCAATGCCCAATTAGGAGCGATCCCGCTCATTGGTCATTGGCCATTGGGCATTGGTCATTGCCTTAGGCCTCGTCTTTGCGTCCCGCCTTTTCAGGCGGTTTGCCTTTGTCGATTGCGAAGGATGATTGCGGCGGCCATGCTCACGACCATGGCGAGCATGGCCGCGCGCAGGAAGTCCACTCATTCGAGCGAGAGGTCAAAAAGCGCAATGCGTTCCAGTGCGCTCTGTCCTTCCAAAATGCTAGCGAATGGCTGCCGTCAATCAGAATTGTTGGTAGAGGACCATCGCGGGGCCACTGTTTGAAATACGGGAAACGGGCGGGCGGTTTCAATAAAGTGGCGAAAGAGCGCGGCCAACCAGTCGTTAGACGCACAAGCGAGTGGAAAGTTTGCTCGCCGGGCATAGCGGAAATACCAGGTTTCCCGGCCGGTGATCGGATTCGGGAAAAGGTTGTGCCCTGAAAGCGACGGGCGGCCTAGCGAAATCTGCCGGAGCCCTCTTCTATGGTTACGTAGCGGTCGACCGGCGGGCCGAGGACAGTATCGACCTTTCCCGAGGGCCACCGAATCCGGATACTCTGGATGGAATCCCAGTCGCCCAGACCGAAATGCATGCGCGGATCGTGTGAAGAGATGTAACCCCCGGCTAACTGATGGTCCTTTACCAGGCGACCACGCTTAGCAACCACCTCCACGCGCGCGCCGATTCCGTCGCGGTTGCTTTTACGCCCAACCAACCGGATTCCGATCCAATGGCCCTTGGGCGATCCTTCATTACGGAGAAGCAGCGGGCCGCCTTCATCATTTACGATCAACACGTCGATGTCGCCGTCGTCATCATAATCCCCGAAGGAGCCGCCCCTTCCAACGATTGGATTCCGAAACGCCGCGCCGCCCTCGGACGATACATCCACGTATTGCTCGCCGCGCTCGTTGTGGTACAGGAGAAGTGGCTGGGGATAGGTGCGATCGGCCTCTACCAAATTAACGTTGTCCTGAGTGTGACCGTTGGTAAACAGGAGGTCCGGCCAGCGGTCATTGTCATAGTCAAAGAAGCGCGCGGTCCAGGCGACGTATGGACCCGTGCCGGCCGCGATTCCCAGGGGACCGCCAACTTCGGAGTAAAGACCATCTCCATCAGACCGATACAGCGGTTTGGGCTCGGTTTGGTACGTGGCGACCACCAGGTCCACCCGGCCGTCCAGATTGAAGTCTCCCCAATCCGCCCCCATTCCGGCCTGGGTCAATCCGTCGCGGCCAAATGCCGTGCCGCTGCGCAGGCCGTCGTTTCGATATTTCCTACCATTCGGCACGAAGAGGTCGCATGGCTCCTCGTCGTTGGCGACATAAACCTCCACACCGCGGCCGGAATCGGGAGCCCGTATAGCGATTCCAAGGCTCTTTCCCCGAGACGTATCGAATCCCCATTCGCGAGTGTAGTCTTTGAATCGACCACTCCCAAGGTTCCGGTAGACACTGGGGAGATCAGCCTCGTAGTTTTTTACGCCGCAACCGGCCTGGACATCGGAATAGGTGCAAAACTGCACTGACTCCGGGGTGAACTTAATGTAGCGGCAAACGATCAGATCGAGTAGTCCATCGGAGTCCAGGTCGGCAAACGCGGCTGCCGTGGCTACGTCGTATTCGCCGCGAGGACTGACACCCGCAATCTTCGTCTGATCGCTAAAGTGCGCGTGGCCCTCGTTCCGATACAGTTTGCTGTTTCCGTAACCCGAGACGAAAAGGTCCGCGTCGCCATCATTGTCGTAGTCGCCCACGGCTACGCCGAAGTGCCGTCCTTTTCCGGCGACACCGGAGCGATCCGTCACGTCCTCGAATTTCCCTCCAGTGTTGCGGTAGAGCGCGCAGCGCGGTGTTCCGGCAAGGAACAGATCCAGGAGGCCGTCCTGGTCGAAGTCGAGAAACGCGGTTCCATGTCCCAGGGTTTCAATGATGTTCAGCGGGGACTTCCCGCCGTGTCCCCAACGGAAGTGCAGGCCGGATTCCTTCGTGACGTCCCGGAAGATGCCCGAAGACCGCCGGGCCGCGTCGTCGTAGGATCGCGGCGTCCCTCGACAGCCGGCGAGCACGGCCACCGCGGCCAGGAAGACCGCGCATGAGAAAGCCGGCCGGTTGAAGGCTGCGCGTAGACGAATGAGGATTGAGCGCTGCAAGGGGCGAAAATGAGGGCGGATCATTGCGAAGGCGGCGAGAGCGTGAATTCGCCTGAGTGGGCCGCCGGATGGCGCGGGAGTTCGGCAAGCCCGGCGAATTCGGCGGCTACCATAGAATCGTTTGGGTTCTGAGCGAGGTAACGGGAGTACTGATCTCCTGCCTGTGAAAACATGCCGGCGCGGACATACAGCCGCGCCAACTCCAGGCGCGCCCGGGCGTCATGAGGTTGCGTATAGACCATCGTCTCGAGCTGCTGCATGCGGATGTGGCGGGCACTCAACTCTTTGAAACGCGCCTCACATGCTGCCGCCTCTTTGAGTTTCCCCATTCGCCGGTAGATGTCTGCCAGAGCGTAGTGGGTCCGTTCATCGTCGGACGCAAGCCTCGCCGCAGCCTTGAGATGTCTCATTGCCGCGTCGGGCCGCTTCCGGCGCAACAGTAGCCGCCCAATCTCCAGGTGAACGTCGAAGAGCCGGGGACCGCGGAGTTCGATCGCGCGAAGAAGCAGGACTTCCGCACGCTCCAGTTCCGCAGCGGTCGCGGCATGTTTCGCCAGGTGTCTCCCTAGAAGCACGCACGCTGTGGCGTTTCGTGGATCCATCACGAGGGCGCGTTCTAAGTGCCGGATACCCTGCTCGATCTCTCCTCGAAAGATCAAGAATTCCCCCAGCCCTGTGTGTCCCGCGACGCTCTGGGGATTCCGGGCCACCACGTTTTTGAGGGCCGCTATCGCCTGCGGATACTGCCGCTTGCTGACGTAGCAACTGGCGAGGCCGTACCATGCCTGGTCGCTCCGTGGATCCAGTTCCGTGGCGCGGCGCGTGTGATCGAGGGCGAGCTCAACGTCTCCTGCGCTCCAGGCGAGCTTGGCAAGCATATACTCGGCCCACGCAGACTTTGAGTCCAGAGTTAGAGCCCGTTCGAAGGCAAGGCGGGATCCCCGGGCATCTCCAAGCTCATACAGTGATAAGCCGAGGCCGATTTCGGCCCGGGCCGATTTTGGATCAAGGGCGACGGCCTCTCGGTACTCTTCGGCCGCTTCACTGTAACGGCGCGCCAGATAGTAACTCTTCGCCAAATAGTAGCGCGCGACCGAATCTCCTGGAGATGTCGAAACCAGGCTCTCCAACTCGCCAATATCCTTCGCCTTGAGGATATAATCACGCAACCATATACTGGAACGCAGCCACAGCGCCCCGGCGATCAGGATCGCTCCGAGAGCGAGCAGGCGTGCGCCATGATGGATGCGCAGGGGGCCCCGGGCAACTCCTGAAGCCGAAGTACTGTGTGGGGAGATCGTTGTATTGCTCCTTACCACCGCGGCAATCTTAAAACGAAGAAAAGGGCCAGGCCGGCCACATCCCAGCCTGGCCCCTCACGTATTGGCCGATGGTCAGAAACCCGGCGCGACAGCGTTACTTGCCGACGAGCTCCGGGTGTTGGCGATAGAACTCGTCCCGTTTCTTCAAGTCATCCTCGGTGGGGCCCCCGCCGGCCCTCGGGCTCTGAATGGGTATCCCCTGAGCATCTACCTGCACACCCGGCGCGGGTGTGACGTGCGGCTGACGCCAGACGAACCATCCGATTCCGGCGATCACCAGAATCCCCACGACGATCACGGCGAATGTGACTTTAGGACTCACTGTCTGACGCATGCCAAGCTCCTTGCGTGAACGACGAGCCTAATACTCGCGGATAGACAGACCTTCCGGCGCCTGCCGGCCATCCATCCAAGCCTCCCCGGATGTGATCGCGTGACCGCTGCGCCACTTGGAATGGCCGTCGGCATAGGTAATGTTAGTGCCGAGCTGATGCCGGCTCACGCTCGGGAGCAGGCGGCGGGAAGCCCAGGTGGCGTTGCTGGTATCTACCGATGCTCCTCCACCGGGCGCCGACTGGTTGTATCGGTCGGTGTAGGCGGAAGCCCGCAGGTTGTTGACCCACCAGGATTCCATGTACCCACGGCCGTAGTCGCCGATCATGTAGGTCGACGCAGGCGTGGGCACGGTGGCCAGGCTCCGCGGCACATAGAAGCTCGCCCAGCTCGGAGCCGGCAGACTGCCGCAGCGGCTCTCGGTGGCGCCGGTTCCACCGTATCCAAACAGGTGCTGGTTGTGCCCGTAGCTGATGGGCATCGGGATCCCCCAGCAGTTATTCGGGGACGCGCTATACCCTCGCCAGCCGCTCTTTCCGGTGGCCGGATCGGACGGGCAAACGAAAATCTGCTTGTTCTTAATGTACGGCTGAATTCGCCACGGCCAAAGCGTGAACTTCGGCTCATCAATGCCGATGTCGTTCTGGGTGGTGCCCATGAAGGCGCCGTCCCAGGAGTTGCACGGATACATCTCGTCGTAATCCTGAACGTACATCATCGCCCCGAGGCCGATCTGCTTCGTGTTGCTCAAGCAGGAGGTCTTGCGGGCGGCTTCGCGCGCTTGGGCGAAGACAGGGAACAGGATTGCAGCAAGGATCGCGATAATTGCGATAACGACAAGTAATTCGATAAGGGTAAATCCACGACTCTTCACGGCTGTTTTCACGTCGGTCTTCTCCTACGCCGGCATTCGTGGTCCGGCGATGTCGTGCCTACTGAACTGCCTATGTAATACGACATCACGGTCGCCGATTTTGAAAGAAGCGGTTGGTTGGTCGCTCTTCCGCTCTCATGAGGTTGGGATTATTAAAGTCTTATTAAGGATGATAGTACCGAGACCTCCATTTGTCAATAGCTATCTCTAAGCCTGAGTGGTAGAATTGGATGAGCGTTCGGACGAGGAGATTATTATGCGATCAGAGATCAAACCGGTCCATGCCGGAATCATCCTTGCGGTCGTCATTGTATTCATTGGCTGGTTCTTCTACCGAGCCGCAGGTAACGTGGGCAGCCTTCCGCCTGGGGCCGTCGGTAACGCGGGGCCATTCAGCCCTGGCGGAGCGGCCGTCGGCCAGGGCGGAACGGGTGGTCAAGCGGCGCCCATAGCTCCGTCGCCTGCCCCAAAATAGGGGGAGCAAAAGTAGCGAATCGACCAGCCGATTTGAGCTCGCCGGCCACCATGGCTTTCCCTATAGCTATAGTAATCCCCCCTTGATAGGGTAATCATCACTTCCACTACGAAGCTATGGCGTATTCGTTACCAGTTCGCTGCAACTTCTCACCATCGGTCCAGACCGAGGAGCTTGCGGCCGAGGATAGTGAGTTCGGCGGTACTTGAGAATTGGCGCTCCCACCTGCGCGGGTCGCCGGGGAACGCCTTGCCGCGAGGCGGCAGGCGGCTCCTCCACATTCGGATTCGACGCTGGCGGTATGCTTCGTCTTCGTCCGCGGCGGGGAACATGGTGATGTACTGTGCCAGGCGTGGACGATTCGAAACGTTGCGCCCGTTTCCGTGAGGAAGCAGCCGGTCCCAAATCACAAGGTCCCCCGCATTTGCCGGAACGGAGACTATATTTCGTCCCGCAAGATCGGGAACGCGCGGATTCCGGTTCTTAGGCTGGGTCTTGATCCACTCTGCCAGATTGCGGTGCATGCCGGGAACGCACTGGAATCCACCCATGTCCTCTGTCGTATCCGTTAGATACAACACGCCCTGCACGCCGAAAGGGATACTCGAGAGCTTGCGCGTATCCACGTCCCAATGGATGAAGCCCTGATGATCATATTCCGGATGTTCGGGATGCCGCGGCGGCTTCAGGTTCGCTCGGTCGAGTGAGACCCAGAGTTTCGGCGTTCCGAATAGCTCGCTGAACGCGTCGTGAACGCGCGGATCCTGCCGGTTGTCCCACAAAGCTTGATGCTGGTAGATCTCGACCATACCGCCCGGCGGGAGTGGGGCCCGGTACCAATCGTTCGGAGAGCCGGAATCCATTCCAAGAAACGACCAGATCGCATCGATTACGGCCTGCAGCTGCTGCGGCCCCACGGCATTCCGCACGACTAAGAATCCGTGCTGGTGGAAGTGCGCGTGATCCTGGGGGCTGAGGACGGCCAAAGTAGCGGCAGGTTCAACGATGGGATACACGCGGACGTGATTCCGCGGACCGGGCCGGCTCGACCTTAATGGTGAGCGGCGCAGCGGCATTCGGCACCCCGCCTTCGACATTGCCTGATACATAGAACGTCCGTTTCTGGGGCTTTACCCATGGCTCAGCGTAGATAGTGAAGCGACGGGACTCCTCCTCTTCAGTTATCAGTACACCATTAAGCCCGATATCTATCACACGGACCCCGAACGGAAGGTTTTGGACAATCACCGGCACCCGGTTTCCGAATTCCCCCTGGCGCTCTACCTTCGCCTCCACGTAGACCTCTTGTCCCGGACGGATGACGATTTCTCGGACGTCGGTCGCCATCTTGATATCCGGCGCGGGCAGTATCGTGACGAACCGAGCGCCGTTGTCCGGCTCGATAGTCCGGACGATCTCTCGGCCACTCATGCGTGCGCGACCGACTACCCGTATGGGACCGGGTATCGGAAGCGCCGGCGTAGTGGCTCCCGATTCCGCTGAGACGAGGACAAATGCGCTGGTCTCCCCGGGTTCGATGCTTGTGCTCGTCGCGGTGAAACCCGCCGGGAGCCCCTCAACGCGAACCTCGATCTCGCCGGAGAATCCGTCATAGCGCTCGCAGGCGATTTCCACCGTGGTCCCGCCGTCCTTCGGGATGTTGAAATGCTCCGGATTCATGCTAAGACGGAAGTCCGGACGGGGAGGGTGGATCATCAGCCGATAGGGGAACTCGTCTCCACTCTGGCCGCGCGGATCGGTCAAACGCACCACATACTCGCCGTCGGCCGGAGGCGTGAACTCAAGGTACGAGTCCTTTCCGTGGAGCGGTCCGCCATCGTCGTTGCGGTAGAACACCTTTCGGAGAGGGAATCCGTTCGGGGAAAACGTGGCGCCAGATGGGTGAATCTCCACCTTGTATACCTGGTCGCCGAGGCTGTGGAACTCAGGCGTGGTGCCGAGATATCCGAGTCGCTGTCCGCGGTAGCTTCGGAAGAAAACGTCCTCATCCGGGCCGGCGGGCAGGCGTAGAAGTTGAATGACTTCCCGGCCAACCAGGAAGAAGTCGTTAATGCGGAAATCGTCCCATGCCTGTAGGCGCAGCCCCGTGCTGGCGGAATCCCGGTCATTCAAAACCATCTCCGTTTGACCGACGGCGCGCAGAACGGCCCGTTCAACCGGATTCCCTTTTAGGTCGAGCACTTCGATCTCGGAGTCGAGCCGCGAGCCCAACCGACGGGCATGAACCTCCAGAATCAGTTTTTCGGCTTTGCGCGCGGGGAAGCGGAAGTGATGGGAGAGGCGGGTATTGGGTGTTGGGTGTTGGGTGTTGGGTACTAGGCGCCCGTTGACCGTCACGGGCACTGTGGTCGGTTGGGCGGAATCCAGCTTGGTGTTCGATCCATTCGCCAGGATTTCCGGATCTTCACCCACTGCGAGGCGCGCGGGGTAGAGTAGGGGTCCGCTGGGAGTATCGAGCTGGAGGTCCGTCGTTCGGCCCCAGGTCGCTTCACCTGGCGCAGTCGTCGAGGCGGTCGTGTTGCCGCCGAGATTGAACCCCTTTACGTGAAAGGTCTTTGCTGTGCCCTTTTGAATCCCAAGTGGAAAGTGCTCTGTAATAACGGGGAACTCGCCCACGTTTAGTCGGTAATAGACGTCGCCTCCGGAAGCGCCTTCGAAGTCCCGAATCTGTAAAGTATAGGTACCAGTGGATTGGCAGCGGTGGCCTATTAGCGTTTCCGTTTTGCCGGCTACTGTGCGCGATTCCTTGACGATCTGACCTTCAGGATCGAGCAAACTCATCACCGGCTGAAGACGGGATCGTATCGGTTGAGCGACAATTTCGAAAACCAATTCCTGGCCGGACTTCGCTTCGAACGCGTAACTGTCCACGTCTCCCGGCTGATCCATGGTCCCGATCGCCGTCGCTGGAAGTGAGAGACTCTGCGCCCGGTCCCGCGTGTCGTTGGGCTCTGCCTGGGAGACCTCCGGCCAACCGCCGACGGCGAAAGTGGCAGAGCCCGTTGTTCCCCGCGGCGCCTGGACGAAGACACGGTGAACTGCTATTCGGGCGGAACCGCCTACGACTGCGTCGATTCGGAGGACTCCCTTGTTCGAATCCGGCGGCATGACGATCTTACCGTCGATCGCCGAATCGTCGAAGTAGACACCGGTTGCGTCGCTGATGTTAGCGCCACTAAGGGTAAGCCGAATCGTTTTGCCACGCTGGACGCCTACCGGGTTCACGGCGTTGAGCGACGCTGCTGTCAAAGTAATGGGCCCGTTCTTGCGCGGAACGCGGCGGTTGTCTCCCGGACGTCGGCCCGGAATGAGGCTCGTCGTGGGCAAATCCACCGGATTCCGTGCCACCGCTGGAGCAGAGAGAGGCTCTCGCAACAAACGGCCGGATTCCGCATCGTAGATCGCAAGCGAACCGTCATGCCGCCCCACCGCCAGGAGCCTGTCATTGGGGCTCAAAGCGATCGACTGCGGCCAATCCGGCTGCCGCGGATAGGCTTTCCTTTCCGCCAGCGTCGCGGCGTCCCATCGCTTGACCATGCGGTCCTCGCCGCTGGTCAGGATGCTCTTTCCATCCCGGGCGTACACCACGCGGAGGATCGGCCCCTCATGTGCGAAGGCGGCCTTAACCAACTTCCCTCCGGAAGGCGTGATGTTCCAAGTGCGAAGCGTCTTATCGACACCTCCCGCAGCGATTTGTTTTCCGTTCGGGCTGAATGCTACGGAGTAAAGCTCCGCCGTGGATTCGCTCAGCGTAAAGAGGCGTTTCCCGGTGGCAACGTTCCAGACTTTGACGGTTCGATCCCCGGCCGCCGAAGCGAGCAGCTTACTGTCCGGACTGAAGGCAACGCTATATACGGCGTCAGTGTGGTCGCGCAAGTACCGAGGAAATGACGGCTTTGCCTGGGAAGCGTTTACCGGTACAAACCCTTTATTCGGCCTAGGGGGATTGTATTGCCATAACGAAACCTGTTGATCATAGCTCGCAGCCGCCAGCCACCGGCCGTTCGGGCTGATAGCCAGCGCATTAATGGCATCGCTATGGCCCTTTCTGATTCCAGGAAGCGGTGGCATCTGCCGGAATCCGGGTAATCGAGCTTGGGAGATATCAGTATTTCGAATTTCGCCATTACGTCCAGGCAGACCGCCCGAAGTGAAGAGCTGTGCGCCATCAGGACTAAAGACCACTGCAGTCACCGTGCCCGGACCGCCTGACACCGTTCCCAGGCTGCGCCCAGACTGAGAGTCCACCAGCATAACGTCGCGGTAGCCGCCCACAGCGAGCGTCGACCCGTTCGGACTGAAGGCTGCCGCGGTGATGCGGCGGTCGTTCGGGCGCTGGGAATTGGGAATTGGGCGTGGGGTGGCCGGGGGTCGGGACGGGGAATCGTCCTTCGCCCCAGCATCGATCCAGGCGCGAAGGAGTCGCGTGTCCAGCGGTTTGGCGTCCGGGATCGGCGGCATCTTCGGCTCCGCGCGATGCTCCATCAGCGCGATTAACAGGCTCTCCGACGCCTTGCCCGGAACAATCGCCGGTCCTTTCCGCCCGCCCCGCAGCAACCGCGACGTGGATTCCATGCTCAACCCGCCCTGACTCTGACTCCCATAATGGCAAGGCGCGCAATTCAGCTCCAGAAACGGCTTGACGTTTCTGGAATATGAGATCTGTCGCGAAGAGCCGACTTGAGCGCCCAGAGAATATCCTGCCCCCAGAATGACCGCCCCGATAATCAATGCCCTCTGATTATGATTGGTCATTGGTTTTCCCCTCAATAGGATTGCGGCCCGTTAGCCGGTCGAGCTTAATGAAGATAGATTCAAGGTCGGCAGAAACCACACTGCCGAGATGCTTGATCAGGCGGTCACGGTCGAGCACGCGAATCTGAAAAACAAGCGCGACCGACGAGAGTCCATTCTTCTTCGACGGCTTTATTGAGACCGTTCCTGGAAAGCGCAAGCTGCCGTGTTGGGAGGTCAGCGGAACGACCAGGACGAGAGGGAGTTTCCCCGCGTAGGCAGAATCCTGGCGCACAATTGCCGGTCGCACTCCGGCCTGCTTGCGGCCACCCTGATAGGGAGGATCGACAAGCCAGACGTCTCCGCGTTCAGGATCAGATTCCCTCACGTCGATTGAATTTCGCTATGTCTTGTTCCGACGCGCTCTCCCAAATCCGCATCTCTTCGAGCAGGTCTTCGGGAAATGCGAGAAACCTGGATCTGAGGGTATCCAGGATCACTTCGTTGGCGTTCGTTCCCTTTGACTCCGCCACCTGGCGAGCCGCGCGAGCAATATCGTCGGGAACCTCAATCGTTAGTGGCAATGCGGACTCCTAATGGTTGAACAGGAACTCCTTGTCGGTTAGTACTGCCCAGTAGAGGTCTTCCAGGGCTGCGCGACGGATAGCGCGACGATCGGAATCAGGGGCGAGTACGTCATCCGGAGATTCGGCGAGGATAGACAGGAGCTTCTTCCGTTCGGAATCCGTTGGATAGCGTGCATAGGCAGAAAGGTAGAGCTCATCGATAACTTCCTGATCGGATGCTTCGGATTCGAATAGCTTCTCTACGACACTTTCCTTCGCTCGGAGCTTCAGGTTGATGGTTTCCCCATTGGCGAGGTGGAGCGCCTGGGCGATGCTGGGGTCGTCCTGTCGTTCGCAGGAACAGGTCTGCACGCGCTCCGGCCGACCGAATGCGGCAAGGAAATAGCTGCTTACCTGAGAATCGCGGAGCTGGAGCGTGCGCGTGCCTTTGGGATAGCCGGGGAATTCCGTAGGCACGCCCGTAACCTGGGCGACAGCGTCGAGCATCACCTCCGCCGACAGCCTTCGCACGATGTAACGGGAGTAGAAGCGATCATCCTTTGCATTGATTCCCGCCGGCGCTGCGGAGCGTTGATATGCTGCAGAGGTCATGATGGTGTGGATGAGGCGCCTCACATCATAGTCCTTCGAGAAGTCCGCGGCGAGCGCGTCGAATAGCTCCTGGTTAGAAGGCGGATTCGTCAGGCGGAGGTCATCTTCTGCTTCGACCAGGCCGCGACCCATGAAGTTCCTCCATACACGGTTGACCAGCGCCTTGGCAAAGTATTGGTTGTCTCGCGCGACCATCCAGTCGGCAAGTTTTGCGCGCCTGTCGCCGGAGTATGAGAGCGGGGTCTCCCTCCCGTCCAATGGGGCCGGGGGCAGGGGCCGACCAAGCCGGGGATGGTTCACATCTCCGTTGTCAGACGTGAGCACCAGCACCTCTCCGGCCTGATCGCCATTCTTCAGGCGCACCCGGGCGAAGAGGTTGGCCATCTGGTAGTACTGGTTCTGCGTCCACTTCTCCAGCGGATGGTTATGGCAGCGGGCGCACTGGACGGACATCCCCAGGAACGCCTGAGTGGTGGTCTCCGTCTGGTCGATCGGGTCTTTGTGCAGGACGTAGAAGTTTGCCGCGCCATTTTCGAGCGTGCTGCCTTCGGCCGTGACTATCTCGCGCGCCACCGTGTCCCACGGTTTATTCCGCTCCACGGAATCCCGCAGCCAATTGTAAAAGCTCGTAAGCGCCCGCCCGTTCAGCTTTCGGCTGGAGACCAGGAACAGGTCGCTCCACTTATAAGCCCAATAGTCCACGAATTCCGTCCGCCTAAGCAGGGATTCCACGAGCCTGGTCCGTTTGTCCGCATTCTTGTCAGAAAGGAACGACTTCACCTCCACGGCGGTCGGTAGGATTCCGCAGGCATCCAGAAACGCGCGCCGAATAAACTCGGAATCAGAAGAAGGCAGCGATTCCGGAATCCCCAGCGAATCTAGCTTTCGGTAGATCAGCCGGTCAACATAGTGCGCCGATTTGTCCGATCTGTCCGATGTGCTGAACGGCGACGTTATAGTGGCGAAAGCGACCTTGCTGGAGAACCAGACCGTGATGGCGGTCTCGCCGCTGCCGTTGACCTTCACTTTGCCGTCCTCGTCGACGGAAGCGACCGAACTCTCGTTGGAATTGTATTTCACCCAGCGCGTGACGTCCTCGGATCGGCCGTCGGAGTAAAGCGCCTTTACACGGATTTGCTGCACATCGCCCGGTTTCAACGTCGCCTTATTCGGGGTTACCTCCAGAATCCGGATAGTCGCGTCGCGTTCGGTGGGGCCTGGCGCGCCGGCGCGTATCCAATCCGCGACTACTTTGTAGTCCGAAGATCCTTTCTTGATTCTCAATCCGCCGCCGTGTCCGATACCCATGGTCGGCTTGAGGAGCATTAGGCTAGATTCCGGAGAACCTCTCACGACCCGCCGGCCGGACGTCTGCCGCGTAAGCGCGTTGTGGTCTGAAACCGGGTCATATCCGCGCAGTGAAAGCTTCAGCCCCCCCTTCCCGGCCAGCGCCCCATGACACCCCCCAGAGTTGCAGGCGGCCTTCGTCAACACCGGAATCACGTGATTCCGGAAGCTCCATTGGTTTGACGCTTTCAAAGGAGCCGACTGTGCGAACGACCACGCCGATATGAGCAGCATGGCCACTGAGAGGAAGAATCGAATCATGGCGCGGACTCTTTGAACACGCGGGACAGTGGAAGCTCGAATCCCGGCAAGATGTCCTCGCCGGAGAGCGTATCGGTTGCAGACAGGAAACGCGGCGGCTGATTGGGCCGATGCACGGTCAGGCGGCGTTCGGCAGGGTCAAGCTCCCAAACCATATGCACGCCGGCTGCTAACCAGAGCTCGATCTTGTAGGCCACTTCACGCCGCGTGTCGCTGGGGGAAATTGTTTCAAGCAACAGGTCGGGCGCCAGGGGCACGTGCTTCTCCGTGACCTCACCGAGGAGTCGCCACTTTGCTACGAATGCCCAATCCGGTGCCTTTACGCTATCCGGGTTCCTCGCAATAAGAAATCCGGTTTCAGCCGCAAACGTGTGACCCAAATCGTGATCTGCCACAAACACCGAGGCGCGGGACGACACTAGATCGGTAAGGTTGCCGTGCTCGCCGCCCGGTGGGGGAGGCATCGGAATCAGTTCTCCTCGGACAAGCTCAACCCGAAGGTCCTCAGGCATCGCAAGAAGGTCATCAGCCGTGTAGATTCGTTGTGGTGGCGCGGCAATTGCCATAATGTAGCTCTACTTGTGGTTTGTAGCACTATCGATGAGTGAGCCGGGAGAAGGGGTTGCTTCCGCAACAATCGCTTGCACCTCAGATTGCAAGATTATCCTGGGTTTCTTGGATTGGGCCCACACTCCCTGCTTTATGCTCTTCCATATCTCATAGACGACCGCTCGATCACCGTCAGCAATCTCCACTTTGTAACGCCGGGCCTGACTTCCACCAGGAAGCACGGCCCTTATCAGCATCCCTTCTCGAAGACCAGCCGGGACAACGGCCTTGTCTGCTCCATACTTGGTTTCTCGCGTGTCGGTCAACACACCATTTGCTGAAACGGCTTCGCGAAGATCTGACAAGTATCGTGTCAAACCATCCCATTCCGATTGGGGCCGATTAGCGACAATCCAGCCGAGATCTTCGGCCAGGTACAGATTTTTTGCATCATTGCACTGATAACAAGCCGTTATCAAATTCTCAGGAAGCGACGTCCCCCCATAAGGGAAGGACACTCTATGTTCGATACTTGCCGAATTAGTCCATTGAATGATGTGATCTTCAACTGGGTGCCAGTTCGGATGGTAAGCCAACTCCTCAGGAAACAATCGGGCTAGGAATTTGAGCACCCGAAGGTCTATGGTGCGCTTGCCACAGTGGGAATAGCGGCAAACATAATGGTCTTTTCCGAATGTGTCCCTCTTGAGTAAATCCGGAACGCGCATGCGTGCAACTCGCCGAAGCGGTAGTCGTGACTTCGTGCGGATTTCTCGGATTCGATCCCGGACCAGCGACTTGGTGTGGAGCCGCTCCAAGATGAGCCTATCGCGATTAATCAAGGACAGGATCTTCCTGGCCGTAGCCAAGTCTCCTGCCAGTACAGCTTCGACAGTGGCCTCAATATAGTGGGCTACGTCTCGATTCGTTTGCGCGTCATGCATTACAGCAGCTCGGTGATCGGGCGGGCGTTGTAGTCTACTACCGGAATCGGACGGGTGCCGGGGCCGGGGAGCTCGTGGGTGAGATCGATTCCGAGGGCGCGGTAGATGGTCGCCGCAACGTCCGCCGGCGTGGTAGGCCGGTCGGTCGGATAGCCACCAATGGCGTCCGAGGCTCCAATGACCTGGCCGCCCTTGATTCCGCCTCCCCCCATTATCATGGACCAGCATTGGGGCCAGTGGTCTCGCCCGCCAGCCGGATTGATCTTTGGAGTACGTCCGAATTCTCCCATCGCCACGACTATCGTGTTCTCGTACAGTCCGTTGGCCTTCAGCTCCTCGACCAGCGACGAGTAGCCGTTGTCGAACCAGGGTCCGCAGAGCGTTCGATAGGCATCGATCGGTGTGAAAGGGGATGAGCCATGAATATCCCAGGTGATTTCGTTGAAGACTGTCTCGAACATGTTGATGGTGACGAATCGGGTGCCGCGCTCCAGCAGGCGGCGTGCGAGGAGGCAGCTCTGGCCGAACTTGTTCATGCCGTACTTCTTGCGTGTCTCCTCGCTCTCTTTGGTTAGGTCGAACGCTTCGCGCGTCTTCGTGGAAGACATCAGCGCGTAGGCCTGGTTGAAGTTTTCGTCCATCAACCGCGCTTCTGGGCTCGCCTCGAACGCCTTGACCGCACCATCAATGGATTCCCGCAGCTTCTTGCGGCGGCCTTCGCGGACAGCCGTTATGTAGTCCGGAGGTAGAAGATCCGGCACCTTGAAGCCTTTGTCAGACGGGTCGGCGTTGAGATTTAGGGGATCGAAGCTGCGGCCGAGGTATCCCGCCGACTGTCCGTGCGGCAGATTACCGCCGGTAGGGCCCATGGGACGTGGCATTAGTACATGAGCCGGTACGTCGCCGCGGGAGCCCTTCAAGTACTGGAGGGTCGCGCCGATATGCGGGTGCTCGATTCCGCCGGTAAAGAGCCGTCCGGTCTGCATCATCTGATGGCCGGTGTCATGGACGGCCGCGGCGGTATGGTAGACGGAACGGATGATGGAGAACTTGTCGGCATGGTTCGCCATCCTCGGGAAGATCTCGGAGATTCGGATTCCGGGGACGTTCGTCTTGATGGGCCTGAAGGGGCCGCGTATCTCCTCCGGCGCGTCCGGCTTCATATCCCAGGTATCTAGCTGGCTCGGCGCCCCCAGGAGGAAAAGCATCACGCAATTGATGTCCTTGTCCTTACGCGCCGCTCCGGCCTTCTGGAGCTGGACATACTCGGGGAGCGTGAGGCCGAGCATGGAGAGCGCGCCGGCGTGGAAAAAGTCCCGGCGGGTCATTCCGTCGCAGAGGGTGACGGGCTTCTGGGCATCCAATCGTATCATCACAAATCTCCCGGCGCCAGGCGCATTTGAGGGTGGATTCCGCCGCCTTGCGGACACACCATTGTATCATACAGACGGGGCTGCGATGCGGGCGGACCGGTTAGTCCGACTGGGAATCGACTATGGTACGCTCATCGGGCCGCGGCTCGTCGAAGAGCCAGGCGAGATCTAGACGGAGTCCGCCGAGCGACTTGAATTCCATCGTACCTTTGGCGAGGGTCTGCTCTTTATACCGCGACTTCGTCCGACGGAGGATCCGCACTTCACGTTTTCGCTGGTCGATGAAGACGATCTCGCTCGCGCCGATTGATTTATAATCCGTTTCGCGCGCAATGGTATCCGACGCTCGATCAGAGGGTGACAATAGCTCGATCACCAGGTCAGGCGGACCATACGTCGCCTTCTCCTGAACGATGTCCTTGCGGGGGGTAGAGACGAAGAATAGGTCAGGCAGCCGGCCCTTATGGTCGGATATCTTGACTGCGGAGCGCGAGCCAAGAAGGATTCCGAGTTGGCGCGTTCGGACCCAAAGACCAAGCGTGATATAGAGCCAGCCAAACAGCTTCTCGTGTTCCAGTTGGACCATTTTCCTCTCCACCAGCGCGCCGTCGATAAGCTCGAAGTCATCATCGGGACCGCAATAGTCCAGGAACTCTTCGAACGTCATCGGTCGCGGACCAACTCGGGACACAAGGTGCTCGTATGAAATGTCGAGAATTGCCATGGTAAGCAAACCTGCTTTCTGCGGATACGCCTTACACGTTTGCATTCTACATAGGCGCGCTTAAACCTGTCAATGCGCAGGGATTCGGGTGAGTATCGCGGAATCCGCTCGTACTGTAACGGTTGCGAGGTGCAGCGTGATAGAGACAGTTTCGCGGCGGACATTTTTGATGGGGGCGGCCGGAGTTTCCTTGCAGACCGGGCGTCGCAAGCCGCGTGTCTCGCCGAACGAAAAGGTGGATGTGGCGGTCGTGGGAGCGGGCGGTCGCGGGGCGGATAACCTTCGCGACCTGCGCGATACCGGCGTCAATATCGTTGCACTCTGCGATTGCGACCAAAACCATGCGGCGGAGACCTTCAAGCAGTACCCGAGCGCCCGGCAGTACTCCGATTGGCGGCGCATGTTCGAGGCGGAGAAGCAATTCGACGCCGTGCTCGTAGCCACGCCTGATCACAATCACACAATTATCTCCGTCGCAGCGATGAAGCTGGGCAAGCACGTCTACTGCGAGAAGCCCCTCGCGAGGAGCATTTGGGAGGCGCGGCAGATGGCGAAGGCGGCCGCGGAATCCGGAGTCGCTACCCAGATGGGCACTCAGGGACATGCGTTCGAAGGCACTCGGCAAGCCGTAGAGGTAATCCGCTCCGGAGCTATCGGAGACGTTTCCGAGCTACATGTCTGGACCGACCGCCCCGCCGGATGGTGGCCGCAAGGCGTCGAGAGGCCGAAGGAGACATCACCGATTCCGTCCGGTCTGGATTGGGACGTTTGGCTAGGACCGGCTCCCCAACGCCCATACAATCCGGCATACGTTCCCTTCAAATGGCGCGGATTCTGGGACTTCGGTACCGGCGCTATCGGAGACATGGGAATTCACAACCTGGATACGGCCTACTGGGCGCTGGATCTCGGCTCGCCGATCCACGTCGAGGTGAAGGCTTGCTCGCCGGCTTTTAATGAAACCGCGATGCGGGAGACGGCGCCCTTATGGAGCATAATCGAGCTGCGATTCCCGGCGCGCGGCCGGAAGCCGCCGGTCAAGATGACGTGGTACGACGGCGGTAAGCTTCCACCGGCCGAGCTCTTCCATGGCGAGTCACTGATCGGCAAGGACGGCGGATCGCTGGTGATCGGCTCGAAAGGCACGCTCTTTACCCGCACCTGGCACGGTGGGGAGAGCGCTGAAGACATGTTCGTACTGCTTCCGCGCAGATACTTCGAAGGGTATAAGTCCCCGCGTCGAACGCTGTCGCGAACCCGCAGCCACCACCAGGAATGGATCGATGCGTGCCGAGGAAAAGCAAAGTCGCAGTCTCACTTTGGTTATGCTGCGATGCTAACCGAATCGCTCCTTCTTGGGAACGTCGCGCTACGCACCGGTAAACCGATAGATTGGGACGCAAAGGCCATGCGGGCGCGTGGCTTGCCCGAGGCAGACCGCTTCATCAAACCGGAGTTCCGCAATGGCTGGTCACTCTAGCGAGCGGAGGTATTTAGTCGAACTGTGCGGAATGGGCAATCGTAAGAGGTTCAGGAGGTAATGGCAATGAGCGGAAAAGTATCTCGACGAGAGTTTGCAAAGAGCGCGGCTGTTGCCGCAGGAATCGGAATCGCTGCGCGGCCGGCCGATGCGCGGATTCAAGGCGCCAACGGTCGGATTCGACTCGGCGTTATCGGCACGGCTAATCGGGGCGGGCAGTTGATCACGGCGGCGCTGCCGAGTAAGGATGCCGAGATCGTGGCGCTGTGCGACGTGCACAAGTCGGCCATGGAGAAGCAGGCAGCGCGGATTCCAAACAAGGTGGACTTCTACGGCGACTTCCGGCAGATGCTGGAGCGCAAAGACATCGACGCCGTCATCATCGCCACGCCGGACCACTGGCACGCCATCCAGATGATCCAGGCCTGCGAGTCCGGGAAGGACGTCTTCGTCGAGAAACCGCTGGCCATCACCATCCACGAGGGCCGAAAGATGGTGGAGGCGGCGCGGCGCACCAATAAGATCGTCCAGGTTGGGCTGCACCGCCGCTCGTCTACGCTCTTCCCGCAGCTTGCCCGCTTCGTGCAGGATGGCGGAATCGGGAAGGTAACCGTCGCCCGCTCGTATCGCCTCTCCAACATGTGGCCGGCCGGAATCGGCAAAGCGCCCGACCAGAATCCGCCTGATGACCTGGACTGGGACATGTGGCTGGGCCCGCGGCCAAAGCGCGCCTTCAAGCCGACCATTGCGCCCTACAAGTTCCGCTGGTGGCAGGCATACTCGTCCCAGATGGGCAACTGGGGCGTCCACTATTTCGACTTGATCCGCTGGCTCGTCGGCGAAGACGCGCCCGTCTCCGTGTGCGCGCTGGGCGGCAAGTTCGCCGTGGATGACGACCGCGACATTCCGGACACGATGGAGGCAACGTTCGAGCTCGCTTCCGGGCGTTTTCTGATCTTCGGGCAATATGAAGCCTCCGGCTATCCAATGTTTCCAAAGGGCGAATTCGAGCTGCGCGGCACTAAAGGCGTCATATACGGCAACGACAAGAGCTACGAGGTGATTCCGGAAAAGGGGGGTCAGTTCCAGTCACCGAATCCGCGCCTCGAGCCGCAGATTGTGGAGGGTAAGGACAAGGACCTGGACTACCTCCACATGCGCAACTTCCTGGACTGCGTGAAGTCCCGCCAGACTCCGAACTGCGACGTAGAGGTCGGCCACAAGTCCACCATCTTCGCCCACCTGGCGAACATCTCCCTTGCGACCCGTTCACGCATCGAGTGGGATCCCGCCCGCGAGCGAATAACGAGCAACGCGCACGCCAACAACCTGTTACACTACAAATACCGGGCACCCTGGAAGCTCGGCTAGCGCGGATCAGGAGTATTATCATGCGTTTCGGGACAATTCTGTTCTCAACACTTCTTGGCGTCCTGGCGGTTCCCATGTATGCGGATTCTAAGCCGATCGTCGCCCATTTCAAAGACTTCGCCCACATGAAGCAGTTGAACGGAATTCCTGAAGGCTGGGGCGCTTGGTCGCCTCGGCCCGAGATTGCCCCTAAGTTCTCGGTCGAGCCGCTTTCGGGTCGCGGTGGTCAGGGCGCTCTAATGATCGCCGCCGAGAGTCCTTCGCAGCTAGGGGCGTGGCGCACTACGGTGAGCGGAATCCGCCCCGGCCAGACGTACCAGTTCACTGCTTACTATTCTGCGCGAGGAGTCAAGAACGAGAAACGATCCGTTGCTGCCCGCCTGGATTGGCTCGACGAGAACGGAAAGAACGCGCGCCCAGCCGACTTTGTATTGGATGCCGGGAAGGATAATGGCTGGACAAGACTTGGTCATACAGCCCAGGCGCCGGAAAATGCGAAGAGCGTTCGTATCGAGCTTGCCCTTCAATGGGCGCAGGGGGGCGCGGTCTACTTCGACGATATCAAATTGGAAGAGGATTCCGCGCCGGTTAACCGGGTAATTCGCGCCGCTACTGTTTTCCACCGTCCGCGAGGGACGAAATCTGCGGAAGAGAGCGTCGAGGCTTTCTGTAGAATCCTGGAATCCGCGAAGCTGCAGAATCCGGACGTCATCTGCCTTCCGGAGGGGATTAGCATCGTCGGCAACGGAAAGAGCTACGTCGAGGTGGCGGAATCGATTCCGGGTCCTTCCACAAAGCGGCTCGGTGAGCTGGCGAAGCGGTTGAACAGCTACATCGTCGCCGGAATCTATGAACGGGTTGGGTCCGTGGTTTACAATACGTCCGTTCTGATCGGTCGGCGCGGCGAATTGGTGGGGACCTATCGAAAGACCCATCTGCCCCGAGAAGAGTATGAGGCCGGAATCACGCCCGGAGACTCCTACCCGGTTTTTGACACCGATTTCGGCAAGGTCGGCATGATGATCTGCTGGGACGTGCAGTTCCCGGAGCCGGCACGCGCAATGGCGGCGAAAGGCGCGGAGATAATTCTGCTGCCGATCTGGGGTGGCAACGAGGTCCTCGCCAGGGCCCGCGCCATCGAAAATCATGTATTCTTGCTCAGCTCCAGCTTCGACATGAAGACCTTTATTGTCGCGCCCGATGGCGCAGTCCTCGCCGAAGCGTCTAAAGAAAAGCCGGTCGTCATGGCAGAGTTACACCTTGACCGGAAGATTATCCAGCCCTGGCTGGGTGACATGAAGCCTCGAACGTGGAAAGAGCGCCGCCCCGACATTCCCATCGACTGACGGAACTTCATCAGATTATGAAACTTACGTCGCGTGTGGCCGGACTAGTCACTTCCACGGGACTGGTATTGCTCATTGCATGGGGCTGCTCCGTCGGTTCTCAACAAAGTTCGCCCAAGAACGCGAACAGCAACTCGAGCCTCGCCGGCCGCCGTATCTTCCCGCTGGACAACCCCTGGAACAAGGATATCTCGGCGGAATCGGTAGATCCCAACTCCTTCAACCTGATTTCCAGCATCGGGCTAGATGCGGGTCTGCATCCGGATTTTGGCACCGTATACGACGGCGCTCCAAACGGAATCCCTTACATAGTCGTTCCGGGTTCTCAGCCCAAGGTGCCAGTTCGATTCGAGTACGCGGATGAGAGCGATCCGGGACCGTATCCGATTCCGCCGGACGCTCCAATTGAAGGCGGGCCGAATTCGAATGGGGACCGGCATGTGCTGGTCGTGGATAAAGATAACTGGAAGCTGTACGAGCTGTTCTCTGCCTACCGTGAGGGGAATGGCTGGCGTGCCGGGTCCGGCGCGATCTTCGATCTTAAGTCCAATACGCAGCGCCCCGCCGGATGGACCTCTGCGGACGCTGCCGGTCTGCCGGTTCTACCCGGCTTGGTCCGCTACGATGAGGTTATGGAACAGGGGGCGATTGCGCATGCTCTCCGATTCACGGTGCGTAACAGCCGCCGGGCGTATGTGGCGCCGGCGCGCCACTTTGCAAGCACAAAGGCAGACGTTAATCTTCCCCCGATGGGAATGAGGGTCCGCCTCAAAGCGGGCTACGACATTAGTGGGTTTCCCCGCTCGGTCCAGGTCATACTCACCGCGCTTAAGAAACACGGTATGTTCCTGGCCGACAACGGCGGCAACTGGTTCATCAGCGGCGCGCCGGATCCCAGGTGGAACGACGATGATCTACGGGCCATCAAGCGCGTCAAAGGACGTGACTTTGAGGTGGTAAGGATGGGGACGATCGTTACTCGGTAAGGGGTTTAGACGTTTAGTTGCTCCGGCATGAGCGGCTCGAATTCTAACGAAAGTGGCGCGGTTACGGTGACGCACGCGCCGTCCGGTTTCAGATTCTCGTAACGGACCGTTCCCTGTAAATCCCATCGGCTCAGGCTTTCCACCAATTCCAGTCCCGTGCTCGATGTCGACGCTGGGTCAAATTCCGGCGGAAAACCGGGTCCATCGTCGCATACCGCCAGGTGCAGATCGCCACCCTCCTGCCGCAGGTCGATCGTCACATTCTGGGCGCCGTGCTTGAAGGCGTTGTTGACGAGCTCGTTGACCACCAGCGCAATCGCCGTTCCCTGCTTTGCGGAAACTTTGACATCCTGCACCGTCGGGATGATGCGGCGTCCTTCAGCCGTTTGCTGTAGCAGCGGGAGCAGCTTATGAAACACTGCGCTGGCGGAGGCATATTGCGCTTGCGAGTCTTCCTTACTTTCCTGGGTTAATATATCGTGCACGGCCGCCAGCGTCATCACGTACGAACCGAGGCGACGCACTTGGCCGGCGGGCACGGACTCCGGCCGATCCATCAATTGAAGATCTACCATTGCGGCGATGATCTGCAAGTTGTTCTTAACGCGATGATGCGTTTCTGTCATTGCCCGCTGCAGACGCTCGTTCAAGGATTCGATATCGGCCTGCCTTCTGGCGAGCTCTTCCTCCGCGCGAGTTCGTTCCTCCAGCTCCGCGCGTACTTGCTGGAAGAGAAATGCGTTTCGGAATGCGCCCGCGACCTGGAGCATGAGGGCTTCGAGCATGCGAAGGTGGTCTGCTGTATAGGCGCTCTTTCGCAGACTCTGGACCTGAACGGTACCGAGGACTTGCCCCTCGAGCTTAATAGGAACGTAGATAGCCGACTGCGTGCGCGGCCCGGTCTCTGCAGGTTTCTTGTCGTAGCTCCCATCGGGATTCACATGAAACGAGGTGTGCGAGAGCTTCATCCGGTCATCCATGTCACTAATGAGCAGCGGCTCGCCGGTGCGAATCACCTGGCTCTGTACGCCTTTCCCTTCCGGCGCGAGTGGCACTGCGGGGAGACGGGCAGGATCTATGGGCTGCCCCTCTACCCAGGCGTAAGCGCACTGGATCATCTGGGCCTCGGAGTCGAAAGTGGAGACGAAGAGGCCGTCGCAGTCCATGATCTCGGCGACGAGCTCCCGCAGGGTGCTGTAGACCTGCTGAGTATCCAGCGTGCTGCCCAGGAGTCTCCCGGCGCGATGTAGAAGCTGCGCTTCCGTCGCTGCATCCTGCTGTGCTGACTCTGATGCCTCAGCCTTTGCGCGCGCCTCGCTCACTGCTTGGTATAGGCGCGCGTTGTCAACCGCCATCGCCGCGCGTGCGGTGAGATCCATGGCGAGGGCGAGGTCCTCAGCGCCGAGCCGGCGGCCGGAAACGTCGGTGATAAACGTTATTGCCCCGAGAATCCGCCCCCTGGCCGTCATAGGGACGATCATCGCGGAGCGGATTCCGAGGCGAAGTAATCCGCTTACCCTTTCGGAGTCATGGATTCTTTCGCGGATCATGTCTTCCGTGACATCTTCGTAAAGCTCTGCGCGGCCCGTGCGGATTACGTTCGGTGGTCCGTACGGCGTATCGGCGTCATAGGGGTACCGGGTGTGCAACTTAAATGCCAGACTTTCGCGGTTGGGGTCTACATGCGCGGAAGCTACGCGAAACACCTCACCATCCGGCGAGAGGATATCGATGCTGCACCAGTCCGCGAGAAATGGGACTGCGATTCGGGCGGCCATTTGAAGCGTCGCCTCGTGTTCCAGGGACGCGGAGAGCGCTTCGCTCGCCTGTGCGAGGAACGCCAGGCGGTCGATTATCGGCCGCTCGGAAGCCAATACCGCCGGAGTTTCATGGAGTGAGTTCGATTCCGTATAATTCGGCATAACAGGCAGGTACGCTTTCGGGGGTTATGTATTCTCTTTCCATAGAATGGGATACTGTTGGAAATACCAGTGTTGTGATAATGGGACGGTGATAAAGATTCCGCGGTAAGTCCCGATTTCCTTGCAAAGGCTCACGTCACGCGGTACGGCGCGAATCCGTCCTACCATTTGGGAACCCATATAGTTTAACAGCAGTCCAACTACCAGAAAGATGGCGAGCGCACTATCGCCTCAAGACGGGCGGCGCCTGGAATTCGGCCGGATGCCGTCAGGAGATGCAATACATGACAGATGATCGCTCCTCACAATCATTCCGCGAGACCACCGAAGCATCGCATTCGGCTGATCGCCTTACGGAAGCACTGGACAAACTGGAGTCTGTAGCCAGTCCGGACGCCTATTGGTATATGGATGATCGGAGTGGCGTATTCGACCGGTTTGTAGAATGGCAGGAGCGGCGTAAGCGGGAGCGTTTAGAGGCCCAGCGTCGAGGGGCAGAAGCCCTGGCGATCGCGCGCCAGCGCGAGCGATTCAAGATGCGCGGCGAGCCGAGACTCACCCGGGAGTCTCGGTCACAGAGGCGGATGTCGATTGCCCTTGCCGGCTTCGTGATAGCCTGTGCCGTTCTCGGCGCGGTCATCGGCGGGCAACTACGGAAGGAATCATTCGATCACCGTGTTGACGCCGGCAGCGTGCGAGTAATCCCGCCGGCTTCAGATTTGGCGAGTCCCTCAGAGGTTGTCTCGGCGCCACTTCCATCGATACCGCCGGAGAATCAGATATCAGGCGGGGATTCGCTCGATGCATTCATGCCGCCGAGCGCTGAACCAACAGTCCGAATCACAGAATCCCCATTCCGCGCTCCCGACGTACGGAATCCCGCGTTTGTCGAACGGAAAAAGCCCTCACAGCCCCAAGAAGAAACGGTTGCGGTTGCTAGCACTCAAAGCGCGACTGTACGAAATGCGCCAACCCCGCGCCTTGTTCCCGCTGCGCCGATCAGGGCTCGCCCAGCGGTCGCGAAGCGGACGGCTTCCCGCCCCGAACCGCGGCCCGTCGTTATATGGCCTCACAAGGCCGATTCGAATGAGGAGAGTAGTCGCGTGGTTACGGTTTACGCGCCTCCGAGCGGCTCGACTTCGCCTGACTCCGCCGATTCTAATCGACCGCGTGCCAGGAAGGCTACCTCCGCCGGCAAACGGCGAACAGGCCCGGCTCGATTAGCGCGCGTGAATCGGTCTCCCTGGCGGCCTTCCCCGCAGGAGAGAAAGCGCATCGACCGGAACGCGGAGCTTGCCTTTCAGGGCGAATACCGTTATGATGCAAATAGGGGTCGCCGCAAGCCGTCAGTCCACTCAGCGCGCCGCCGCGACGATTGGCGCCCGCAGCCGCTGAGCACCCTGGACCCTAAACATCAGGATTGGGGTTGGGACTAAGGTACGGTGTTGGCGTTCTATCCAGGAGTGGTCGCTTCGGCGGCCGGAGTCGCGTTTCCATTGCGGAATTGAACGTTAGCTTTTTCGACCTCCCGCACGACGTCTTTACCGTTGAGTGGTTTGGAGATATAGGCGCAGGCTCCGGCCTCCATTGCGGCCTCGCGCGTCTCCTCGTCTGAAAATGCGGTGATCACAACGACGCAGGCAGGGAACTCCTTCATAAAACGGCGGATCGCGTCTACGCCGTTCATCACCGGCATGTGAATGTCCATGGTGACGATATCCGGCTTCTGGTGCTTGACCACTTTGAGCGCTTCCATCCCATCCGCCGCGCTGCCCACCACCAGAAGGCCGGCCTTTTCGAACGCCCGCGCCAGGTGCATGACAGTGATCGCTTCGTCTTCGCAAATCACGACCCGCTTGCCCCTGATCGCCGCCCCATCGCCGGATACGCTCAAATTCGTCACGGAATTCTCCCTTATTGCCGGCGGCTCCTGGGCCGCGGCTGCAGTGCGTGAACCGCCAATCGGGCGCGCGGCCCGGCTTTTGGTTCCAGCACTGAATTACCACAGGATGCCCCAGGAAGCAAGAGCCGCATCACACTCATCGCGCCTTGGTCCGAATCCGCTTATCGCCCGTCACAAGAAGAGTGCCGCCTGACCGGGGGTCACGGCGGCACTCGATGTTGTTGATTCCAGCGGTCAGTCGCCGCGCTTGTCCTGGCGCTGCTGACTTAGAGTCGGCACGGGTGTATTGTCGGCCGTAGTGACCTGCGGGGCGGCGGATTCCGGCTCTGGGGCCTGGACTCGTCCGCACCCTCCTATAGACAATCCGGCAAACACCGCCGCCAGAATCCATGGCGTGAGTTGCTTCATCTGGCGCTCCATGGGGTTAGTCGTTGAACAGACAATTGGTCGTGCCGGTTGTGCCGCATTGCGGGAAGTTGGCGACGATGTAGGCCGGGATTTGCCCGCATACGATCGGCGACGGCACCGCCATTCCATCCGGCGACGCTCCGCCGTTGACGATGACTTCGTTGGGATCGGCGCAGAAGGCAAAGGAACCCACTTGCACGCTCGCCGGCATGATAAGGCGGTTGTTGAAGGCGCCCGCCATAAAGCCTGCCCGTACCTTAATTCCTTTCGCGTGACCGTCCACAAAGGCATAGTTGAACTGCCCGCTCGTGTGCCGAAGCGCGCCGTTGCTGCGACCGTTCCACGTATCGCCGGAGAAACCGATTCCAACGGTCATCCTGGGGGTGTCATACGTGTCGCCGAACGAGAACATCTGGGCGGGGTATTCGATCGCGGCGAGCGACTTACCAGTAAGATAGGTTTGACCCCACGGATGCCGCAATTGCGTATTCAGCAAGCCGCCTCCTCGCCAGCCGATGGGACCCCAATTGTAGCCGTACCCGGCGTACCGGCGGATTCCGAGCGCCCGGCCGTATGCATTGTAGTTGTTTGCGTTTCCATCGAACCGCTCCGTGCAGTAGAACAGATCGATATTCTTGGAGTAGGGGACCAGGCTGAACCACCACTCATGGCTGCAGTTCTGGCCGCTGGGCTGGCAGGCGCCCGATCCGCCCCAGATGGCGGGCGTTGTCTCGTCATAATCCTGGACGTACATGTGGAAGGCCATGCCGACCTGCTTCACGTTTGAAAGGCAGGAGGTGCCGCGGGCCTTGGCGCGCGCCTGGGCAAAGACGGGGAAGAGAATCGCCGCGAGAATAGCGATAATTGCGATAACGACGAGAAGTTCGATCAGCGTAAAAGCTCGGTAC
>JBKJZI010000028.1:0-15656 GCA_046715155.1 Chthonomonadales bacterium | reverse complement strand
ACCGTGACGCCACCGTTGTGCAGCGGCTGGAGGATGCCGGTGCGGTACTCGTCGCCAAGACGGCGATGGGGGAGCTTGCGATGGGCGACGTCTGGTTCGGCGGGATGTCGCGGAATCCGTGGGCGCCGGACAAGGGCTCAAGCGGATCGTCGGCCGGGTCCGGCAGCGGAATCGCCGCCGGCCTATTCGGATTCGCCATCGGTACGGAAACCCTGGGCAGTATTGTGAGCCCGTCGATTGTGAACGGGGTAACGGGATTGCGGCCAACGTTCGGGCGGGTACCGCGAACCGGGGCAATGGCGCTCTCCTGGACCATGGATAAGATCGGGCCAATGTGCCGCACGGTCGAGGACTGCGCCGTGGTTCTGAGCGTCATCCACGGGCCGGATGGACAGGATCTGACGGTGCCGGACGTGCCGTTCCGCTGGAATCCGGAATCGAAGCTCAGTGACCTGCGGGTTGGGGTTGAATCCGCGGCGTTCGAGCAGATCGCGAAGAATGAGAAGCGGGGTCCGATCTACAAGGCGGTCCTGGACACCCTTGGCAATCTCGGAGTTACGCTTAAACCGGTGACCCTGCCGAAGAATAAGCCGGCGTACCAGGCGCTGCCGATGCTGACCATCGACGCGGAATCCGCTACCGCCTTCCAGAAACTGAACGCAAGCGGAAAGCTGGACATGCTGGTACAGCAGCGAGAAGGGAGTTGGCCGAATACTTTCCGGGTCGGCTCGACGATTCCGGCGTCGGACTACCTGCTGGGGATGCGAGTGCGCACGCGGCTGATGGAGGAGATGGCAGACGCGGTCAAAGAGGTGGACTGCTACGTGACGATTCCGTTCGCCGGCCCGACCATCTATTTCACAAACCTGACCGGCCATCCGACCCTGATCACCCGCTGCGGTATGCTCGACGGCCTCCCGCAGTCCATCGAATTCGTAGGCCAGCTCTACCGCGAAGACGCCATCCTCCGCCTAGCCCACGCCTACGAACAAGCCACCGACCACCACAAACAGTGGCCGGATTTGGCTAAGGTGGGGTGATCTCGAAGCAGCACTGGTTTTTTGGCTCCCGTTGGCACAGCGAACGGACCGGCAGCTTGATCACATCCGAGAGCAATTCCTCGAGCATGATGCATATTTCTGGGTGTCCATCTACGACCGAAGCGACCGGGCAGCTATCTCCCCGCAGGAAAACCATTCCATCCATCCTCTCGATAACGGCGAGGCCGCCAAGCGCGTCGTAAATCTCTACCGCCCGATCTAGGCGTTCCTCCCACGTCCCTCCGGCGACGGGGAACTCCCCCGCCATCGAAACGCCGGTATCGCGCATGATAGACTGGACCTCAGATTCCGCAAACCGGCCCGTCATTACGGAGAGAAGATGGAGGAGAGTGAGGCCGTATGCCTTCGGGAAGAGCTGATCCGCCTCCAATGTCAATTGGTAAGTTAAGTGCGGCTTGCGGATTCCCGGGCGGGCTCCTTTCTGTTGAACGATTCCCTCGCGCGCCAGGATAGAGAGATGCTGGCGGATAGCGTTTTCCGTTAAGGCGAGTTCACCGGCCAATTCGCCTACCGTTCGGCTTCCGCCGCGCAGCATCGTGACGATCTTTGCCCGAGTATTGGCGAGGAACTTCTTCTTCCACTCCGCTTGAGTCATGTTTGCCCGTATTCTCCGGATAGCGACTGTGGCAGAAAAACCATAGCAATCACTTTATTTATTTGGAACAATGCACGTTTGCTGCCGTCAACTTTGTATCTTCTTACAGGTGTGATAGTTTCCTGCGGACGTCGCGCTCAATATAACCGGCAAGATATGTTCACACCAGGAGAAACCGATGAACCTCGCAGCAAAACGTTTCCTAATGGGGCTGGCTATAGCCGCCAGCGTCGCACTCCTTCTTGCGTCCAGCCCTTCTATTCTGGACGCCCAGACGGACGGCAAGGGCTTCAGCAAAGCCGCCGACGATAATGCGAAACGCATGGCGAAGGAAGGGAAGGAGATATTCCGCTTCGATACCTTCGGCAGCGAAGCGTTCTGGGGAGACCAGCTAAAGCTGCACGACGCGATTCAGGGCGCGAAGAACGGCGGTGTTGGCCCCGGAGTTAGCCCGAAGAAGGCGCTGGAGCTCGGCCTGAAAGTGGACATGGAAATGGTTCCAAAGGCCGTAGCTGCCGGAATCAAGGCCGGCACGGTCGATCTCGACGACCCGTCGAACACGCTGACGCTGCTTAAGGCAAAGGCTGTTATTGGCGTGACCGGATTCTTCACGGAAGACGGTAAACGGTTGCGATCCGTCGGATTCCAGTGCGCCCTCTGCCACTCCAACGTGGACGATGCATTCATGCCCGGAATCGGCCGCAGGCTGGACGGCTGGCCGGCAACGGATCTGAATGTCGGAGCGATAGTGGCCTCCGCGCCGAATCTGAAGCCCCTGACCGACCTCCTGGGAGTGAACGAAGCGACGGTTAAGCGCGTGTTAAACAGTTGGGGACCAGGGAAGTATGACGCGGAGCTCAACCTGGATGGCAAGGGATTCCGCCCCGACGGCAAACCCGCCGCGACGCTGAACCCGCCCGCATTCGGACTGTCCGGGGTGAATAACCACACCTGGACGGGCTCATGGGGAAATGTCACCTATTGGAATGCTTACGTCGCCAACCTTCAACTCCAAGGCAGCGGCGTCTTCTTCGATCCGCGGCTGGATAATCGCGAGAAATACCCGGTCGCGGCAAAAGCGCGGTTCGGCAACAAGCGCTCACCGGTGGACATGGTCACGGCGAAACTTCCGGCGCTCCACTTCTACCAACTCACGCTTCCGGTACCCAAACCACCGCGCGGCAGTTTCGATTCCGGCCTGGCATCGCGCGGCAAAGTAATCTTCAACGGCAAGGCTCGCTGCGCCACCTGCCATGTTCCGCCCATTTTCACCGAGCCGGGCTGGAATCTGCACAAGCCCGAAGACATCGGAATCGACGACTTCCAGTCGAAGCGGAGTCCGGACGAAAGATACAGAACGGCGCCCCTGCGCGCCCTCTGGGACACGCAGAAAATCCACAAGCGCGGATTCTACCATGACGGCCGGTTTACAACCCTGATGGACGTGGTGAACCACTACGACCGGCACTTCACCCTACGCCTGAGCGGCGACGAAAAGCGAGAGCTGATCGAATACCTGAAGTCGATTTAGGCCCATAGCTGAAGGCTATCAGGCGCTTGACGGCAGTGCTCGGGCGGACAATTGCGGATTCCGACCCGGAGCTGCATTGGGGGACTACCGGAAGCCGTCTTATGTTGGATTCCGTACCATGAGGAAACGAGCCGGGGGATTCAATCTCCCGGCTCGTTCACGGAATCGGACGGCTCAATTCGACTTACGCCGGTCAACTCCTACGAGCAGGCCACCGACCACCACAAGCAGTGGCCCGAATTGTCTAAGGTGGGCTAACTCGATCGACACCCGAAGAATCCGGCCCGTCCTACCACGGTAGTCTAGATGGACGAGTTCACTGAAAGGGCCGCAGGATGTGACTGAACACTCGGTCGGCAGCTTGCTTGCCCTGCCTCCGTCCGACAACGTCGGCGAAGCAGAAGTGGATACCCAGTAAGATCCGAGCTTCTACGACATAGTCGGCAACGTCCCGAGAAGCGGGGGTAGACGCGCGTTTTCTGGACTACCGGGGCCACGTTGCTGGTAACCACAAAAGTGAATGCATCGTCCCCGAAGAAATGCCCGAGCGTGCGCATGGACGCGCCGGTGATGCAGTTTGCTCCCGACGTGTTATCCGGATAGGGCGGATCGTTGATGAGTGGTAGCCACGCCGCGTCGCCGGCGATTCGCCGGTTTCCGTCGTTGTCGGCGTATATAATAGCCGTGCGCGGGCACCAGAAAGCGTAAGCCCTCTTGGCATTCCAGGCGCTCATGAGCGCGTCTACCCCTGCGACACTCGCAAGCGCGAAGGGACGCGCGCGTAAGCGCCGAGTTTGCGTACAGCAAAGAGCGCGGCTCTGCCAGAAGCTCTAAGTAACGATTCTTGGCTCGGATTCAGGCAAGCAGGCCGTCGTTACCCTGCGAGGTGCCGACAGGGCCGGCCGGACCTTTCAAATCGACTTCGTATTAGACACTGGACTCTCGCGCTACCTCAATGGAGTATAGGGTGTTGGAGTAGTAGAGTGTCAGCCCTCCACATAACTGCTCCAACACACCTTCAATCCACAGATGCGGTATCCCTGCCTGGTCTGCGGCATGTGACAACGTGCTGCCGTCGTCCTTACGGACCGCCAACCACCCGCACGTTCTGCCGTCCGAAACGGAACAACCCGTCAGGCAGTCACGGGTGTGGCGGGGAACCAGGCCGACCACCCTTCCGCGCGGCCGTCAGTGCGCTTTGCCGGTGAATGTCTCTGTGTAGTAAGCAGGTGGGCTGAAGTCCATGATGAGACCCCCGTTGGCCTTCAAGTCGGAATACGCCCCAGTGCCGCTCACGACGCCCCAGTTGCCGAGGTTGCTCTTCAGGCTGCACTGGGAATGTATATCGATCGTACCGTTGGCGCCCGTCAGTGTTGTGACGCAGTGAGCCGTATGCGAGGCCCGGCGGACGTCCATCGCTGCAGTCCCTGAATCCACAACTGCGCCGGAAGTCTCGAATGTTCCGTGCACCGTCCCGATTTGGCCCTTAGGCCATGTGAAGACAATGGTGATGGATTCGGGAGGGTCGGCTTGAGTGCGGATGCCGGCCGACAGAGCGATAGTGAAAGCCAGGGCCAGACAGAGGGTGAAGATTGCTCTTCGCATGCCATTTTTCCTTTGCGAAACGTGAAAGCGCGGGAGCGAGGAAAGGGCTACATCGGACAAGCGCGAACCTCGAACCTAAAACAGATCCGTGCGGATCCGTATCCATCTCCCGCCCTTCAACGACGATTCGCAACTCACTATTCGATAGCTACAGATTCGTTCCTTTAACAATGCTTGTATTGCGAGAGGATAATGGCTTGGAGGTGTAATCCGCGAATTGCACGCTTAATCCGGGCGGATACAAGCGTGGTAGCTCCGGGGGCGCAGTTGAGGGCTGAGAGTTGATGGTAACGGCGGATCGAGCGGAATCCGGTAGCGTGCGCGGCTGACCGAACTCTCAACTCTCAACTTGCGACCGTTAATTTCCCCCCACCGATAAAAACACGCTCTAAAACCAGGTTCGAATTCAATTAGGGGATGTCCGCGCGCTTGCCGACCTCAAGGTTGCCGACTTCGTGGGCGGTGCCCGCGCGCTGTCCCCGGAATCCGAAGTCGTGGGATTTCGAACTCCGCCAGAAAAACCCGTGCGCAGTTGTCCGCCGTCTGTGGTCCGAAATCAGAACTGGCTTTGTTCGAAGTTGGCGGCAATCTCTTGGCCGCCTACCGTAGCGAGCTTGACGCGGACCGGCATTTCCATTTCCGCCAGTTTCGACTGCTCCACCTTGAGAGCCGTTTCCAGCGTGCCGGGGACAGTCCAGGTCTTCTCCTCGACTTTTCCCATGTCCTTGCCCGCGCTGATCTCAACCCGCTGGGCCGCCCTAACCTTGCCGGATTCTTCGGTAAGTTTCAGAAAGACCCGCGCGTCGAAGCCGACGGAACCGCTGATCTGCATGTTGAGATCTACCGGGCCGCTTCCGGTCACGCGGCTGTTGTAGAACTTCGCGCCGCCGGGAAGGCCCGCGCCCTTAATACGCCATTCCCAATCCACGGACTTGGCGTCCGCGCGAACCTCATTCGGGCGGATGCGGACGTATCCAGAGCGGACTCCGGGTTCCGGCGAGAAGGTGAGCTTGACCGATTCGGAGGAAGCCATCGCAGTGGAGCCGGGCTGCCGGCCGCATCCCACGAGAGCGCAAACGAGGAGCATGAGAACGCATCTCAGCAGCATCGCAACTGCCTCCTTTCCCGCGTTCCAAAGTGCGACAAAGCGTCTAACGGAATATTTTACATCAGCCTATTTCGCAGCGATTCGCGCGAATCCTCCGCGATTTCCATTTCCCGGTAATTGAGGCGCTGGCGATCTGTTTCGAAAGGAGGCAGGTCTGCCGGCGACGAACAGGGGACGAGGTTACGAATGATGGAGACTACGCGAAGACAATTCGTCGGGAACGCTGCAATCGCGGCGATGGCCCCTTGGATTCCGGAATGGGCGCCCGCGGATTCTGTCGATAAGGGGAAGCTCGCAGACGCCGCGCTCTCAACGGCGAAGCGACTGGGCGCGTCCTACGCCGATATCCGAATCAACCGCTACCGCAACGAATCGATCTCAACCCGCGAGCGCCAGGTCCAGGGCGTCAACCGCAGCGAGAGCTTCGGATTCGGAGTCCGAGTCCTGGTGAAGGGCGCCTGGGGCTTCGCCGCCAGCCGCGTCGTTACTCCTGAGCAAGTCGTTAAGATCACCGAGCTGGCAGTTGAAACTGCGAGGGCGAACGGAGAGTTTCAGCGCAAGCACGTTGAGCTGGTATCCACTCCGAAAGTAGTGACCGCATGGAAGAGCGTCTTCGAAAAAGACCCGTTCGACGTGCCTGTCGACGAGAAGATCAGGTTTCTAATGGGCGTTAATGAGGCGGCGCTAAAAGTACGCGGCGTCAGTTTCGTCACCTCCCGCCTCTCCTGTGTAAACGAGCAGAAGTACCTTGCCACCTCCGACGGATCCCGCATCGAGCAATACATCATTCGCTGCTATCCGGCGTTCAATGTGACCGCGGTCAACCGCGAGAACGGCGACTTCCAGAGCCGCGATTCCTTCGGCGGACCGCAGCAGATGGGTTACGAATACCTTTCAAGCTATCCGTGGTTGAAAGAGGCGGAAAAAGCAGGCGAGGACGCAGTCCAGAAGTTAAGGGCCAAACCGGTGGACCCCGGTAAGTACGATCTGATACTGCATCCCACGCACCTCTGGCTGACCATCCACGAATCCGTCGGCCACCCAACGGAGCTGGACCGCGCGCTCTGGTGGGAGGCGAACTATGCCGGCACCAGCTTCCTAACTCCCGATAAGACCGGTAAGCTGCGGTATGGCTCAAAAATGGTGAACTTCTTTGCCGACCGCACTCAGCCGGCCGGCCTCGCGACCGTAGGCTATGACGATGAAGGCATTCCGGGCCAGAAATGGAATCTGGTCAAAGATGGAATCTTCGTCGACTGGCAGACGACGCGAGACCTGGCGCCGCTCATCGGACGCAAGAAATCCTACGGCTGCCTCCACGCGGAATCGTGGGAAGACGTCCCCTTTCCCCGCATGCCGAACGTCTCTCTTGAGCCGGCGAAGGAGAACGTCACGCTGGAGCAGCTTCTCGCGGATGTAGATAATGGAATCCTGATCTACGGCAACGGCAGCTACTCGATCGACCAGCAGCGCTACAACTTCCAGTTCGGCGGCCAGACGTTCTGGGAAGTCAAGCGCGGCAAAGTGATCGGCATGCTCCGCGACGTCGCTTACCAATCGCGCACCACCGACTTCTGGGGCTCGCTCGATGCGCTGGGCGGCCCGGAGACCTATGAGATCCACGGCAGCTTCAGCGACGGCAAAGGCGAGCCCGGCCAGTCCAACGCCGTAAGCCACGGCTGCCCTCCCGCGCGATTCCGCGCGGTGAATGTGTTGAATACCGCCTCGCGCTCTCAATCTTAATCTTAATCTTAATCGCCGTTAAAGCTTAACAACTGTTCACAGCTCATGCTCCTATCTGAATCTGAGCTCAAATCCATAACTGACCGCATCCTCCGCAGCGTTAAGGCGGATGACGCGTCCGTCACCGTCTCCTCCAGCCTGAACTCCCATCTGCGGTTTGCCGCAAACTCCTTTCTGACGAACGGCCGCCAGGAGAACGCCACGGTGGCCGTGACCGTGTGGATTGGAAAACGGCGCGGCCAGGCGACAACCAATGACCTGTCGGAATTGTCCCTGAAGCAGGCGGTCGACCAGGCGGAATCCATCGCGCGGCTATCACCGATAGACCGTGAGTACCTCCCGACGCTTGGCCCGCAGGTCTACAGGCCGACCGCCGGATTCGCGGATTCCACGGTGGATATTTCGGTGACGGACCGCGCACGGCGAATCCACGAGATCATCTCGGCCTGCGAGAGGGCCGGACTCATCGGCGCCGGATTCCACCAGGCGAGTGGGAGGGCGGCTGCCACGGCCACCAAGCACGGCAACTTCCGCTATGAGCGCACGAGCCTGGCCGGTCTCACCGTAACCGCGCGGACCAAAGACGGAGACGCCTCCGGCTTTTTTCAGCGCTCTCACTGGGATGTCAATCGGCTTGACACCGAACGGATAGCGAAAGAGGCGATCCGGAAGGTGCTGTCATCGCGGAATCCGAAGGCGATGAAACCGGGCGTCTTTCCCGTCATCCTTGAGCCGCAGGCGGTTGCCGACTTGCTCGGGTTCATGGGGCGCTTCGGATTCGACGCCCGAAACGCCGAAGAAGGTCGAAGCGCAATGTCGGCTCCAGGAGGAAAGACTAAGATCGGCCAACAGGTATTCGATCCAAAACTCAGCATTTACAGCGATCCAGGGCACCCCGAGCTGCCGGATTCTCCCTTCGCACAGGACGGGATTCCGTCTCAGAGAGTCATGCTCGTGGAACGGGGCGTCCTCAAGACACTGGTTTATTCTCGGTTCTGGGCGAATGAGCGGAAAGTCGAGCCGACTGCCGGTCCGGTAAACCTGATCATCGAGAGCGTGGGACCGACATCTACGATCGAGGAAATGATCAAGGCGAGCGACCGGGCGCTGCTCGTTACGCGCTTCTGGTACATCCGCGGCGTGGACCCGCGGGTGCAGCTCAATACCGGGCTCACGCGCGATGGCCTCTGGTACATCGAGAATGGCACAGTCAAGCATCCGGTACGCAACTTCCGGTTCAACGAGAGCATGATCGCAATGTTGGCGCCCGGAAACGTCGAAATGGTCAGCAAACCGGAGCCAGTCTCCGGCTCCGAGAACCGCGGCGGAAACAACGCACTCCTGCCTGCCTTGAAGCTGCAGCAATTCCATTTCACCTCTCAATCGGAAGCGGTATAGACCAATGCCCGGTGGATAGAGGAGACAATATGAGCACAGATAGCGACGCCTACACGCCATCCATGAGCGATGACGCAGTGAATGCTAAGACGGGCAAGACCTGGCCGGAGTGGTTCGCGGCCCTCGATTCCGCCGACGGGAAGAAGAAGACTCATAAAGAGATAGTCGCAATTCTACACGAACAGCACGGCGTCGGCTCGTGGTGGCAGCAGATGGTTACCGTCGAATACGAGCGCGCCCGAGGACTTCGAGAGGTACACCAGAAGTGCGACGGCGACTTCAGCGCCAACATCTCGCGCACCGTAAATGCAGGTCTCTCCGAAATGTATCAGGCGTGGACGGATGAGACGCAGCGGTCCAAATGGCTGACGGAGAAGCTCGCTGTGCGAACGGCGAGGGAAGACAAGTCTCTCCGCGCCACTATGCCGGATTCCACCACCGTGGAGGTTCTCTTCTATGCGAAGGGTGAGGGCAGGAGCCAGGTGACGATACAGCACAACAAACTGGCGGATTCCGCCGACGTCTTAAAGCGCAAGGAGTTCTGGAAGGAGCGGCTCGACAAGATGACCGCGCTCCTGACGGGGAAAAGCTGAAATGGCCGTCGCTTCAGAAGTGAAATATAGCGTCCATCCCAGCAATACGCCCGCAATTGCATTCGCGCGCTGGAGAAACGGTTAGGAATCACCCTCGATTAGTGGATTGAGAAAGCAAAGGCAGGCCCAGCGCCGGCGGATGAGCGGGTGAAGTGGATAAAGAGGTCTACGGCCTGGGGACCAACTTCGCATTCGCGCTGGCATCCGCCGCTACGGCCGAAAAACGGCTTTCCCGCTCCATCCCTCAACTCGATATCACACCGGGTAGTGTCTGCCTCTTCCGGTCGCATGGTCACGGTGTCGCTACGCCTTCGTTCAACAAGAACAGACCCCGATTTCGTCCGGAGTTATTCGTCAAGACCTGGCCAACGTCAGGATCGAAGGAAATACCATGAACTACAGATCGAATATGCGGCGCGCACTGGTAGTCACGGCCGCAGCCGGCCTGGGACTCCTGTTCGCAGGCGCCGCGCCAGTAATGGCCCAATCATCCCGGCACGCTCCCGCCTGGAGCCAGGGACGGGATAGCGACCGTTGGGAACGGAACCGAGACAGCAAGCATCGACAGCAGGACCGAGAGCGGTTTCAGCGAGAGCGAGAGCGGGAACGTGACCGCCTGGAACGCGAGCGACGGCGCGAAATGGAGCACTGCCGAAACGACCGCGACTGGCGAAATGGCCGAGGGCGTGACCGTGATTGGCGAGACGACCGTCGGAACGATCGCGATTGGAGCGAAGCTCGATGGAACGATCGGGACTGGAGAGACGATCGCCGGAACGATCATAACCTCCCCGACCTCGATTGCGACGGCACGCCGGATAATCGCGACATCGACATCGACGGAGACGGAATCAACAATGAGTACGACCGTGATCCGTACAGCCGATCGCGGCGGTAAGGTCTAGTCCTCCAGTGAGCTGAGGTCGATCTCCTCCGGAACGGAATCGCTGAGCGCGGAGTCGCGGTAATCCTCTTTCATGGAATCCACTTCGCAGCCCTTGCAGTTGGGGCACTTGGCGGTCCGTTCCGGAGTCACCTCCGCGGCCGGAAAGCTCACGTGGGCCTCGGATTCGCGGAGGAGCACTATCACTTCCTCGCGGATGATGTTGAGGTCCACCACCCTACCCTGGCCCTTGGAAGTCATCACCAACGCCCCGATTTCCGGCATCCCCTTCTTGGTCTCAACGTAATTCTGGTGCTCGTAGCTCAAGCAGCACATCAGCTTGCCACAGACGCCGGAAAACTTCACGGGATTCAGGAAGAGGCTCTGGTCCTTCGCCATCTTCATAGAGATGGGCGCAAACTCCGTGAGGAATGTCGAGCAGCATAGGGTAAGTCCGCAGGGGCCGACTCCGCCGATCATCTTGGCCTGATCGCGTGCTCCGACCTGGTGGAGCTGCACCTTGCATCGGAGCTGTCCGGCGACATCCTTGACCAGGTCCCTGAAATCCACCCGGTTCTCGGCCGCGAAGTACAGGGTGACCTGGGTCGCCTCGAAGTTGTACTCCGACTGAATCAGCTTCATGGGGAGCCCGTGGGCCTGGACCCGCTCCTTGCAAATTGCAAACGCCTTACGGGCTTCCTCTTTGTTGCGCTCCTCCTGCTCGAAGTCGCGCGGACCCGCCATTCTCAATACCCGTTTCAACGGGGCCTGGAGGTCTTCTGTCGGGACCTCCCTCGGGGCTACGCGAACGGTCCCTACTTCGATTCCGCGCGTGGTCTCTACGACAACACGGTCCATATCATTTAACTCAAGCTCGCCGGGGTCGAACCAATACGACCGGGCGACGCGCTTGAAGGCAACGCCGGCTACGCGTGGCATCTCACTTCCTCCCGCCCGGCCGCCAAGCCGAGCCGGAGGCATTGTATCACACCCCCCCAAGTCAAGCAAGCCGACAAGCAACCGGAATCGCAACATCGAGACGTTCACACGGATGGTGGATTCCGTCGGCCCTCCTTGTGTTTGGTCAGGCGATGAAGTCTGCAGCATGGCGTAGCACGGTGGGCATGGGGACGGCGCGGATGAGCGGAATCCGGCAGGCGAGTTGATCTCCGGCTTCGGCGAGGCCGCGCGGAAAGCCGAAGATGGTGAGCGGAGCGGGCTAAGACCGAGTTGACGTAGGCGGCTTGGAGGCGCGCAGGCGTGGTCCGCTTATCGCGGTGGTTTTCTCGCCGCTCATTCGTTTTTCCGCCTCTTCCACGGACAAGGGCCGGATTTGGGAGGGGTCGACTGTGAGGATCCCGATGGTGTTTCGGGAGCGGTCGACGAACTCGACGACATAAGCCCGGCCTTCCCCGTGGACAAGGACAACGGTGCCGATCGTACCCGAAGTGAGGCCCCGATCCGGTAGGTCGGTGGTCAGCTCGACCATGTCCAGTTCGTTCAGGTTGGCGGTATGCGTTTTCATGTCGCTTACACTATGCCGGATGGCAAGTTACAAATCTCGCAAAGTCGTCCCCGTGCCTGACGATCCAACTGGTTAGCACAGTGGGATTCCTCCCGGCGGGCGTATTAAGCGGCCCGACAATGTTATACAGTGCGCCATGTTCTGTTCGTTCCGTCTCGACAGCCCTTTTTGCGTTCGAGGCATGAAACGGGATCCGGGTCTCGCGTCTTTCTCTGCCGCTTTGCGTGAGAAGGACTGTGGAATCTGTGGTTGCCATGGAACACGGCCGGATTCTTCCAGAATGACGTCAAGAACGGGTCTATTCAAGGCGGGAAACTGTAAGTCCTGTTGATCTTGTACATGAATCCGGAATCGGCGCCCATCTGCGTCATCTGTGGATAAGCTCCGGAATCCGCGTCTTTCTTTGCGCCTTTGCGTCTTTGCGCGAGATAAGATCCGGAATCACCCCTCGTCGCGGGCGGGGCGGAGCATGAGCTCGGGGATCGAGTGGCGGACGGAGCCGCCTTCGAAGAGTACGCGGTGAAGCGCCTGGGAGATGGGCATCTCTATGCCGGTGCGGCCGGCAAGGACGCATATCGCCCGCGTGGTCGGGACGCCTTCTGCCACCTGCCCGATCTCGGCGAGCACCGACGCCAGGTCCTTCCCTTGCCCGAGACCGATTCCGACGCGGTAGTTGCGCGATAGGCGGCTTCCGCCGGTCGCAATAAGGTCTCCCACGCCCGCGAGCCCGAGGAACGTCGTGGTCTGCGCGCCGAGCGCTACCCCAAGTCGCGTTATCTCCGCCAATCCGCGAGTCATCAGGGCCGCCCGGCTATTGTCCCCGAAACCGAGCCCTTCGCAGATTCCGGCCGCGATAGCGATAACGTTCTTCATCGCCCCGGCCAGCTCGACTCCTATCAGGTCCGTGCTCGCATAGACCCGGAAAGTCGGCCCGGACAAAAGCTTCTGACATGCTTTGGCGGATTCCGCATCGTCAGACGCCGCCACGGTAGCCGTAGGGATTCCGCGCGCCACCTCCAGCGCCAGATTCGGGCCGGAGAGTGCAACAATCCAAGCCGGATTCAGAAGCTCCTGGCTCAGGACCTCCGACATCCGGAGCCCGCTATCGTCCTCAAGACCCTTCGAGGCGCTGATGATCAGGGCGCCTGGCCGGATGTGGCTGGCCGCGCCGCGAGCAACGTCACGGATCGCATCGGAAGGCACCGCGAAAATAATGCAGTCCGCGTCACTGACCGATTCTACGAGACTGGCGGTGACAGAGAGGTTGTCCGGGAGTCGGATTCCGGGCAGATAGCGCTCGTTCTCGCGTTGATCGTTAATCGAAGCCGCGGCCGAATCCGTTCGCGCCCAAACTCTGACGGATTCCACCCCGCCCAGGAGCGTGGCAAGCGCCGTTCCCCAACTCCCAGCCCCTAAGATGGCAACTCGGTTCAAGGAGCGGAATCCGGCTCGCGTTCAGGCGTCACTACTGTAGCCGTACTGGCGAGAGTGAGCGTCTTCGAGGTATCGGGCCAGCAGGTCTATCGCCCCCTGGATGTCATCGACTGCAGCCATCTCGTTTACGGTGTGAACATAGCGTGTTGGAATGGAGAGGGTGAAGCTGGGAACGCCGCCGCGGGAGCGCTGGATTCCGCCGGCGTCCGTGCCGCCGCGCGAAAGGATCTCGAGCTGGTGTTTGATTTTGTGCTTCTCCGCCAGGTCGCGGAAATGCCGAACGAGCTTGGGGTGGCAGATAAGCGAGGAATCCATGAGCTTGATGGCGACGCCTTCCCCAAGCTTCGTAATGTGCTCGTAATCGCTCGGGCCGGGAAAGTCGTTGGCGAGTGTGATATCGAGGGCTATTCCAATATCCGGCTCAAGCGCGTAGGCCGCGGTGATCGCTCCTCGCAGCCCGACCTCTTCCTGGGTCGTCGCGACCGCCAGAATATCGCACTTATGCTTCCCCACTTTGCGCAGCGCTTCGATCATCACGAAGACGCTCACCCGGTTGTCCAGCGTCTTGCTGACGACCGTATCCCCGACCCGTTCGGTGGTGCGGGCCATGGTGACCATGTCGCCGGCCTCCACCATTTTCTTCACCTTTTCCACGGGAAGGCCAACATCTACGAAGAACTCCTCGATCTGCAGCGGCTTCTTTTTCTCTTCCTCGGTCAATACGTGGATGGGTTTGGCGGCCGGCATTAGCGCGCCCAACAGACTCTCGCCGGAGTGGCAGTGAACGTAGACCCGCTGCGCGACCATCGTTCGGGGGTCCCAACCCCCGACGGGGTGTACCCGGATAAACCCGCGGTCGTCGATGAACTTGACCATGAACCCGATCTCGTCCATGTGCGCGGCTATCATCACCTTCGGCCCGCCACTGCCCTTTTTGAGCCCGATCAAGTTGCCCATCGCGTCCATCGAGACTTCGTCTACGAGCGGCCGCAGCTCCTCGATGACGAGCTCGCGCATCCGCTCCTCACGGCTCGCAATTCCGGGCGTCTCGCACAGTCGCTTGAGCAGGTCGAAATTCACAGTCTAAGGCCTCCAATAAGGAAATGTCCGGAAGTAACGACGGGAAAGTGCAACCGGGGGAACAGGCAGACGGTCACTGCAACCGGTGGAAGTTAGCCACCCCCGCCCCAGAATCCTCCCGTTCGTAATCGTAATCGTAATCGTAATCGTACTCGTACTCGGTCGTTCGCTTCGATTACGAGTACGAGTACGATTACGAACGGGAGAGCCGGTCAGATAGTCGAGCAAATTCCTGGAGGGATAACGTCTCCCCGCGCCTCGTTGTGTCGATTCCGAGGGACACCAGGACAGATTCCGCGGATTCGCGATTTGGCACGATACCCCCGGCTACGAGCGTGTTGGATAGCGTCTTACGGCGCTGCTGAAACGCGGAATGGACTATCTGGAAGAAACGCGCTTCGTCTTTTACTGCGACCGTTCCCGGTGACACCGGCGTGAAGCGGATGGCTGCGGAATCCACTTCGGGCGCAGGAAGGAAGCAGTTGCGAGACACGCTCGTCACGATTTCGACGCGCGCGTGATATTGCGCGAATATGGACATTGAGCCGTACGCCTTGGTGCCGGGAGATGCAATCATCCGCTGCGCGAACTCCTGCTGGACGAGCAGGACAATGCGTTTGATGCGTGGTTTGTATTCAAGCAGAAGCTCGAGAATCGGCGTGGTGATGTAGAACGGAATGTTGGCGACAACGACGCCCGAATCGGGTCCGAAAGCTTCGTCCAGGAGGGCAGGCAGGTCTAGTTTGAGGAAGTCCTCATAGACCAGACGGACGTTGGGCTTGTCGGCCAGCGTCTCGCGCAGGATGGGTTCGAGCAGGTGGTCTATCTCAACCGCGGTCACGCTCACAGCAGAATCGGCGAGAGACCGGGTGAGAGCGCCCAGTCCCGCGCCGATTTCCAGGACTTTGTCGCCCGGCTCGAGGAGCGCCGCTCCCACGATCCGTTCGAGCGCATTCCTGTCACAGAGGAAGTTTTGTCCCCAGCGCTTTCGGGGCCTAAGCCCCTGGGCGCCGAGCAGTACGTTGGCTTGTGCGGGCGAAGAAGGATCCATTTAGGGTGTAGGGTGTAGGGTGTAGGGTGTAGGACCCGACACCCTACAC